>NZ_QLLC01000012.1 GCF_003350205.1 Brevundimonas bullata | reverse complement strand
GTAGGGCCTCAGCCTATCACTAGCCCTCCCCCCTCGAGGGGGAGGGCTAGTGATAGGCTGAGGCCCTACAGCCCCAGCCGCTCCGCTACGGCGCGGCCGAAGCGGGGGCCGGCCTCGGGGGCGGCGCTGAGGTAGAAGTCGGGCTCGATGAGTTCGGCCTCCATCAGCAGCCACTGGCCGTCGGCGTCGGGGACCATGTCGATGCGGGCGTAGAGAAGGGGCTCGTCGATGGCGGCGAGCGTCCGTTCGGCCAAGCTCAGCGCGCCTTCGGGGGCCTGATCCAGGCGTCGGTACTGGCCGCCGTACTGGACCTGGATGCGGAACTCGTCGGCGTGGGCCGGGCGCTTGTTGACCACGTGGCTCAGGTCGCCGCCGAAGAAGAGCAGGGAGGTCTCGCCCGCTGTGGCGATGGTCGGCAGGAAGGGCTGGATCATGGCCCCGCCTTCCGGCGCCTCGGTCAGCACCTGTTCCAGCAGGTCGCCGGCAGCGACCTTGAGCGTGCGCCAGGCGCCGCCGGATACGGTCGGCTTGACGATCAGTTGCTCGGCGCCGGTGGCGGCGAAGGCGGCCTCGACCACGGCGGGGCTGGCGTGGTCGGTCCAGATGGTCGGCGGGATGGCCACGCCCTTCTCGGCCAGCTTGGCCAGGTAGCGCTTGTCGGAGTTCCAGCGCAGCACCTCGGCGGGATTGGCCAGGGCTGCGCCCGCCTCGGCCCAGGTCGCGCAGGCCTGAACCCAGAGGTCATGATCGCGGTGGTAGCCCCAGACGATCAGCGGCAGGACCAACGGATAGTCCATCAGGCCATGGGCGTTCTCGACGTGATCGGTCCAGGGCGTCGGCCGGGCCTTGATCCCCGCCGTGGCGAGGGCCCCGCTCAGTCGGTCTAGCACGCCCGGCCATTGCCCGGCGTAGGAGGGGTCGGCGGGGTCGGGGGTCAGGACAGCGACGTCGATCATGGGGGCGGCTCCTCGGAGGCGACCTGCATAGGCTGTTTTCGACGGCGGCGAAAAGCCCGGCGCTGGCGTCGCGACGCTTGTCCCGCTATGGGGCGCGCATGACCCAGAACGCCATCTCTGCCGCCCGCTTCGACGTCTGCGCCGTCGGCAACGCCATCGTCGACGTGCTGAGCCCGTGCGAGCCCGCCTTCCTCGACGCCCAGGGCCTGACGCCCGGCTCGATGCAGCTGGTGGACGAAGCCCAGAGCGCGGCTCTCTATGACGCCATGGCGGCGGGGGTCGAGGCCTCGGGCGGGTCGGCCGGCAACACCGTGGCGGGCGTCGGCTCGTTCGGCGGTCGCGCGGCCTATATCGGCAAGGTGGCCAAGGACACCCTGGGCGAGGTCTTCAGCCACGACATCCGCGCCGCCGGCGTCCACTTCGACACTCCGGTTCTGGAAGACGGCGCAGGGCAGGGCTTCGGCACCGGCCGTTGCCTGATCAACGTCACGCCCGACGCCCAGCGCACCATGTGCACCTTCCTGGGCGCCGCCAACCAGCTGACGGTTGCTGACATCGACGCCGAGCTGATCGGCGCCAGCGAGATCGTCTATCTGGAAGGCTATCTGTTCGATCCGGCCCCGGCCCGCGCCGCCTTCGAGGCCGCCGCCGCCGCCGCCCATGCGGCGGGCCGCAAGGTCGCCATCACCCTGTCGGACAGCTTTGTCGTCCACCGCTGGCGCGCCGAGCTGCTGGCCTTCATCGAGGCCTCGGCCGACATCGTCCTGGCCAATGAATCCGAACTGCACGCCCTGTTCGAGACCGAGGACTTTGATACCGCCGCCGCCCACCTGGGCCGCATCGTCGAGGTCGCCGCCGTGACGCGCGGCGCCGCCGGTTCGGTGCTGTTCCGTGGCGACGAGCGGGTCGAGATCGCCGCCGTCCCGGTGGACAAGGTGGTCGACACCACGGGGGCGGGCGACCAGTACGCCGCCGGGGTCCTGCTGGGTTTGGCGCGCGGCCTTTCGCTGGCCGAGGCCGGGGCCCTGGGTTCGCTGGCCGCCTCCGAAGTCATCGCTCACTGGGGACCGCGTCCGATGGTCAAGCTGGAGGCCCTGGCCGCCGAGCACGGGCTGACGCTGTAGGTCGCAGATTTTGGCCGTCATTCTCGGCCCTGTGCCGAGAATCCAGAAACACGACGCCTGTTGTTTGGCTCACGGGGCGGGCCGCTTGCCACGCTGGAGTCTCTGGATCCCCGGGACAAGCCCGGGGATGACGGAGGGTGGGTGGTTTCGCGCTCCGCTGTTTTGCTGAACGCGATATCCGGAGCGCTTGCCGTTCCCCGTCGCGCCGCGTAATCGGCGGACCATGTTCGGCCTCGCCAATCCCGACCGCTTCATGCGCTTCACCCGCCCGCTCACCCCGGTGCTGTGGGGGCTGGCGGTCGTCTTGCTGGCCGTGGGGACCTGGCTCAGCTTCACCGCGCCCGCTGATTATCAGCAGGGCGACACGGTGCGGATCATGTTCATTCATGTGCCCGCCGCGACGCTCGGGCTGGGCGCCTATGCCGCCCTGGGCGTTTCCAGCTTCTTCGCTCTCGTCTTTCGTCACCCTCTGGCCGACGCCGCCGCCCGCGCCGCCGCTCTGCCGGGCGCGGTGCTGACGGGTCTGGCCCTGATCACCGGGGCGCTGTGGGGCCAGCCCATGTGGGGGACCTGGTGGGTGTGGGACGCGCGGCTGACCAGCGTGCTGGTGCTGTTCCTGTTTTACCTCGGCTACATGGCCCTGCGCGCCTCGATCGACGACGAGGCCAAGGCTGGCCGCGCCGCCGCGGTGCTGGGCCTGGTCGGCTTGATCAACCTGCCCATCGTCAAGTTTTCGGTCGACTGGTGGAACACCTTGCATCAGCCGGCGTCCTTGCTGCGCGCGGGCGGGACCAGTCTGGACCCGGCCTATCTGGCGCCCCTGCTGACCATGATGGCGGCCTACGGCCTGCTGTTCGGCGCCGTCTGGCTGACGTCGATCCGCACCGAGGTGCGGCGTCGCCGCGTCCTGTCCTTACGCGCTCGCGCCGCGCAAGAAGCCTGAAGGAACCGCCGATGCTGGATCTCGACATGAGCCCCTACGGCGTCTTCGTCTGGTCGTCCTGGGCGATCAGCGCAGTCGCGCTCACCGCGATCTCGCTGCGCGCCCTGGTCGCCGCCCGGCGCTGGAAACGCGAACTGACCCGCCTGGAAGAGGCCCGCAAATGAACCGCTGGTTCGCCCTGATCCCCATCGTCGCCCTGCTGGCCGTGGGCGTCTTCCTGATGGTCCAGTTGAACACCCTGTCCGGCGCGCCGGGTCAGGGGCGGTCCTACAAGCCCGACGCCCTGGTGGGGCAGCCGATCCCCCTGACGGTCCTTCCCATCCTGCAAGGCGATGTCGAGACCGATCAGCGCCTGGACCTGAAGACGGCGGGGGTCGGCAAGCCGATGATCGTCAACCTGTTCGCCAGCTGGTGCGCGCCGTGCCGGCTGGAGCACCCGCAGCTGCTGAAACTCAAGGCGCAAGGGATCAATGTCGTCGGCGTGGCCTACAAGGACGACCCCATTGCGACCCGCGCCTTCCTCGACGAACTGGGCGACCCCTACGCCCTGGTCCTGGTGGACCGCGAGGGGCGGGCGGGGCTGGATCTGGGCGTCTCGGGCGTGCCGGAGAGCTTTGCCGTCGACGCCTACGGGACCATCGTCGCCAAGTCGTCGGGGCCGGTGCTGACCGACGCCGACTTGCAGAAGCTGGTCGATGCGCTGAAGGCCCCGGTCCGCTAACGCCGCTTCCGTGCGAAACACGGTGAATCGCGCATTAACCATATCTAGACCGTTTGCGCGGATCGTCGGCCCATGTCCGCGATTCCTTCAGACCGCCCGGCCTTTCCGCCTCCCGCAGGCGGCGCGGCCCATGCGCTGAGAACCTCCCAGTCCGCCTTCTTCCGCGCGGCCATGGGGGTGAGCGCGCCGACGCCCGCCGCGGCTCCGGTCGAGACCCGGGCGGACACGCCGGTGCGATCAGTTCAGACGCAGGAAGCGCCTTCGGCTACGCGCTATCAGCGGCCGGGTTCGCTGCTGGATATCCGGGTCTGACCCCATAACAACCGTCACCTTCGGGCTTGTCCCGAGGGCCTATGGCGGCCTCACAAACTGCGCGGAATCGCTCGGGTCGCGCCTTTCGTCTGCAAGGGACGCGAGGCGTTTGCCGAACGATGGGCCCTCGGGATAAGCCCGAGGGTGACGAGGGGGTTAGGCCTTCGCCACGTCTTTCAGCGGAATGATCACCGCTTCGACGGCGCCCGTTTCGGCGACGACTTCAACGGCCTTCTTCTTCTTTTTCGGCCGGGCGCCGTCCAGGGCCTTTTTCGCGGCCTTCTCGGCCTTTCGGGCCTCCTTGGCGGCCTTCTTGGCGATCCTGGCCTCGGCGCGGGCCTGTTCGGGGGCGGCGTCGGCGGCGTCGGTCAGGCTGGTCAGCAGGTCGAGGAAGCCCTCGCGCCGGGCCTTGGGCAGCAGGGCCAGGATGCGCTTGTCGGCGGCGACGACGCGCGGGCGGGCGGCCTCCAGCGCGGCCTGACCGGCCTCGGACAGGCGCACGGCCTTGGCGCGGGCGTCCAGGGCCGAGCGTTCGCGCTCCAGCAGCCCCTTGGCGGTCATGCGGGCGACCAGATCGGCCAGGGTGGAGCGGTCGATGCCGGTGGCCTTGACCAGATCGGTCTGGGTCAGGCCCGAGCGCGCCGAGACCGCCTCCAGCACGGCGAACTGGCGCTGGGTCAGGCCGTCAGGACCGGCCTCCTCGGCGTAGATGTCGAGCGCCAGCTGCAACACCCGGTGCATCAGGTGGCTGGGCGAATCCGCCAGCCCGCCCTTGATCTTCGCCTGCTTGCCTGACTTGACCATCGTCTTGGTTCCCCGTTCCGACCGCGTGGAGCAACCGGACATGGCGCGACAGCTAACAGCCGCGCTTTACGCTTTGACGACGAAAACCCTGACGTTTTGAAGACATTTTGTCTGGGGGCCTACCGCCCTCACGGGCTACTTGAGGCCCCGAGCTATCGTCATCCCGGAAACGGCGTAGCCGTTATCCGGGACCGCAAAGTAACGCCGTCTCTTGCTCTGGGTTGCGTCTGTAGCGGTCCCGGCTCGGCGCCCTTGCGGCCTTGGCCGGGATGACGGGGCTTAAAGCCCCGTGTCGGGCGAGATGGGGCCGGGCTCTTCGTTCTTGATCATGTTCTTCATGATCAGCGGCACCTGGCACAGACCGAAGATGGAGGCGGCGATCCACAGGACGCCGCGGAAGCCGGTCCAGACGCCGTTGGGGTCGGGGGTTCCGAGGTTCAGCGCCGACCAGATAGCGGTGACGGCCTCGGGGCTGCGGAAGACCTCGTTGGCGATGGCGACGCAGAGGAAATAAATCCCGTAGCGGAAGGTCAGCTTGCGCCAGGCGGCGTCCGTCACCTGGATGGCCGAGCCGAGCAGAGCCTTGAACGGCGACTTGTTCAGCGGGATGGACCCCAGCAGGACGACCGCCAGCAGCCCGTTCTGCACCGTCAGCTTCAGCTTCACGAACAGGTCGTCGTCGGTCAGGATGGTCAGGGCGCCGAAGACCAGGGCGAAGCCGCCGGTGATCAGGGGCATGGGGGCCAGGCGGCGCTCCAGCACGAAGCCGACGACCAGGGCGATCATCGAGGCGATCACCAGGACCCAGGTGGCCTTGATCATGTCGCGGGTGATGAAATAGGCGGCCATGAAGGCGATCAGGGCGCCGAAATCGACGGCCTGACGAATCCACTGCGGACGTTTGGTTTCGACGGCTTCACTCATACGCTTCAGTCCTCAAGCCCGACCAGTGATCGGGAAAACGCGCGCGCGTCGAAGGGTTGCAGGTCGTCGACGCCTTCGCCGACGCCGATCAGCTTGATCGGGGCGTCCGAGGCCTGGGCCACGGGGACCAGGACCCCGCCGCGCGCCGTGCCGTCCAGCTTGGTCATGACCACGCCCGAGACATAGGCCGTGCGGCCGAAGACCTTTTCCTGCTCCAGGGCGTTGCGGCCCACGGTGGCGTCCAGCACCAGCAGGGTCTCGTGCGGAGCGTCGGCGTCGACCTTTTTCAGCACACGGACGATCTTCAGCAGCTCGTCCATCAGGGCGGACTTGTTCTGCAGCCGCCCGGCGGTGTCGATCAGGACCACGTCATAGCCCTCGGCCTTGGCCTTGGCATAGGCGTCAAAGGCCAGGCCGGCGGCGTCGGCGCCGTCGCGACGGCTCTCGAAATCAGCCCCCGCGCGTTCGGCCCAGACCTTCAGCTGTTCGCGGGCGGCGGCGCGGAAGGTGTCGCCCGCGACGATCATCACCTTGGCGCCCTTGGCCGTCAGGTCCGAGGCGATCTTGCCCAGGGTCGTGGTCTTGCCCGAGCCGTTCACGCCGACGAACAGGACGACATAGGGCTTGGGTCCGCTGAGGGGATCAAAGGTCGCCTGACGCGGCAGCAGCTCGGCGGCCACGGCCTCGGCCAGGGCCTCCTTGATCTCGCGCTCGTCCGACGTCTTGCCGAAGCGCAGCTCGCGGAAGCGTTCGACGATGCGGGCCGAGGCGGCGGGGCCCAGGTCGCTCTCGATCAGGTGCTCTTCCAGGCGCTCCAGCGCCTCTTCGGACAGAGGCTCCTTCACGAAGGTCGAGACGACCTGTTCGGTCATCTGTTTGGAGGAGCGGGACAGACCCGCGCTCAGTCGCTGGAACCAGCCTTTTTTGGGCGTATCGCTCATGGCCTGAGCCTTAGCCGACGCCGGTTCGCAGGTCACTACAAACCGCGAAAGGCTTTGGCCCGGCGGCGCGACCCTATATGGAGAGGAAGACTAGGGCTGAGGGGCGGTCCGCCGGTTTCCAGCCCCCGTCATTCTCGGGCTTGTCCCGAGAATCTATAAACGCCGTGCTTGGGGGTTCGGGCTCGACGCCAGGATCAGCCAACGTCGAGTCTATGGATCCTCGGCACGAGGCCGAGGATGACGGGGATGAGAGATCGGCAGGGGCTTGAAGCCTCGATCGGCGCAGCCGACAGGAACGGAAACTAGATGGCGAAGTCCGATACGCACCCCTTCCACGCCCCGCGCGCCCATGGCTTCGTGCGTGTGGCCGCCGCGACCCCGGTGGTCCATGTCGCCGATCCGGCCGCCAACGCCGAGGAGCACGCGAGGCTGATCCGTCAGGCGGGCGAGGCGGGGGTGGACTTGCTGGTCTTCCCTGAGCTTTCGCTCAGCGCCTACGCCATCGACGACCTGCTGATGCAGGCGGCCCTGCTGGAGGAGGTCGAGCGCCGCATCGCCGAACTGGCCGAGGTGGCGGACGAGGCGGGTGTGATCGCCGTGATCGGCGCGCCGATCCGCAACGGCGACGCCCTGTTCAACTGCGCCGTGGTGCTGGGCGGCGGCGAGGTGCTGGGCGTCGTGCCCAAGACCTATCTGCCCAACTACCGCGAATACTACGAGAAGCGCTGGTTCGCGCCCGCCGCCAGTCGGTCAGAGGACGCGGTCGTCCTGAACGGCGAGAGCGTCGATTTCGCGCCGGGTCTGATCTTCGAGGCCACCAACCGGCCGGGCTTCGTCTTCGCGGTCGAGATCTGCGAAGACTTCTGGGCGCCGCAGCCGCCGTCGACGCGGGCGGCGCTAGCGGGCGCGCGGATTCTCTGCAACCTGTCGGCCTCCAACATCGTCATCGGCAAGGCGGACGAACGGGCCTTGCTCTGCGCCAGCCAGTCGAGCCGCACCCTGTCGGCCTATGTCTTCGCCGCCTCGGGCTGGGGCGAGAGCACGACGGACCTGGCCTGGGACGGCCAGGCGACCATCCACGAACTGGGCGCGCGGTTGGCCGAGGGCGAGCGTTTCGCGCTGGAAAGCCATCTGACCATCGCCGACGTGGACGTGGATCGCATCGGTCTGGACCGTCTGCGCAACGGCACCTTCGCCGACTGCGCCCGGCTGGAGGGCGAAGCCGCGACCGTGGTTCCATTTGAGGCGGGGGAGGGGCCGAACGACGCCCTGATCCGTCCGCTGGACCGTTTCCCCTTCGTGCCGGACGATCCGGCCCGTCTGGATCAGGACTGCTTCGAGGCCTTCAACATCCAGGTCCAGGGCCTGATGCGGCGGATGACCGCGACGGGGTCCAAGACCCTGGTGATCGGCGTCTCGGGCGGGCTGGATTCGACCCAGGCCCTGCTGGTGGCCTGTCGCGCCTTCGACCGGTTGAAGCTGCCGCGCACGGGGATTCTGGCCTTTACGATGCCGGGCTTCGCCACGTCGGAGGGGACCAAGTCCAACGCCTGGGCCTTGATGCAGGCCCTGGGCGTCACGGGCGCCGAGATCGACATTCGTCCCGCCGCCGAACAGATGCTGAAGGACATCGGCCATGCCTTCGCCGACGGCCAGCCGGTTCACGACATCACCTTCGAGAACGTTCAGGCGGGGCTGCGCACCGACTATCTGTTCCGCCTGGCCAATCAGAACCACGGCTTCGTCCTGGGCACCGGCGACCTGTCGGAACTAGCCTTGGGCTGGTGCACCTATGGCGTCGGCGACCACATGAGCCACTACAACGTCAACGGCGGGGTGGCGAAGACCCTGATCCAGCACCTGATCCGCTGGGTGGCCGAGGGAGAACTGATCGGGGCCGAGGCCGCGCCCATCCTGCACGCCATCCTGGCCACCGAGATTTCGCCCGAACTGGTGCCGGCGGGCGCGGGCGGGGCGATCCAGTCGACGCAGAGCATCGTCGGACCCTATGCCCTGAACGATTTTTTCCTGTTCTACATCAGCCGGTTCGGGCTGAAGCCGTCCAAGGTCGCCTTCCTCGCCCATCAGGCCTGGGGCGACGCGACGACGAGCGCCTGGCCCGCCGGTCTGCCCGAGGCGGAGCGGGTCGCCTATGACCTGGCGACCATCAAGGCCTGGCTGCGCAAGTTCCTGATCCGCTTCTTCCAGACCAGCCAGTTCAAGCGCTCGGCCCTGCCCAATGGGCCCAAGGTGGTGACGGGCGGCTCCCTGTCGCCGCGCGGCGACTGGCGGGCCCCGTCGGACAGCAGCGCGCGGGTCTGGCTGGACGAGTTGGACGCCAACGTTCCGTAAAATGGCCCGCGCGGGGTTTACGCCGCTTTGACGCATGGGTTAGCGTTTGGGCCTCCCCGCCCCCTTGTGAGACTTCTCCATCCCGGTCGTGCGGGAGAGCCCGGCCTAGTCCGGGTCAGTCGTGGGCTGAGCGTTCGGGATCGAAGAAGGACAAGCCATGCGTCTTTTGACCGCCGCCGCCCTCTCCGCATTCCTGATCACCGCTGCGCCCGCGCTGGCGCAAGAGGCCGAGGCCTCGGCCGCCGCTGCGACCGCCGCAGCCCCCACCGACGCTGAACTGGCCCAGTTCGCCGCCGCCATGACCAAGGTTAAGGCCGTCTCCGCCGCCGTTCAGAACGGCGCTCCCACGGCCGAACAGCAGGCCGAGATGGCCGGCGCGGTGCAGAATTCCGGCCTGACGGTCGAACGCTTCAACGCCATTTCGGCGGCGGTGGCGGGGGATCGGGTGCTTCAGGCCCGCGCCGCCGTGGCCGGCGCTGCGCCGTCGGCGCCGGGCTCGATCGGCGCGGGCGTGACCGACGCCGAGGCGGCGCAGTTCGCCACCGCCATGGCCGAGATCTCGGGCGTCGCCCGCGCCCTCAACGGCGCCCAGCCGAACGCCGAGCAGCAGGCCCAGATGGCCGCCGCCATCACCAAGGTCGGCCTGGAGATCGAACGCTTCAACGCCATTTCGGCGGCCTCGGCCCAGGACGAGCACCTTCAGGCGCGCATCGCCCTTGCCCAGGCCCGCCAGGCCGAATAGGCCAGAGGGAACCGGGGTCGTCGTGCAAGCGGCGACCCCTCTTTTCCATCTGCAGGACCGACCATGACCGACGACGTGACCAAGGACTCCAACGGCAACATCCTGGCCGACGGCGACAGCGTGACCCTGATCAAGGACCTGAAGGTCAAGGGCTCGGGCGGGGTGACGCTGAAGCGCGGGACGATGGTCAAGAACATCCGCCTGACCGGCGACACCGACGAGATCGAAGCCAATGTCGACAAGGTGCGCGGGCTGGTTCTGCGGACGGAGTTTGTGAAGAAGGCGTAGTTCTGGGGCTTCGACCTCAGTCGTCATCCTCGGGCTTGACCCGAGGATCGGGCGATCCGCCCGCGCGACGAAGGAATCAGTTCAGCGCGCCGCTACACTCGATCCTCGGGTCAAGCCCGAGGATGACGGCGAGGGTGGATCGAACGCCTGGGTTCCGGGTTCGGCTGCGCCGCCCCGGAATGACTGAGGGGTGGTGTCAGCCAACCCCCGCCAGAAACTCGAAGATGGCCGCGCGGGCCTCGGCTTCATCCAGCATGGGGGCGTGGCCGACGGCTGGGACCTCGGCGTAGGCCATGGCGGGCGCGGCCTTTCGCATCCTGGCGACGATGGCGGGGCTGAGCAGGTCCGAGGTCGCGCCGCGCAGCAGCAGGGTCGGCTTCTTGCGCGCCAGGGCGCGGAAATAGGGCCAGAGGTTGGGGATCAGGGCCTTGGCCCCCGCCGCCTTGATCGGCGCCGAGATGTCGGGGTCATAGTCCAGCACCGGCGCGCCCTCGGTCCCCTCGCGGAAGGTGCGTCGGGCGAAGGCAGCCCAGTCGGCGTCGGTGTAGTGGGGCAGGGCCGTCTCGTTGATGCGCTTGGCATAGGCGGCGGCGTCGGCCCAGGTCTCGATGACGACCGGCTGGCCCGTATAGGCGGCGATGCGGGCCAGGCCCTCGGGCGCCAGCTCCGGCCCCACGTCGTTGAGGATGGCGGCGGCGATGGCCTTGGGCTTGATCGCGGTCAGGGCCATGGTGATCAGCCCGCCCATGGAGGTGCCGAGGAAGACGGCCTTCTCGATCCCTAGCTGTTCCATCAGGGCGACCACGTCGCGCGCATAGACGTCGGGCGTATAGGTCATGGGGTCGGGCGCGCGGTCGGACTGGCCGCGCCCGCGCACGTCCACGGCCAGGATGCGGCGGCCGCTCTGTGCGATCAGGGCGGCGATGACCTCGAAGTCGGCGCTGTTGCGGGTCAGGCCGTGGATGGCGATGACCGGAAGACGGGCCGGGCCGTCGGCGGGGGCGTAGTCGCGGGCGAACAGGCTCAGGCCGTCCGGCGAGGTCCAGCGGCGTTCGGCGTAGGCGGCGGTCATCAGGCGTTTCTCTTGCTTGCGCGTCCAGCGTCGCCAGCAGCCTAATTCACCGGATGCGGAATTGCGATCAGGATGACAGGGCGGCGGCGACCAGGTGGTCCAGATTTCCGCCCTCGAAGCGATAGCCGACGACGCCCGCGCGCCGGGCCGCCTCCATGTCCGAGGCCTGGTCGCCGATCATCAGCGAGCGGGCCGGGTCGAGATCGTGCTCGGCGACGGCTTTGAGCAACATGCCCGGATTGGGCTTGCGGTCCGGGTGGTCGGGGTGGCGATAGCGGTCGTCCACGGCCTCGGCGTGGAAGGGGCAGGCATAGACGGCGTCTATGCGGGCGCCGGCCTCGGCCAGGCGCTGGACCAGCAGGGCGTTGAAGCCGTGCATGGTCTCTTCGCTGAACATCCCGCGCGCCACGCCCGACTGGTTGGTGACGATGACCGTGACATAGCCGGCCGCGTTCAGCTGCTTCACCGCCTCGGCGGCGCCGGGGATCAGCACCAGCTGGTCGGGGCGATGCGGAAAGCCGCAGTCGACGATCAGGACGCCGTCGCGGTCGAGGAAGGCGCCAGGACGCTTCATGGGGCGGCTCATGCGGGTTCCGTCAGCAGGGCCGAGAAGGCGGTCATCAGGTGATAGAGGCTGGAGGCGGGCACGTCGGCGTCCTGGGGCGCGCCGGCGGCGTCGAAACTGTCGACCCACAGGCCGGGCGTGGCGGTGGCCAGATGGGTCTCGAACAGGCGCTGGATCAGATGGTCCGCCCTGGCGTGTTCGCCGCGCGTCTTCAGGGTGCGCAGAAGCTCGGTCTGGGCCCACAGGCGGACGCCGCCGTCGCGGACCTGTCCGATCCGGCTGATCTCGCGCACGGCCAGGCCGTCGGGGCGGAGGCCGCAGGTCAGGGCGCTGGTGTAGAGAGCGCGGGCGGCGGAACTGAGGTCCGGCAGGCCCAGACGCGCCGCCTCGCCCAGAAGCCAGACCCATTCCATATGGTGGCCCGGCTCGATGCACTGGCCCTCCGAGCCGGGACGCACGGTCCAGTCGCGATCATAGAACTCGCCCAGCATCAGATGTTCGCGGTCGAAGAAGCATCGGTCGAACAGGTCCAGCACGCGGCGCGCCGCCGCCTCGAAGGCCGGATCGGGGGCGATCGCCTGCCAGGCCAGCAGGGCCTCCAGCATGTGCATGTGCGGGTTCTGGCGGCGCGGCAGGACGGGGGGCAGGGCCTCCTGCCAGCCGCCGTGGACGGGGTCGGCCATCCGGGCTTCGATGGCGGCGAGGGTGGCCAGGGCCAGGGGCCGGGCGCGCTCGTCTTTCAGCACGCGATGGGCGGCGGCGAGGGCGAACAGGACGAAGGCCAGATCATAGAGGTCGGGCGTGGCGTCGAGCACGGCGCCCGCGTCGTCGACGCTGCGGACCCATAGGCCGTCGTCACGGCGATAGTCGCGGATCAGGACGTCGAGCGCGCGGCGAGCGACGGCCTCGCCTTCCCCCCACCCGAGCGAGACGGCTTCGGCGAAGACATAGACCTGACGCGCCTGCACCCGCGTGCGGCGCGGGCGGCCGGTGATCGGGCGGCCGTCGAAGTCCAGCTTCTCGAAGAAGCGGCCCTCGGCGTCGATCCCGGCGTCCGCCCACAGCGGTAGGGCCTGGCGGAACAGCCAGTCGCGGACCCGATCTTGCATCGTTGGAAGCGTCATCTTCCAGTGGGCTTAGGCAGGGTCGCGGGCTTTGCCAAGCATGGCTTTCGTTGCAACCGGCAACGCGAAGTGACCCTCGCGGGTTTGTCGAGAGGCCCTGGGCTTTGGTAGGAGGCGCTCAAGATAGTTGATCCGCCTTCGCGTCCGTGCGCCGAACCGAGTTCCGCCTGCGCGGCCCCCACCGAGAGAGCGACCCCCTCATGACCATTCCCTTCATCGACCTTCAGGCCCAGCGCCTTCGCCTCGGCGGCAAGATCGAGGCCGCCGTTCAGGAGGCCGTCGTCGGCGGCGCCTGGGTCATGGGCCCGCAGGTGCGCCAGTTCGAGGCCGACCTGGCCGCCTTTGGTCAGGCCAAGCACGCCCTGGGCTGCGCCAACGGCACCGACGCCCTGGCCCTGCCGCTGATGGCCTGGGGCGTGGGACGCGGCGACGCGGTCTTCGTGCCCAGCTTCACCTTCGCGGCGACCGCCGAGGTCGTGCCCTGGTTCGACGCCGAGCCGGTCTTCATCGACGTGGACGCGACGACCTACAACATGGACCCGGGCCATCTGGAGGCCGCCATCGAGGCGACGCTGAAGGAAGGCCGCCTGACGCCGCGCGTGGTCATCGCCGTCGACCTGTTCGGCCAGCCCGCCGACTATCCGGCGATCAAGGCCATCTGCGACAAGCACGGCCTGAAGCTGATCTCGGATTCGGCGCAAGGGTTTGGCTGCACCATCGACGGCGAGCACCCGCTGAAGTGGGCCGACATCACCACCACCAGCTTCTTCCCGGCCAAGCCCCTGGGCTGCTACGGCGACGGCGGGGCGGTGCTGACCAATGACGACGACCTGGCCCAGCTGATCGATTCCATTCGCGTCCACGGCAAGGCTGTGGCGCGGGATCTGGCGGGCAAGACCTTCGACCACGACCCCAAATACCTGAACATGCGGATCGGCCTGAACAGCCGTCTGGACACCATCCAGGCCGCCGTCCTGATCGAGAAGTTGAAGGTCTTCGGTCAGGAGATCGAGTGGCGCAATCGCATCGCCGCTCGCTACAACGAGGCCTTGCGCCCCCACGTCGCCGCCGTGCCGGACGTGCCGACGGGCAATGTCTCGAACTGGGCGCAATACACCATCGAGCACGAGGACCGCGACGGTCTGGCCGCGCACCTGAAGGAACAGGGCGTGCCGACCGCCGTCTATTACCCGATCCCGCTGCACCTTCAGCCGGCCTATGAGATGTATCCGCGCGGACCCCAGGGCCTGCCGGTGACTGAGCGCCTGATGCAGCGCGTCATCAGCCTGCCGATGCACTCGGATCTGGACGAGGCGACGCAGGACCGCATCATCGCCGCCGTCGCCAGCTTCAAGGCCTGATCCCCATGACCCAGCAGACCTCCCTCAAGATCGGCGTCGCCGGCGCCGGCGTCATGGGCCGCAACCATGCCCGCGTCCTGTCCGAACTGCGCGACGTCGAGCTGACGACCATCTTCGATCCCGACGCCGTGACCGCCGAGGGCGTGGCTGAGGCTTATGGCGCGACCGCCGTCACCACGGCGCAGGCTTTTGTCGCCGCCGGCCTCGACGCCGCCGTCATCGCCACGCCGAACCGTTTCCACGCCGAGTTGGGCGTGGCCCTGCTGAACGCGGGCGTCCATGTCCTGGTCGAGAAGCCCATCGCCGCCACGACCGCCGACGCCCAGGCCATGATCGATGCGGCCAAGGCCAACAACCGCGTGCTGATGGTCGGCCATGTCGAGCGCTTCAACCCGGCGGTGGACACGGTCAAGCGCGCCATCGACGGCGACGAGATCATCTCCATCCAGATCACCCGCGTCGGCCCCTTCCCGCCGCGCATGGGCGAGGTGGGCGTGGTCATCGACCTGGCGGTGCACGACATCGACATCATCCGCCACCTGACGGGGTCCGAAGTGGTGGAGGTCCAGTCGCTGCTGGGCCACGCCCATGCGTCCCGCGAAGACTCGGCCCTGTTGCAGTTCCGCATGGCCAATGACGTGATCGCCCACATCACCACCAACTGGGTCACGCCCTACAAGACCCGCACCCTGCAAGTCGCCACCAAGAACCGCTTCATCGTCGCCGACCTGATCACCCGCCAGGTGACGGAGTATTTCGGCCAGCAGCCGGACGGCTCCTATTTGACGCGGATGCTCAACTCCTGGCCGGCGGAACCGCTGAAGAAGGAGCACGAGGCCTTCGTCCACGCCATTCGCACCGGCGAGACGGCGGCGGTCTCGGGCGAAGACGGCCTGCGCAATCTTGAAGTGGCCCTGCGCTGCCTGGGCGAACACTAGGTCTTGGGCGCCGCGCCCGGCTGAAACTTCAGGCGGCAATGCAGGCCGTCCTGGGCATAGTCGATCGTCGCCGTGCCCCTCAGCGTGCCGCGCACGCTGGTGTCGATCAGGCGTGAACCGAAGCCGGACTGGGTGGGCGCCGTGACGGCCGGGCCGCCGCTTTCGACCCAGTCGAGAACGATCAGGCCGTCGTCGTCGACCTCGCCCCAGGTCACGTCCACCCGCCCGCCCGCAGCGTCCGGGTTGCTCAGCGCGCCGTACTTGGCGGCGTTGGTGACCAGTTCATGCAGGATCAGGCCCATGGACAGGGCCTGTTCGGACTCCAGGGTCACGTTGGGACCCTGCATCCGCAGCTGATCCTCGGCATAGGGACGGAACTCCTGCAGCACCAGATCGCGCAGGCGGGCGCGCTCCCAGCCGTTGGCGGTCAGCAGGTTGTGGGTGTCGGACAGGGCGATCAGCCGCGCCTGGAACAGGCGCATGAAGTCCTCGACGCTGGTCGCGCGGCGGGCCGTCAGGGCGGCGATGGACTGGATCGTGGCCAGGGTGTTCTTCACCCGGTGGTTCAGCTCATTGATCAGCAGGCGCTGGCGATGCTCGCTGGTGGCCAGGGCGGCGAAGGCCTGATGCCGGTCGGTGACGTCGGTGATCACCCCCGCCAGCTTGACCGGCTTGCCTGACCGCGAACGGATCAACCGGCCGCGCACCTGAAGCCAGCGGCCGCTGTCGCGGATCTGATACTCGGCGGCGTAGTCGCCGTCCCCCCTCAGGGCGCGTTCCAGGGTTTCCGTTCGCCGGAGCATGTCCTCGGGTTTCAGCTTTTTGGCGAGATCGCGCGCGCCGAAGGGCTCGCCCCGGTCCAGGCCGAGGTATTTGCGCGCCCGACCGGACAGCCAGAGGTCCTGCCCCGGAAGGGCCAGCTCCCAGTAGCCGACCCCTCCCGCGTCGATGATGGCGATCAGCTTGTCGCGCTGATTCACCATGGCGACCGCCAGGGCCAGAAACAGGATGAGGACGGTCACGCCGGCGACCGCCACGGCCAGCATCAGGGGCGGGGCGCCGCGCGGGTCCAGTGTGGCGGCGGCCTGTGCCGGGGTCACGGTCAGGGCCGCCATGGCCACATGATGCATGCCCGCCACGGCCAGACCCAGGACCAGGGCCGCCGTCAACCGCCACAGCGGCGAGCGGTCCTGGTTGACCGCGAACAGGGCGGCGGTGGAGGCGAACAGGGCGATGACGGCGGACAGGACGACCAGAGCGGGCGCATAGGACAGGGTCGCCGAGGTCCTCAGCGCCGCCATGCCGACATAGTGCATGGCGCAGATGCCAGCCCCCATGACCAGGCCTGCCAGGATCATGCGGCGGCGGTCTGCACGGCCAGCGGCGATCAGGAAGGCGAGGCTGGACCCGACCGTCGCCAGCACGAAGGAGGCGACGGTCAGCGGCAGATCATAGCGAACCGGCGCGCCGGGATCGAAACCCAGCATGGCGATGAAGTGCATCGACCAGACGCCGCCGCCCATGGCCGTCGCCGCCGTGGCCAGCCAGGCCAGCCGCGCGCCGCCCTGATGAGACCGCACCTGCTGAAACAGGTCCAGCGCCGTCCAGGCCGCGAACACCGCCACCAGAAAGGACAGGCCGTCGAAGACGGAAACGGCGTGTAGGTGCACTGTCCAGCCTCCCTCGATCCGACCGTGCGCGGCGCTTTATGGTTACTGGAGCGCCGTTATCCCGTTCTTGTCCAGCACCGGAAACGGGTGAGGCTCAGGGCTTCACCATCTGCATGGTCAGCCATTCGGCGATCAGGGCGGGCTTGTCGGCGCCGTCGATCTCGACGGTCAGTTCGTGCTTGAGCAGCCAGCGGGTCACGCCGTCGTCGGCGCCCTTGGCCTCGGCGGACAGCAGTTTGAAGCGACCGCGCACTTTCGATCCGGCGGGGACCGGGGCCAGGAAGCGCAGCTTGTCGAAGCCGTAGTTGACCCCCATGACCACGCCGTCCAGCGGGGCGAGGGCGTCATAGCTCATGGCCGAGGCCAGGCTGAGGGTCAGGAAGCCGTGGGCGATGGTCCCGCCAAAGGGCGTGGTCCTGGCCCGTTCGGGATCGACGTGGATGAACTGCTCGTCCTCGGTGGTGCGGGCGAAGGCGTCGATGCGCGCCTGGTCCACCGTGATCCAGCGGCTGACGCCGACCTCTTGGCCGATCAGGGATGGCAGATCGCTCGGTTTCGTCATCGGGGCCCCTCCGTTTTGTGCAGCCTTGCCTGCGTCGCGGGCGGGCGCAAGGGGAGCATCCTGCGTCATCCCGGACATCGCGTGAGCGATGATCCGGGACCGCCGGAAGCGCGGTGTCTTGGGCGGTCCCGGATCGCCCTGCGGGCGTCCGGGATGACGGCCGCTAGGCGGGGAAGCGGCCCTCGATGATGGCGCTGAACAGGCCCGGATCGACGTTGCCGCCGGATAGGACGATCCCGGTGGTCAGGCCCTTGCCAGCGACCTTTCCTGACAGCAGGGCCGCCAGCGACACGGCGCCGCCCGGTTCGATGACCAGCTTCAGCCAGCGGAAGGCGAAGCGCATGGCCTCGGCCGCCTCGGCGTCGGTGACGGTCGCGGCGCCCGCCAGACGCCGGTTGATCGGCCAGGTCAGTTCGCCGGGCAGGGGCGCCATCAGGGCGTCGCAGATGGACGGGGCGCCTTGCGGATGCGCGGTCCGTTTGCCCGCCTCCAGCGAGCGGCGGGTGTCGTCGAAGGCCTCGGGCTCGACGACGATGACGCGGGTCTCGGGGCTCTGTTCGGCCATGACCAGGTTGATCCCGGCGATCAGGCCGCCGCCCGAGGCGCCGCACAGCAGCTGGTTCATTTCGATGCCCGCCTGTTCCAGCATCTCCAGCCCGACCGTGCCCTGGCCCTCGATGATGAAGGGATCATCGAAGGGCGGGACGAGAATGGCGCCGCGCTCCGCCGCGATCTCGGCGCCGATGGCCTCGCGGCTCTCGCTCCAGCGGTCGTACAGGCGCACCTCGCCGCCGAAGGCGCGCACGCCCTCGACCTTCACCGCCGGGCTGTCCGACGGCATGACGATCAGGGCGCGGGTCCCGACCGCCAGGGCCGCCGCCGCGACGCCCTGGGCGTGGTTGCCCGAGGAATAGGCCACGACGCCGCGCGCCTTTTCGGCGTCGCTCAGGCGGCTGATGCGGTTATAGGCGCCGCGAAACTTGAAGGCCCCCGCCACCTGCAAGGTCTCGGCCTTCATCAGGACGCGTCCGCCGACGGCCTCGTTCAGGGCCGGATGCTCGATCAGCGGCGTGCGCACGGCGGCGGGGGCGATCTGGCGGGCGGCGTCGAGTACGCCGGAGAAGGAGGGCGTGTGCATAGGATGCCAATACGCCCATCAGCTCGCTTGTCGAGAAGGCCTACACCCCCCAGGATCGGCGGCATGGACCCCTATTCGATCATAGACGCGCAACTGGACCGTCGAGCCGCCGAGAACGGCTGGGCGGTGGTCAGGGAATGGGCCGAGGCGCCGGCCAGATTTTTCTATATTGGCGGGCGCGCGCCCTTTGACTGTTTTCAGATTTCGGTTGAACCGCCCGCCGACGACGCTGTTGTCGTTACCGCCCGTTCGGTGGACACCAATGACGACCAGGAATTTGAGCAGACTTGGCGTGGAGAGGTTGCCGAGTTTGACAGCTTCCTGACCTCAGCGGTCGCCTTGGTCGAAACCTGGAAGAGCCGGGCGTCATGACCCGTCTTATCCTCGCCATCGACCAGGGCACGACCTCGACGCGGGCCATCGCCTTCGAGGTGTCGCCGTCCGGTTCGTTCTCCGCCGTCGCCGTCAGCCAGATCGAGCTGGTGCAACACTTCCCGCGCTCGGGCTGGGTCGAGCATGATGCGGCCGAGATCTGGCGCGCGACCTTGCAGACCTGTCGCGAGGTGGTGCGCAAGGCGGGCGGGGTGGATCGCTTCGCCGCCGTGGGCATCACCAACCAGCGCGAGACCTCGGTCCTGTGGGATGCGGCGACCGGCGAGCCCTTGCACCGGGCCATCGTCTGGCAGGACCGGCGCACGTCGGACGTGACCACGCGGCTGGCGGCGGAAGGACATGAGGCCATGGTGCAGGGCGCGACCGGCCTGATCCTCGACCCCTATTTCTCGGCCTCGAAATACGCCTGGCTGCTGGACGCCGTGCCGGGGGCGCGGGAGCGGGCGGCCCGGGGCGAGGTCAAGCTGGGCACCATCGACGCCTGGCTGATCTGGAAGCTGACGGGCGGGAAAAGCCACGTCACCGACGCCACCAACGCCAGCCGCACCAGCCTGATGGACCTGTCGACGCTGCAATGGCGCGAGGACCTGTGCGACCTGTTCAAGGTGCCGATGGCGGCCCTGCCCGAGATTCGCGGATGCGCCGATCATCTGGGCGACTGCGACGCCAGCCTGTTAGGCCGAGCCCTGCCCATTCACGGGTCGGCGGGAGACCAGCAGGCGGCCCTGGTGGGGCATGGGGCGCTGGCGGCGGGCGACGCCAAGATCACCTATGGGACGGGAGCCTTTCTGGTGGCCAACGTCGGAGAGGCGCCGGTGGCCTCGACCTCCCGACTGCTGGGGACCCTGGGCTACGCCGCTGATGGTCAGGTCGCCTATGCGCTGGAGGGGTCGATCTTCTCGGCGGGATCGGCGATCCAGTGGCTGCGCGACGGGCTGAAGGTGATCTCGGACTCGCGTCAGTCCGAGGCCGTGGCCCAGACGCTGAAAGACAATGGCGGGGTCTATCTGGTCCCCGGCTTCACCGGCCTGGGTGCGCCCTGGTGGAAGCCCGAGGCGCGGGGCACGGTCATCGGCCTGACCCGCGACAGCGGCCCTGCCCACTTCGTCCGCGCGGCGCTGGAGAGCCTGGCCTATCAGACCCGCGACCTGCTGGACGCCTTGAAGAAGGATGGCGCGCCGCCGCTGACGCGGCTGAAGGTCGACGGCGGGGTCACGGCCAACGCCTTCGCCATGCAGTTCATCGCCGACATCTGCGAGGTCGAGGTCGAACGCCCCGCCTTTCAGGAGATGACGGCCATGGGGGCGGCGCGGCTGGCGGCCTTCGGCGTCGGCCTGACGGGTGAGCTGTGGACCGCCCCGCTTGAGGCGCCCGCCGTCTGGCGCCCGCGCATGGACGAGGCCGAGCGGGCGCGGCTGCTGAAGGGCTGGCGCGGGGCGGTGAAGGCCGCCATCATCGCCGCTGGGGGAGACGAGACATGACCGACACTCTGGACGCGCAGTCCGCTTTCTCCGGCACGCGCGAGGTGGACGAACGCTATCGGCTGGACGAGGGGGCGCTGGACGCCTGGCTGACGGCCCATGTCGCGGGTTACGCCGGGCCGCTGACCATCCGCCAGTTCAAGGGCGGTCAGTCCAACCCCACCTATGAGCTGACCACGCCGGGCCGGACCTATGTGCTGCGCCGCAAACCGCCGGGCGTCCTGCTGGCCAGCGCCCACGCCGTGGACCGCGAATTCACCGTCATCTCGGCCCTCTATGCGCAAGGGTTTCCGGTGGCGCGGCCCTATGCTCTGTGTACGGACGAAGGCATCATCGGCTCGATCTTCTATGTCATGGACAAGGTCGAGGGGCGGGTCTTCTGGGACCTGAAGCTGCCGAGGATGTCGCCCGCCGAGCGCCGCGCCATCTATGAGGCCCAGACCGATACCCTGGCGGCGCTGCACGCCTTTGATCCCGCCGCCATCGGCCTGTCGGACTACGGCAAGCCGGGCAACTACTTCGCGCGGCAGGTCGGGCGTTGGACCAAGCAGTATCGGGCCTCGGAGATCGCGCCGATCCCGGCCATGGACCGGCTGATCGCCTTCCTGCCCGACAGCCTGCCGCCGGAGGGGCCGACGCGGATCGTCCACGGCGACTTCCGCCTCGACAACATGATCCTTGATCCGGTCGAGGCGCGGGTGCGGGCGGTGCTGGACTGGGAGCTGTCGACCCTGGGCGATCCAATGGCCGACTTCTCCTATCTGCTGATCGCCTGGGTCATTCCGGCGTCGTTGCGCAACGGACTGGCGGGGGCGGACCTGAAAGAACTGGGCATTCCCTCGGTCGAGGAGACGGTCGAACGCTACGCCGCAAAGACGGGCACGGCGCCGCCGCAGAACCTCGACTGGCTGTTCGCCTACAACCTGTTCCGGCTGGCGGCCATCTGTCAGGGAATCGCCGGTCGGGTGCGCGACGGCACCGCCGCCAGCGCCCACGCCCGGACCATGGCGGCCCAGGTCGGACCCCTGTCGGACGCGGCCTGGAGCTTCGCCCGGAAGGCCGGGGCGTGAAGCGGTCAAGATTAAGTCGGGTCGTCATTCTCGGGCCTGTCCCGAGAATCCAGAAACACGACGCTTGATGTTGCGAGAAATAGGGGGCTGACGCGGTGTTTCTGGATCCCCGGCACAAGACCGGGGATGACGTTTGGAGGGGGAGGGCGGAGACCTCCACTCGAACCTCGAAGGTCCGCACCGCGTAAAAAGAAACAGTTTTTGTTGCGGATGGATTTGGAAAACCGCGCCGGAAGCCCTACCTTCCGGTCTGGAGTACGAAACCGAGATGTCTGACAGCCAAAGATTCCCCGTCGCCGCCCATGCCCTGGCCTATCTGGCCCACAAGGGCGCCTATTCGGCTGCGGATGCGGCGCCCAGCGCCGTGCTGGCCGCCTCGGTGCCGACCAATCCGGTGGTGATCCGCCGGGTGACGGCCCTGCTGGCCAAGGCGGGGCTGATCGCCACGCGACCCGGCGCCTCGGGCGGGTCCTGGCTGCTGCGTCGCCCGGAAGACATCTGCATGGCCGAGGTGCTGAAGGCCGTAAACGGCTGTGCCCATCTGGGCTCGCCGCCCGCCGGGGCCAAGGGCTGTCCGGTGGGGGAGCATATCCCGCGTCAGGTGGCCAAGGCCCTGACCGCCGCCGATCAGGCCGCGGGCGCGGCCCTGTCGAAGATCACCATCGCCGACCTGCTGGAAGCGGACCCTGAATCGCTGCGCGAATTCGCGCCGCATTCGGCCTGCCCCGTCGCCGCCGCCTGACGCGCCTCGCTTGGGGGAGTTGCGCCGCACCATCCTGATCACGGGGGCCAGCGCCGGCATCGGCGCGGCCCTGGCGCGCGAGTGCGCGGGGCGGGGGTATGACCTGATCCTCACGGCGCGCCGCGAAGCGCCCTTGAAGGCTCTGGCCGAAGAGCTGACGGCGCAGCATGGCGTGGTCGCCAGCGTCATCGCCGCCGATCTGGCCGAACCGGGGGCGCCTGCGCGTCTGGTCGAGGCCGTCGCTTCGCGGGGTCTCAAGGTCGATGGTCTGATCAACAACGCCGGGTTCAGCCGCACCACGGGCTTTCTGTCCACCGACCCCGCCGACCATGCCGCCATGATCCGCGTCATGCTGACCGCGCCGGTCGAGCTGTCGCGTCTGTTGCTGCCCGGCATGACGGCGCGCAACTGGGGCCGGGTGCTGAACGTGGCCTCGCTGGCGGGGCAGATGCCCGCGACCGGCGGCGACACCCTGTACGGACCGATCAAGAGCTTCCTGATCAAGGCCTCGCAGGGGCTGTGGCTGGAGACGCAGGGGACGGGGGTGCACGTTACGGCGCTCTGCCCCGGTTACACCTATACCGAGTTCCACGACGTCAACGGCTCGCGCGAGCAGGTGTCGAGCGCCTATCCGAAGTGGATGTGGATGGAGGCCGACCGCGTGGCCCGCATCGGCTGGGACGCGGTCGAGGCCAATCGCCCGCGCGTCACGCCGGGCGTCGCCAACAATGTGCTGGCGGCCCTGGGGGGGCTGCTGCCCGACGCCCTGGCGCTAAGGATGGTCGGCGGCCACGCCAAACGGCTGGATCGACTTTAGCAAAGACGCTCCATCCTCCCGGAAGCGGCGAAGCCGCTATCCGGGACCGCTCAAGGCTCAGCGGCTAGTGTTTGTGGCGGTCTCGGATAAGCGCTCTGCGCTTTCCGGGATGACGGTTGAGTTCAGTGACCGCCGGCGGGGTAAGGCGCTGTCACCCCGAGGCTGAACATGCCGGGGATGGCTTCGCCCAGACCGGCGATGATGAACTGGATGGCCAGGGCGCACAGGATCAGGCCCAGGACACGCACCACGATGGCCATGCCGACGTCGCCGAGGATGCGACTGATCGGGCCGGTGGCGGCGAAGCAGAAGAAGGTGACGACGCAGGCGGCGACCATGGCCACCAGCGACGAGGCCGTGCCGGCCGCCCCCAGCTTCTGGGCCTCGCCGGCGTTGATAATGATGGCCGAGATGGCGCCAGGGCCGATCATCAGCGGGATGGCGAAGGGCACGATCAGGCGCTTGAAGCGGCGCTTGGCGTAGCCGCGCACGTCCTTGGCGTCGGTCACGGCGTCGGCGTCGGCGAAGATCTTGAGGAAGTCCTCGCGCGCCATGTCGAGGCCGAGCAGCAGCAGCAGAATGCCGCCGGCGATGCGGAAGGCGGCCAGCGAAATGCCGAAGAACTGCAGCAGGCCCAGGCCGGTGAAGAAGAAGAAGCCCAGGAAGACGGCTGCGAAACCGCAGATCATGGCCGAGACGGTGATGCGCTGACGCAGGGAGGCCCCGGCGGTGGCGGCGGCGAAGATCGGCACATTGCCGATGGGGTCCAGCAGCGCGAACAGCGCCACGAACAGGTTGACCCCCAGATCGACCGCGTTCATTGCTTCGTCCCGCCCTTAAAACCCGCCGCGCGATCCCGCGACGCTTCGCCTCACCTATCGGGGCATCCGCGCGCGCCTGCAACCCGCCGAGAGCCGGAAATGTCCGAAGCCCATCCCATTGACCTGGCCAATCGCCCGTTTGATCCGCGCGTCATCTGCGCCCTGGACGTCCCGACGACCGACGAGGCGCGGGCCCTGGTCGAGCGCATCGGCGACGCGGTCGGCTTCTACAAGGTGGGGCTGCAACTGTTCGCCTCGGACGGCATGGGTCTGGCGCGGGAGCTGAAGGCGGCGGGCCATCAGGTGTTTCTGGACTGGAAGCTGCACGACATCGGCGCGACGGTGGAGAAGGCGACGGCGGTGCTGGCGGGCGCGGGCTGCGACCTGCTGACCGTCCATGCCCGGCCTCAGGTCATGGCGGCGGCGGCGCGCGGGGCGGCGGGGTCTGACCTGAAGATTCTGGGCGTCACCGTCCTGACCAGCCTGACCGAGGACGACCTGAAGGCGGATGATCACAGTCTGTCGGCGGCGGACCTGGTCGAGCTGCGGGTGCGTCAGGCGCTGGACGCGGGCGTCCACGGCGTCGTCTCCAGCCCGCACGAGGCGGCGCGGGTGCGCGAGATCGCTCTGGCTGCGGGACGCGAGGACTTCCTGATCGTCACGCCGGGCGTGCGGCCCACGGGCGCGGCTCTGGACGATCAGGCGCGGGCGGCGACCCCGGCCAGCGCCCTGGAAGCCGGCGCGACCCATCTGGTCATCGGGCGTCCGATCACGGCGGCGAGCGATCCGCGCGCATCAGCGCAAGCGATCTCGGCAGAGATCGCGCTCGTGTAAAGGCCGATCTCGGCAGAGATGGCGCTCGTCTGAGCGGCCTCAACCTCTTGATCCACGTGAAACAAAAAGCTGAACTGACGCTACCTGTCGGCGGGGTCTCCTATCCCTCCGTCATCCTCGCCCTTGCGGCGAGGATCCAGAACCTCGACGGGTGCCTTGGTTTGAGTGGATCGCTCAAACTGGCTTTGGCTTCGTATCTGGATCCTCGCCACAAGGGCGAGGATGACGCCATGCATCAGGTCGTGGGGTCGCCAACACGGCAAGTAAAGACAACCAACAATAGGGCGGCCTCTGCGAAGGGGCCGCCCCTTGTCGTCTCAGCCGCGCTCGCCGGGCTCTTGCATATAGGGCCGCTCGGTCGGGGAGCGGTGCGGCGGAGGCGGGGGCGTGTCGGGCATGGCGTAGTAGCCGCGCTCGAAGTTGACCTGGGGCGGCGCCGTCTCGACGCGCGGGGGTTCGACATAGACCTGAGGGGGGGCCACGTTCACCTGGGGCGGCGCGACGCGAACCTCTGCGGGCTGAACATAAACCGGCGGGGAGGCCACATAGATGGGCGGCTGCGAGACATAGACCGGGGGCTGGCTCACATAGACCGGCGCGGGCTGATAATAGGCGGGCTGGGGCGCGGGGGCGTAGCCGCCCTGATAATAGCCCTGCTGGTGGTGGCCGTGCTGATACTGGCCCTGGCCGTATGCGTAGCCGCGCGCCCAGGGGTAGCGGCCATAGCCGTCGACGACATAGCCGAAGGGCATGGAGCGGGTGACGCCGTAGCTGTAGCCGCCGTGCTGGATCGGCTGCTGCGGCGCGACGACGACGACGGGCGGGCGCTGACCGGCGCCGCCATAGCCGTAGCCATAGCCATAGGCCTCGACCGGGCCGTAGCCGCCCTGCCAGCCGGTGTCGCTGTAGTAGGTCTGGACCCGGCTCTCGACCATGGGGCCGCGCGGACCCCCGTGATGGGCATAGGCCTGCTGGGCGTAGCCGGAGGCGGCGTTGTGGCGGACATGGCGCGTCTGCGCCTCGGCGGTTCCGGCGACGAACAGGGTCGCGCCGACAGCGATAGACAGAACAGCCTTCATGGCCACGCTCCTTGTTTCAGCCGCAAAGGTTAATGCGGTTTCGGCGGAAGCGTTCAATATTCTCCCGTCACGCGAACGGACGGGACCAGAGCCGGCTCAGAAGTCGACGGCCAGACCCTTCTTCTCCCAGTCACCGTAGCGGGTGGGCTCGGGACCGCGCGGACCGCCGTGTTCCGTGTCGAGAACCGGCTCTTCGCTCGCCTTGCGACGTTCGGCCGCTTCCAGAAGGGCGCGGCGCGCGACCGCGTTCAGAGGCCGCTCGGGCGTCGCGTGGGGCACGTCAGCGTTGAACGCAGGCGTCTCATCGACGTGGTCGGCGGCGGGGGAGGTGGGCTGTTCGGTCACAGGGGGACTGCCTTGAGGGCGGGGATACAGGGCCTCACATAGACGTTCAGGACTTCTTCGCCACCCCTGACGACGCCCGGACCCGATGAACCACCTCAAGACCTTCGCCCTGCTGGCCGTGATGACCGCCCTGTTCATGGGGATCGGCTATCTGATCGGCAAAGGCCCCGGCATGGTCATCGCCCTGGCCGTGGCGGCGGGGATGAACCTGTTCAGCTACTGGAACGCCGACAAGATCGTGCTGAAGATGTACCGGGCCCAGGTGGTGGACGAGACCCACCCCAACGCCGTGGTCCGGGCCTATGTCGCCGATGTGAAGCAGATGGCGACCGATGCGGGCCTGCCCCTGCCGACCATCACCATCATCCCCAACGACCAGCCCAACGCCTTCGCCACCGGCCGCAATCCTCAGAACGCCGCCGTGGCCGCCACCAGCGGCCTGCTGGACATGCTGACGCGCGAAGAGGTGCGCGGCGTGATGGCGCACGAACTGGCCCATGTTAAGAACCGCGACACCCTGACCATGACGGTGACGGCGACGGTGGCCGGCGCCATCGCCATGCTGGCCAACTTCGCCTTCTTCTTCGGCGGCGGCGACGACCGCGAACGGCCGGGCGGCATGATCGGAACCATCGCCCTGATGCTGCTGGCGCCCATGGCGGCGGGCCTGGTGCAGATGGCCATCAGCCGGTCGCGCGAATACGAGGCCGACCGCGTCGGGGCCGAGATCGCCAATGATCCCCACGCCCTGGCCTCGGCCCTGCAGAAGATCGAGGCCTATGCCCGCGGGGCGGTGAACGCGCCCGCCGAGCGCAATCCGGCCACGGCCCATATGTTCATCATCAATCCGCTGAACGGCAAGGGCGCCGACAGCCTGTTCTCGACCCATCCGGCGACCGGCAACCGCGTCCGCGCCCTGATGGATCTGGGGACCAAGATGGGCATGAGCCGACGCCCGGCGCCGGCGTCCGTCGCGTCCGCTCAGCGTGTGGGCGCGCCTCGCACCAGCGTGCCGACCACGCCTTCGACGCCGAGCGCATCGCGCGGTCCCTGGGGCTGATCTCCGGCGGATCGCCTTTGCGTGCGCGGCCTTAAGGGGTTAGAGCGCGCGCCATGACCGACAAGTCCGACCCCGCCGATCTGCCCGCCTTCGACAGCGACCGCCCCGAGTGGGCCCAAGCCCACGGCCCGCTGCGCTCATTCGGGCGCATCAAGTCGCGGCCGATCAAGGCGCGTCAGGCGGCCCTGTTCGACACCCTGATGCCGCAGATCGCCGTGCCGGACCCGACCAAGGGGCCGATCGACCCTGCGGCACTGATGCCGGAAGCGAAACAAGTCTGGCTGGAGATCGGCTTCGGCGGCGGCGAGCATCTGGCCGAACAGGCCGGTCGCAACCCCGAGGCCCTGATGATCGGCTGCGAGCCTTTTCTGAACGGCGTGGCCTCGGCCCTGCGCCATGTGGAGGAGGGCGGTCTGAAGAACGTCCGCCTGCACGCCGACGACGCCCGCGCCGTGATGACGGCCCTGCCGGACGCCTCGCTGGACCGGGTGATGATCCTGTTCCCTGATCCCTGGCACAAGGTGCGGCACAACAAGCGCCGCTTCCTTCAGGATGAAACGGCGGTCGAGATCGCCCGCCTCCTGAAGCCTGGCGGTCGGGTGCGCTTCGTCACCGACTGGCTGGACTATGCCGAATGGGCGCTGGAGCGGCTGGAACGCACGCCGGGCCTCACGCGGATCATGGCCGAGGGCGAGGACTGGTTCGCGGTTTCCGCCGACCACGTCGTCACCCGCTACGAGGAAAAGAAGCTGGGCGACACTGCGCCGATCTTCCTTGAGTTCGAGCGCCGAGCCTAGCCATATGTTGCGGATCTGATCCGAGGAGCCGAGCATGACTTTCAGCCTCTATGACGCTTCCGCGCCCATGTTCGTGCGCGGCCTCAACGTCCTGGTCGGGCTGATCGACAAGGCCGCCGCCTCGGGACTGGACGAGGAGGGCCTGATGCAGGGGCGTCTGGCGCCCGACATGCTGCCCTTCGTGTCGCAGGTGCGGATCGCCACCGACCTGGCCAAGGGCGCCGTGGCCCGGCTGGCCGAGGTGGAGCCCATGGTTCTGGCCGACGATGAGACGACCCTGGCCCAACTGAGGGCGCGGATCATGCGGACCATCGCCTATGTCGAGAGCGTGGGGCCGGAACAGTTCGCGGGCGCCGAGACGCGTGCGGTGCAGCTGAAATTTCCGGGCATGGAGCTGAATTTCGAAGGCGCCGGCTATCTGACCAGCTTCGCCCTGCCGAACTTCTACTTCCACGTGACGACGGTCTACGCCCTGCTGCGCCACGCCGGGGTGGCGCTGGGCAAGCGCGACTACATGGGGCAGCTGGCCCTGGCCTAAGACCTTCGTCGTAAGGATAGTTACGCAGGGAATACCACGCAGGTCCCGCTTCGCCTGACGTTTACCCGTATCGCCGATCTTCCTTCGGACTCATTGGGGGATTTGCGTGATGTTGCGGGCGTTGACCATTGGCGGGCGGGTAAACCTGCTGACGTGCCTGGCCGTGGCCGGCCTTTTGATCTTGCTGGGGCTGTCGCTGCTGAAGCTGGATGGGGTGATGCGGTCCGAAATCGGCGATCGCACCAAGAAGACCGTCGAGGTCGCCTATAGCGTCGTCGCCCACTATCAGGCGCAGGAGCAGTTGGGCGTCATGACGCAGCCACAGGCCCAGGCGGCGGCCCTGTCGACCCTGCGCGCCCTGCGTTACGGCAAGGACGACTATTTCTGGGTCAACGACATGCACCCGCGCATGATCATGCACCCGTTCAGCCCGCAACTGGAAGGTCAGGATCTGACCGGCAAGACAGACGCCGACGGAATTTTCATGTTCCGCGAGATGACCGAGATCGCGCGTCGCGACGGTGAAGGCTTTCTCAACTACAGTTGGGCCAAGCTTGGCCAGGAGGAACCGGCAGGCAAGATCTCCTACGTCAAGGCTTTCAAGCCCTGGGGCTGGGTCATTGGCTCGGGCGTCTATACCGATCAGATCGCGGCCGCGGTCGGGCGGATGGCCCTGACCCTGGGCGGGATGGCTCTGTTGGTGGCGCTGGCCACCGGTGCGGCCGGCTGGGCCCTGGGGCGGTCGGTATCGCGACCGGTCGTGGCTCTGGCTGGACGCATGAAGGCCCTGGCCGAAGGCGACAAGACGTCGGTTATTCCCGGCCTGACGCGCGGCGACGAAATCGGTCGGATGGCCTTGGCGCTGGACGTGTTTCGAGAAGCCTCGATCGCCAATGAGCGTCTGGAAGTCGAAGCCGCCGCCGCGCGTCAGGCCGCTGACGAAGAACGCGCTCGCGCAGAGGCCGAAAAGGCCCGCATCGCCGAGGAAGACCACGTCGCCGTCACCGCCCTGGGCCAGGGTCTGCAGGCCATGGCCAGCGGCGACCTGACTCACCGTATGACCGCCCAGGTCGCGGCCCGTTCGGAACAGTTGAAGACCGACTTCAACACCGCCATCGCCCAACTGGAACAGGCCGTGGCCGTGGTGGTCGACAATGTCGCCGCCATCCGTTCGGGCGCCGGGGAGATCAGCCAGGCCTCCGACGACCTGTCGCGCCGCACTGAGCAGCAGGCGGCTTCGCTGGAAGAAACCGCCGCCGCCCTGGATCAGATCACCGCCACGGTGAACAAGACCGCCGACGGCGCCCGTCAGGCCTCCAGCGTGGTGCAGTCCGCGCGCGGCGACGCCGAGACCAGCGGCAAGGTCGTGCACGACGCCGTCCAGGCCATGACCGCCATCGAACGGTCCTCGACCGAGATCGGCAACATCATCGGCGTCATCGACGAGATCGCCTTCCAGACCAATCTGCTGGCGCTGAACGCCGGCGTCGAAGCCGCGCGTGCCGGCGACGCCGGTCGCGGCTTCGCCGTGGTCGCGTCTGAAGTGCGGGCCCTGGCCCAGCGCTCGGCGGAAGCGGCGAAAGAGATCAAGACCCTGATCTCAGCCTCGGGCCAGCAGGTCGGGCAGGGCGTGGCCCTGGTCGGTCAGACGGGCGAGGCGCTGCAACGCATCGTCAGCCGCGTGGCCGAAATCGACGGCCTGGTCTCGGAAATCTCGGCCTCGGCCCAGGAGCAGGCCACCGGCCTGCAACAGGTCAACACCGCCGTGAACCAGATGGATCAGGTGACGCAGCAGAATGCGGCCATGGTCGAGGAATCGACCGCCGCCAGCCACTCGCTGTCGCAGGAGGCCGACGCCCTGGCCGCCTCGGTCGCCCGGTTCCGCACCGGCCATGCCTCGGCCTCGGCGCCGGTCGCCGCGCGCAAGCCGGCCCCGGCCTCGGTTCAGGTTCGCACGCCGCAGCCGGTGGCCCAGACGGTCGCCGCCCTGCGCCACACTGGCGGCGCCGCGCGCAAGCCGGCCCTGGCGGTGGTCACGGACGGCTGGGAGGAGTTCTGAATCGAGTCTGACGACGGCGGGGGCTGACACGGCCCCCGCTTTCGCCTATATGACCGCTCACATCGTTAGACCGGCGTCCAACGGCGTCGTTTCAAGCGGCGGCCCGGACGGACCGCCGCTTTTGTTTTGGACCCATCCGGCGCCTGCGTGGCGGCCGGATAAAGAGTGAAGCCTTTGCGCGCAAAGACTGCTGAAGACCGCGCCTTGCTGGAGATGATCGACCCCGTGGCTGAAAGCCTGGGGTTGGCTGTCGTTCGCGTGCGCCTGATGGGCGGCACCCTGCGTCGCCGTCTGCAGATCATGGCCGAGCGCGTGGTCGACAACGACATCTCGGTCGAGGAATGCGCCCGCCTGTCGCGCGCGGTGTCGGAAGTGTTCGACGCCGCCGACCCGATCTCGGGCGAATACCTGCTGGAGGTTTCGTCGCCCGGCGTCGACCGGCCGCTGACCCGCCTGCTGGACTTCCAGCTGTTCGAAGGGTTCGAGGCGCGCCTGGAGACCGACCGCATGGTCGAGGGCCGCAAGCGCTTCAAGGGTGTGCTGGCCGGCGTCGAGGGCGACAATGTCGCCATCGATCTGGACGGCGAGGAAGACACCGCCCTGATCCCCTTCGAATGGGTGTCGGACGCCAAGCTGATCCTGACCGACGAGCTGCTGAAGCGGGGCGCGGCCCTGCGCGCGGCGCGCGGCGAACCCGAAGACGACGGCCTGCCGGAAGGCGAAGCCGAAGCCGAAACTGAAGACACGACCAACATCACGACCTCGACCAAGGACAAAGCCTGATGGCCGTCACCGGTATTTCCGCCAACCGTCTCGAACTCCTCTCGATCGCCGACGCTGTCGCGCGTGAGAAGAACATCGACAAAGAAGTCGTCATCGAGGCGATCGAAGAGGCGATCCAGAAGGGCGCCAAGTCGCGCTATGGCGCTCACCACGACATCCGCGCCAAGATCGACCACAAGACCGGTGAGCTGTCGCTGACCCGCCACGTCACCATCGTGCCGGACGACTGGCAGCCGGAAGACGAGCTGGAAGAGTTCAACGACAGCGCCATGGTGCGCCTGACCGACGCCTCCAAGCGCGACCCGGAAGCCGTGGTCGGCAAGGAATACGTCGAGACCCTGCCGCCGTTCGAGTTCGGCCGCGTCCAGACCCAGATGGCTCGCCAGGTCGTGACCGGCAAGGTCCGCGAGGCCGAGCGCGCCAACCAGTACGAAGAGTTCAAGGATCGCGTCGGCGAAATCGTCAACGGCACGGTCAAGCGCGTCGAATACGGCAACACCATCGTCGACCTGGGCCGTGGCGAAGGCATCATGCGCCGCGACCAGTCGATCCCGCGCGAAGTCTTCAACGTCGGCGACCGCGTCCGCACCTACATCTACGACGTCCGTCCCGAGGCCAAGGGCCCGCAGGTCATGCTGAGCCGCGCCCACCCGGGCTTCATGGCCAAGCTGTTCGCCCAGGAAGTGCCGGAAGTCTATGACGGTGTGATCGAGATCCGCGCCGCCGCCCGCGACGCCGGTTCGCGCGCCAAGATGGCCGTCCTGTCGAACGACAGCTCGATCGACCCCGTCGGCGCCTGCGTCGGCATGCGCGGCAGCCGCGTTCAGGCGGTCGTCGCCGAACTGCAGGGCGAGAAGATCGACATCATCCAGTGGAACGACGACGAGCCCACCTTCATCGTCAACGCCCTGGCCCCGGCTGAAGTCGCCAAGGTGGTCATGGACGAAGACGCCGACCGCGTCGAAGTCGTGGTGCCCGACGAGCAGCTGTCGCTGGCCATCGGCCGTCGCGGCCAGAACGTCCGTCTGGCCTCGCAGCTGACCGGCTGGCAGATCGACATCATCACCGAGTCGCAGGACTCTGAGCGTCGTCAGAAGGAGTTCGCCGAGCGGACCGCCCTGTTCCAGGAAGCCCTGGACGTCGACGAGACCATCGCCCAACTGCTGGTCACCGAAGGTTTCGCCACGGTCGAAGATCTGGCCTTCGTTGAAGCCTATGAAGTCGCCGAGATCGAAGGCTTCGACGAGGACACCGCCGAAGAGCTGCAGACCCGCGCCCGTGAGTTCCTGGACCGCAAGGCCGCCGAACTGGACGCCAAGCGCGTGGCCCTGGGCGTCGAGGACGGCGTTCTGGCGGTTCCGGGCGTCACCGGCGCCATCGCCGTCGCCCTGGGCGAAGGCGGCGTGAAGACGGTCGAGGACCTGGCCGACCTGGCCACCGACGAAATCCGCGGCGGCTATGAGGTCAAGAACGGCGAGCGCGTGAAACTGCCGGGCGTTCTGGAAAGCTTCAACCTGTCGCAACAGGACGCCGAGCTGCTGATCCTGCAGGCCCGCGTGGCCGCCGGCTGGATCGACGCCTCGGAACTGCCGCAGGTCGAAGAGCCCGAGTATGAGGAAGAAATCTTCGCCGAAGCCGGTGAAGAGGCCGCCGAATACGAGGCTGAAGCCGTTGATGTCGATGCGGAGGTCTTCGCCGAAGACCTCGAGCCGACCCAAGACGCGTGATGGGAGCCGCAGCTGTCCATGACTTCGAACGAGGCGCTGATCGATAGAGACCGTCAGGACCTGGTGACCCGCCAGGTTCTCGATGAATCTCGCCTGATCCGCTTCGTGCCGGCGCCGGACGGCTCGGTGGCCCCCGATCTCGCACGAAAACTGCCCGGCCGCGGCCTCTGGGTCGCCGCCGACCGCGCCTCGATCGAGACGGCGGTGAAGAAGAACCTGTTCGCCCGCTCGGCCAAGGCGCCGTTGAAACCGGCGGCGGACCTGGCCGATCTGGTCGAGAAGCTGCTGGTTCGGCGCTGTCTCGACCAGCTGGGTCTTGCCCGGCGCGAAGGCGTGCTTATCTCTGGCTTTGAAAAGAGCGCCGCCGCCATTCGTGGCGGGCGAGCGGCTTGGGTCATCGAGGCGGCGGACGGGTCCGCCGACGGTCGAGGCAAGCTTCTGGCCCTGGCGAAACACCCGTCCCCGGCGCCCAAAATCTGCGGCGCTTTCAGCGCGGACGATTTGAGTTTGGCCCTTGGGCTGGAAAATGCGATACACGCCATCCTGCTGAAAGGCGGGCGAGCCGATCGCTGGACCATTGAGGTCGAGCGACTGGCGGGATTTCGGCCTCTGAGTCCAGAGAGCTGGCGCCGGGATGGCCCCGGCGACGGCGCCGAGGACGACCGGGGCGAGACCCCGGAACGAGAGCCTGAGGCTTTTGGCGGACGAGGCCCTGTTTCCTGACCAGGAAGCGGGACCACGCCCGGCTATGGGTGTTTGACGAGACGATGGCGGAATTCTCCGCCCCGAGTAAAGCGACCGGATGAGCGACGAAAACGACAAGACCGAAGACGGCAAGACCCCTGCGAACGCGCCTTCTCAAACGGGGCCGCGCGCTCCGCTGAGCCTGAAGCCGCGCGCCGCGGGATCGGTCTCGACCGGCACCGTGAAGCAGAGCTTCAGCCACGGCCGATCCAAGACCGTGGTCGTCGAGACGAAGCGCCGCGCCGGCGCGGTCCCCGGACATCAGCGTCCGCAGGGCTTCGATGTTTCGCGTCCGCGCGCCGATCAGGGCGGCTCCAACGCACCCCGTTCCAACGCCCCCCGCGGCGGTCCCGCCGGCGGCGCGCTGTCGGTCGAGGAACAGGAGGCGCGTCGCCGCGCCATCGCCCTGGCCACCCAGGCGCAGGCTGAGCGCGCCCGCGCCGCCGACGCCGAGAAGATCGCCCGCGAAGCCGCACAACGCGATCAGGCCGCCGCCGCCGACAAGGCCGCTGCAGCCGCTCGCGCCGAAGCCGCAGCCGCCCAGGCCGCCGCTGACGCCGCCCGCGCCGAAGCCGCCAAGCTGACGGCCGCCGCGCCCTCAGCCGCCCCGGCCAAGCCCGCCGCCCCGAAGGTGGAACTGCCCAAGGTGGAACTGCCCAAGCCGCTCGTGCCGGCGCCGACCCCGGTCGCCGCTGCGCCGACGCCGGCGCCCGCGCCGCGTCCGGCTCCGCCCGTGCGTCCGGTGGTCAACTTCGGCCAGCGCGCGCCCAAGATCCCGACCGGCCGTGCGCCGATCGAGCGTCCCGCCTTCGGCGGCCGCTCGGCCCGCGAACAGGCCATGGGCGAAGGCGACCGTCCCGCGTCCGACCGGCCCCAGGTTTCGGACCGTCCGCAAGGCGCTCGCCCGCAAGGTGATCGTCCGCAGGGCGCCCGTCCGGCCGCCAGCCAGACCGTTCGCTATTCGGCCCTGAACCCGAAACCGGCTCCCGGCGCCGCCCGTCCGGGCGCCGCCCGCGCCGGCCCCGGCGGCCGTCCGACGCCGAACGCCCCGCCGGCGACGCCCGACGTGGCGCGCCCCAGCCGCGCCCCCGGCGTCGGCTTCGGCCGTCCGATCCGTCCCGAGGACGATCGCGACAAGCGTTTCTCGGACGCCGGCAAGGCCGTGTCGCGCACGCGCGGCGAACCCAAGCGCCGTGAAGGCCGCCTGACCATCCAGTCGGTCGCCGGCGACGGCGACACCGCCGAGCGGATGCGCTCGCTGGCCTCGGTCCGCCGGGCGCGCGAACGCGAGAAGGAAAAGCGCAAGGGCGGGTCCACGGACGAGCCGCGTACGGCGCGTGAAGTGGTCATCCCCGACGTCATCACCGTGCAGGAGCTGTCCAACCGGATGGCCGTCCGCGGCGTCGACATCATCAAGTTCCTGATGCGTCAGGGTCTGATGATGAAGATCAACGACGTGATCGACTCCGACACCGCCGAACTGGTGGCCGAAGAGTTCGGCATGACCGTCAAGCGCGTGTCGGAATCCGACGTCGAAACCGGCTTCCTGGCCGAGGCCGACGACGAGGAAGCCACCACGCCGCGTCCGCCGGTCGTGGCCATCATGGGCCACGTCGATCACGGCAAGACCTCGCTGCTCGACGCCCTGCGCACCACGGATGTGGCGGGCGGCGAAGCCGGCGGCATCACCCAGCACATCGGCGCTTATCAGGTGCGTCTGGAAAGCGGCCAGCGCGTCACCTTCCTGGACACCCCGGGCCACGCCGCCTTCTCGGCGATGCGGGCGCGCGGCGCCAATGTCACCGACATCGTGGTCCTGGTCGTGGCCGCCGACGACGGCGTCATGCCCCAGACGATCGAGGCCATCCAGCACGCCAAGGCGGCTGGCGCGCCCCTGATCGTGGCGGTCAACAAGATCGACAAGCCGGACGCGAACTCGCTGAAGGTGGTCAACGAACTGCTGCAGCACGAAGTCATCGCCGAAAGCCTGGGCGGCGACACGCAGATCATCGAGGTGTCGGCCAAGAACCGCACCAACCTCGACGGCCTGCTGGAAGCCATCCTGGTCCAGGCCGAGGTCATGGACCTGCGGGCCAACCCGGACCGTTCGGCCGAAGGCGTGGTCATCGAGGCCAAGCTGGACAAGGGCCGGGGCCCGGTCGCCACCGTCCTGGTCAAGCGCGGCACGCTGAAGCGCGGCGACATCGTCGTGGCCGGCTCCGCCTGGGGCAAGGCGCGCGCCCTGCTGGACGAACGCAATGCTCAACTGACCGAAGCCGGTCCCTCCGTTCCGGTCGAGATTCTCGGCCTGTCGGAAGCGCCGTCGCCGGGCGATGTCTTCGCTGTCGTCGAAAGCGAAGCCCGCGCGCGCGAACTGACCGAATATCGCGAGCGTGCGCGCCGCGAGAAGAATCAGGTTTCGGGTGGTTCGGCCTCGCTGGTCGACATGATGCAGAAGCTGCAGTCCAAGAAGGTCAACGAACTGCCGGTCCTCATCAAGGCCGACGTTCAGGGCTCGGCTGAGGCCATCGTCGGTTCGCTGGACAAGATGGGCAACGACGAGGTCCGTGCGCGCACCATCTATTCGGGCGCCGGCGGCATCACCGAGAGCGACGTCAACCTGGCCAAGTCGGCCGGGGCGCCGATCCTCGGCTTCAACGTTCGTGCGTCGAAGCAGGCGCGTGATCTGGCCGACCGTGAAGGCGTCGAGATCCGCTACTACTCGATCATCTACGACCTGCTGGACGACATTAAGGGCGTGCTCTCGGGCATGCTGGCGCCGCTCCAGCGCGAAACCTTCCTGGGCAACGCCAAGGTGCTGCAGGTCTTCGACATCACCAAGGTCGGCAAGATCGCCGGCTGCCGGGTGTCGGAAGGCGTGGTCCGCAAGGGCGCGCGCGTCCGTATCGTCCGCGACGACGTCGTGGTGCTGGAACTGGGCGTCCTCAACACGCTCAAGCGCTTCAAGGACGAGGTCAACGAAGTGCCCTCGGGCCAGGAGTGCGGCATGCAGTTCCAGGGCTTCCAGGACATCAAGGAAGGCGACTACATCGAGTGCTTTACCGTGGAATCGGTCAAGCGCACCCTCGACTAGGACGTCTGAGCTCGCTCAAGGCTTCAGGGCGCGGTCTCGCAAGGGACCGCGCCCTTTGTCTTTGGGCGAGACCTTATGGAGGCTTCACCTTGGGCCTGGCCGGTTCTAGGGTCGGGCCGTCGCCGGGGGGCGTTCATCAAGGGGTCGCCATGCGCCGCCACATCCTGATCTCGGCTCTCGTCGCCGTCTCCGCCACGGCGGGCACGGCCGCCGCCGACACCCGCTTTCTGGCTTTTGACGCGCGCGACCGCACGACCCAGGCCCTGACGCGCGGCGTGACCCTGGAGGTCGAGCGCGGCCTCTTCGGCGCCGTGGCGGTGCGCAATCTGTTTTCCAGCACCTCGCGTGGGTCGGCCCGCTTCGAGCGCGGCGGCCCTGACGCGGTGCGTCGCGCCCTGCCGGCGGGGGCCAGCGAGAGCGGCGTCTATTCCATCGTTCAGGAAGGCGACGGACGCGGTCTGGCGCGGGCCCTGTGCCCCGGTGCGGACGAGAGCTGGGTGGTGATCGGTCGCGTCAAGGCCGGGCGGCCCATGACCATGCAGGCCGTGGGCCGGTGGAGCGACGGCCAGTATCGCCACTGCGTGCAGTTGAACTACGACTACCGCGGCGAATGGGCGACGCAGCAGGGCGCCGGTCCGGCCAGGGACGCGCCCCTGGCCTACGGCCCGAACTGAGGACGCCGTGGGGGCGCTGGGCCGGTTCCTGATTGCGGCCCTGATCGGTGCAGTCGCGGCGCTGTGGACCCTGACCCGGCCCGGCGATCCCGCCCTCTATCCGGCCGGGCCGAGCGAGGCGGGCGTGACCGTCTATCTGCTCGACAACGGTTTCCACACCGATCTGGCCGTGCCGCGCGCGGCCCTGGTCGAGGGCGGCGGCCCGCTGGCCGAGGCGACGGCGGGGCTGGCGCCCGGCCACTGGGTCCTGATCGGCTGGGGCGACGCGACCTTCTATGTCGATCAGAGCCCGATCTCGGCGCGGCTGGTGGACGGCGTCCGCGCCTTTCTCAAGCCGGGCAACGCCTCGGTCGTCATGCTGGACCCGGTGGCGACCCATCCTGCGCGGCGGTTCCGGGCCGAGGGTCGACAGGCGCTGACCCTGTCGGCGGCGGGGATGGCGGCCTTGCGGAGGCGGGTCCAGGCCTCGCTCGTGACCGACGCAGCGGGGCGGCCTGTGCTGGCGACGGCCCGATCCGGTGACGACGCGCGTTTCTTTGAGAGCCGAGAGACCTTCTGGGTCGGTCATCTGTGCAACCACTGGACGGCGGACCTGTTGTCGGCGGCGGGATTGCCGATCCGGCCCTGGCGAACCCTGACCTCGGGCGAGGTGATGCGCACGGCGGCGCGGGGCCAGACCGTTGCGGGCCAGATCGATGCGGGCAAGGCGGATGCGGCCAAGCTGGACTTGCCGCCCGTCCGCGACTAGACCGCGCCCTTCGCTTTTTCAGCCGGCGTCCGATCCCCGGCGAGCGACAAGGGAGGCGCGCCATGAGCCGCAAACAACATACCCGCAACGCCAGCGGTCCTCAGGGTCCGTCACAGCGCCAGCTGCGCGCCGGCGAACTGATCCGTCACGCCCTGGTCGACGTTCTGCGCGAACACGGCATCCACGACGAGGCCCTGGACGGCGTGTCGATCACCGTGACCGAGGTGCGTCTGTCGCCGGACCTGCGTCACGCCATCTGTTTCGTCGAGCCCCTGGGCGCCGGGGTCAAGACGGCCGAGACGGCGGGGCAGGAGTCGGTGATCATCAAGGCGCTGAACACTCACGCCAAGTTCCTGCGCGGCCAGCTGGGCCGCCTGATCGACATGAAATACACCCCGGACCTGAAGTTCCGCCACGACGAGAGCTTCGAGGCGGCCAGCTATATGGACCGGCTGATGGACGATCCGCGCATCCGCGCTGATCTCGAACGCCCGGAAAGCGACGACGAAGGCCAAGCTTGATGGCGCGCCGCAAGAAGGGCGAGATCGTCAACGGCTGGGTCTGCCTCGACAAGGCCTATGAGATGGGCTCGACCGAGGCGGTGACCAAGGTCCGCCGCCTGTTCGACGCCCAGAAGGCCGGTCACGCCGGGACGCTGGACCCGCTGGCCTCGGGCGTTCTGCCGATTGCGCTGGGCGAGGCGACCAAGACCGTGCCCTTCATGATGGACGCCGAGAAGGTCTATCGCTTCACCATCCACTGGGGCATCTCCACCGACAGCATCGACCGCGAGGGCGAGATCATCGCCCGGTCCGACGTGCGCCCCTCGGTCGAGGCGGTGAAGGCGGCCCTGCCGTCCTTCGCCGGCGAGATCGATCAGGTTCCCCCGCAGTTCTCGGCCATCCGCGTCAACGGCGAGCGCGCCTATGACCTGGCCCGCGACGGCGCCGAGTTCGAACTGGAAGCCCGCAAGGTCATGATCCATGAGGCGGCGGTGACTGACGCTCCGGACGCCGACCACGTCGAAATCACCATGCGCACGGGCAAGGGCGTCTATGTGCGTTCGCTGGCGCGCGACCTGGCTGTGATGCTGGGCGCCGAGGGGCATGTTTCCGCTCTGCGGCGCGAACGGGTGGGGCCGTTCACCGCCGAGAACGCCGTCACTCTGGATTTTCTCGCCGATCTGGCGCATAAGGGCGCCGCCTTGGAAGGCCTGCTGCCCGTTTCGACCGCTCTGGACGACATCCCGGAACTGGCCGTCACGGATCAGGACGCCTTCTCGCTAAGGCAGGGTCGGCCGATCGTTCTGCTCCCCCGTCAGGTTGAAACCTTGAAGAGCCAGCTTAGCGCCGGCTCGCGCACGGTGTCGGCCTTCGCGGGAGAAACCCTGGTCGCGCTCTGCACCATGCGGGCCGGACGGCTAGAACCCGACCGCGTTTTCAATCTCCCCTAGCGTTCGTTTTCGGACGACGCGACAGGGCTCCAACATGGAGACTTTCGATGTCGATTACGGCTCAACGCAAGAGCGAAGTCATTGCTGACAACGCTCGTTCGGCTGCAGACACCGGCTCGGCCGAGGTTCAGGTCGCGATCCTTTCGGAACGCATCGCCAACCTGACCGACCACTTCAAGACCCACAAGAAAGACAACCACTCGCGTCGCGGCCTGCTCAAGATGGTCTCGCAGCGTCGTCGTCTTCTTGACCACCTGATCAAGACCGATCGCGAGCGTTACACCGCTCTGATCGCCAAGCTGGGCCTGCGTCGCTAAGGCGGCCGACCAGCAGCGGAAACGATTTTCGAGGCGCGGGCGGACACGTCCGCGCCTCGTTCCGCACCTAGAGCATTTCCGATGGAGCGGGCTGTCGTCCGCCTCCGGATATGCCAAACAGTGAGCTTCCTGCGCGCCGCAGGTCCTAAATCGGCGCAGACGCGAGGGCCATGAAGGCGGTCCTCACTCCACCCGCCCGGCCGCGAAGCGCCGCCGGGTTCATCGGGAACCGTGGGACGAAAACGCCTGCCGCTCCGCCCCCGCCGGGAATACGCCCGCCGGGATCTGAAAGAAGAAAAATGTTCGATATCAAACGCAAGACGATCGAGTGGGCCGGCCGCCCGCTGACGCTGGAAACCGGCCGCATCGCCCGTCAGGCTGACGGCGCCGTGCTGGCGACCTACGGCGAGACCGTGGTTCTGGCCACCGTCGTCTATGGCCGTCAGCCCAAGCCGGGCCTGGATTTCTTCCCCCTGACCGTCAACTACCAAGAGAAGACGTTCGCCGCCGGCAAGATCCCGGGCGGTTACTTCAAGCGTGAAGGCCGTCCGTCGGAAAAAGAGACCCTGGTCTCGCGCCTGATCGACCGTCCGATCCGCCCCCTGTTCGTCAAGGGCTTCAAGAACGAGACCCAGGTCGTCATCACCGTGCTGCAGCACGACATGGAGAACGACCCGGACATCGTCGGCATGGTCGCCGCCTCGGCCGCCCTGACCATCTCGGGCGTGCCCTTCATGGGCCCGATCGGCGCCGCGCGCGTCGGCCTGATCGACGGCGAGCTGGTGCTGAACCCGGCCATCGACACCCTGGCTGACTCCACGCTGGACCTGGTCGTCGCCGGTACGCAAGACGCCCTGATGATGGTCGAATCCGAAGCCAAGGAGCTGTCGGAAGAGAAGATGCTCGAGGCCCTGATGTTCGCGCACGCGGGCATGCAGCCGGTCATCGACGCCATCATCGAACTGGCCGAACACGCCGCCAAGGAGCCCTTCGACTTCCAGGCCGAAGACCACTCCGACGTCGTCGCCTCGATCAAGAAGCTGGTCGGCGAAGACATCAAGGCCGCCTACGCCCACCCGGGCAAGTATGAGCGCCGTTCGGGCGTCGACGCGGCCAAGAAGACCGCCGCCGCCGCCCTGGTGAAGTCCGACGAGAACCCTGAGGGCGTCGACTCGTCCAAGTTCTCGGCCGCCTTCAAGGAATGCGAAGCCGACGTCCTGCGTCGCGACATCATCGAGAACGCCCACCGCGTCGACGGCCGCGCCCTCGACAAGGTCCGGGCCATCGTTTCGGAAGTCGGCGTCCTGCCGCGCACCCACGGTTCGTCGCTGTTCACGCGCGGCGAAACCCAGGCCCTGGTCGTCGCCACGCTCGGCACCGGCGAGGACGAGCAGTACATCGACAGCCTGTCGGGCACGTACAAGGAATCCTTCCTGCTGCACTACAACTTCCCCCCCTATTCGGTGGGTGAAGCGGGCCGCATGGGTTCGCCCGGCCGTCGCGAAATCGGTCACGGCAAGCTGGCCTGGCGCGCGATCCGTCCGATGCTGCCGACCAAGGAAGACTTCCCCTACACCATCCGTCTGGTCTCCGAGATCACCGAGTCCAACGGCTCGTCCTCGATGGCCACGGTCTGCGGTTCGTCGCTGGCTCTGATGGACGCCGGCGTGCCGCTGATCCGTCCGGTCTCGGGCATCGCCATGGGTCTGATCCTGGAGCCGTCGGGCGAGTTCGCCATCCTGTCCGACATCCTGGGTGACGAAGATCACCTGGGCGACATGGACTTCAAGGTCGCGGGCACCTCGGAAGGCATCACCAGCCTTCAGATGGACATCAAGGTCGCCGGCATCACCAAGGAGATCATGGAACAGGCTCTGACGCAGGCTTCGGCCGGTCGTCTGCACATCCTCGACGAAATGTCGAAGGCCATGGACGCCCCGCGCGCTGAGCTGGGCGAGCACGCTCCGAAGATCGAAACGATCAAGATCCCGGTCGACAAGATCCGTGAAGTGATCGGTTCGGGCGGCAAGGTCATCCGCGAGATCGTCGAGAAGACCGGCGCCAAGATCGACATCGGCGATGACGGCACCATCAAGGTCGCCGCCAACGACCAGGAGAAGATCGACGCCGCCAAGGCCTGGATTCAGTCCATCGCCTCGGAACCCGAGCTGGGCATGATCTACTCCGGCAAGGTCGTGAAGGTTGTCGACTTCGGCGCCTTCGTGAACTTCTTCGGCGCCAAGGACGGCCTGGTCCACGTGTCCCAGATCGCTCTGGAACGCGTCGCCAACCCGGCCGACGTCCTGTCGGAAGGCCAGGAGGTCAAGGTCAAGTTCCTGGGCTTCGACGATCGCGGCAAGACCAAGCTGTCGATGAAGGTCGTCGACCAGGAAACCGGCGAAGACATCACCGACAAGATCAACGCCGAGCGCGCTGAACGCGGTGAAGCCCCGCTGTCCGACGACACCGGCGGCCGTCCCAAGCGTGAAGGCGACCGCAACGGCGGCGACCGCGGCCGTCGCCGTCGCGACTAGGCCTCGCGATTGAAATGAAGAAGGCCCCGCTGGAAACAGCGGGGCCTTTTTTCTTTTTAGGGCGCTATCGCCCGCGACGCGGTCGCGGGCTGCTTGAGCGCTGTTTCTCCCTCCCCTGCATGGGGAGGGTGGCTGACGCGAAGCGGCAGACGGGTGGGGGCGCTTCGGCAGGTCAGGCGCTGCGGATAATCAGCCTGGCCCTCCCCACCCGGTCGCTCCGCGACCACCCTCCCCATCAAGGGGAGGGAGAGGCTGCGGCGTCTTGGATCAAGCGGCGCATTCCTTCGGCTTGGCTTCATCCGGCCCGTACATGGCGCAGGAACGGTCGATCTCGCCCTGGATCATGTCGCAGGGGTTGGCGCTGTTGCAGGGCGGGCGGGTGGCGGGGCTGACCTGGATGCAGCGTTCGACCAGCCGCTTGGACCGGGCCTCGCCGATCTCGGCCAGGCAGGAGCCCGGCTCGCCGACAGGTTCTGCGGGCTTGGAGACGACGGGTTCGGTCTTGGGCTTGGGCGGGGCGACCGGGGCGGGCGCCGGCGTCGGCTCGGCCGTGATCGGCACGGCGTCGATCGGTTCCTGCGACAGCGAGGCGTCAGCGCCCGCGGTCGGCGCCTCGGCGGGCGCAGGCTGCGGCTGGCCGCACCCCGCCAGAGCGAGCGACAGGGCCAGAAGAGAGGCGGCGAGGGCGGGGCGCATCATGGACGGCATGGGGCGGGGATCTCCGTTCGCAGAAGACCCCACCATGCCTTGATCGGCCCTCGCGGCCTAGTCTTCGGTTTTTAGTGGTCCAGCCTACTTGCCGAGCGCCGCGCGTTGCAGGGCGAACAGGTCGGCGCAGCCGATCTCGGCCAGTTGGAACAGGCGGTCGAACTCGGGACGGCTGAAGCCGCGCTTCTCGCCGGTGGCCTGAATCTCGACGATGCCGCCCGCGCCGGTCAGGACGAAGTTGGAATCGGCCTCGGCGGTGGAGTCTTCCTCATAGTCGAGGTCCAGAACCGGCAGGTCGTTGAAGATGCCGCAGGACACGGCGGCGACCTGGTCGATGATAGGGTCGGTCTTCAGCACGCCCTCGTCCTTGAGGTAGTTCAGCGCCGTCGCCATGGCGACCCAGGCGCCGGTGATCGAGGCGGTGCGGGTGCCGCCGTCGGCCTGGATGACGTCGCAGTCGATCAGGACCTGGCGCTCGCCGAGCGCCTTCAGGTCGACCACGGCGCGCAAGGAGCGGCCGATCAGGCGTTGAATCTCTTGCGTGCGGCCCGACTGCTTGCCGGCGGCGGCTTCACGACGGCCGCGCGTGTGGGTGGCGCGGGGCAGCATGCCGTATTCGGCCGTGACCCAGCCCTGGCCGGTGTTGCGCATCCAGCCCGGCACCTTTTCCTCGATCGAGGCGGTGCACAGGACCTTGGTGTGACCGAACGACACCAGGCACGAGCCCTCGGCGTAGCGGTTGACGCCGGTTTCCAGCGTGACGGTGCGGAGTTGTTCGGGGGTGCGTTCGGACGGGCGCATGGGATTTCCTTGGAACCTGAGTGCGGCGTGCTTATCCTGAAAGCGTGAGCCTGTATGCCCCCCACCCGTCTCCGTTCGGAAGCGCCCCCGCCGGGTTGGGGACGCTGGACGCCCGTGCGCGCGATATCTTCCGCCGCATCGTCGAGACCTATCTGGAAACCGGCGAGCCGGTCGGGTCGCGCACCATCTCGCGCGGGGGGCTGGCCCTGTCGCCCGCGTCGATCCGCAACACCATGCAGGACCTGACCCTGGCGGGCCTTTTGGCCTCGCCGCACACCTCGTCGGGGCGGGTGCCGACCCATGCGGGTTTGCGTCTGTTCGTCGACGGCCTGCTGGAGGTCGGCGACATCGGCCAGGACGAGCGACGCGAGATCGACGCGCGGCTGGCGGGGAAGGGCCGCAACTTCGAGGAGGCGCTGGACGCCGCCACCAACCTGCTGTCCGGCATGGCCGGCGGGGCGGGCATCGTCGCCAGCCCGGTGCGCGACGCGGGCGTCAAGCACGTCGAGTTCGTGGCCCTGGGCCACGATCAGGCCCTGGCCGTTCTGGTGGGCGATGACGGCACGGTCGAGAACCGGCTTATGCCCCTGTCGGCGGGGGTGACGCCCTCGACGCTGAGCGAGGCTTCCAACTTCCTCAACGCCCGGCTCAAGGGTCGCCCCTTGGCCGAGGCGCGCACCGAGATGAGCGCTGAACTGGACGCCGCCCGGTCGGAACTGAACGCCGCCGCCGCCCGTCTGGTCGAGGATGGTCTGGCCGCCTGGTCCGGCGGCGGGGAGCGCGATCGGGCCCTGATCGTGCGGGGCCGCGCCAACCTGTTGCAGGACGCCCAGGCTCTCGAGGATCTGGAGCGGGTCCGCGTCCTGTTCGACGATCTGGAGCAGAAGGAACAGCTGATTGGCCTGCTCGACGGGGTCGGCGCGGCCCAGGGCGTGCGCATCTTCATCGGCGCCGAAACACGCTTGTTTTCGCTTTCGGGTTCCGCCGTGATCGCGGCGCCCTATATGACGGGTCGGCAGCGGATGCTGGGCGCCATTGGCGTCATCGGCCCTGCAAGACTGAACTATGCCCGTGTCATTCCGTTGGTGGACTATACCGCCCGGGTGCTGGGCCGGATTCTGGACGGACAAGAGACGTGAACGACATCAACGACGAGACCCGCGACCAACTCGAGCAGGACATGGGAGAATCCGCCATCGATGCCGCAGCCGAAGGCGCTGACGACGGCGACATGGCCGTGATCGACGCCCTGATCGCCGAGCGCGACCAGTGGAAGGACCGCGCCCTGCGCGCCGTGGCCGACGCCGAGAACATCAAGCGCCGCGCCGAGACCCAGGCCAACGACGCCCGCGCCTACGCCATCCAGCGCTTCGCCAAGGACCTGCTGAGCGTGGCCGACACCCTGGAGCGCGGCCTGTTGTCGGCGCCCAAGGTGCTGGAGGGCGTCGAGGCCGACAGTCCGGTCGCCGCCATGGTGACGGGTCTGGAGTTGACGCAGAAGTCCCTGCTGTCGGCCTTTGAATCCAACGGCCTGACCCGCGTCGCGCCCGAGCCGGGCGAGGCCTTCGACCCCCACCTGCATCAGGCCGTGATGGAGCAGCCCTCGGACAGCGTGCCGGGCGGCACGGTGATCCAGACCCTGCAACCCGGCTACGCCCTGTTCGGCCGCACCGTGCGCGCCGCCATGGTGGCGGTCGCGGCCAAGGGCTCGGGCCCGGCCTCGGGCGGCGCCTATTCGGAAGCCAATACGACCGGCGGGAATTTCGACGCCAAGGCGTGAGTGTCGGCTGATTGAGAACGGGAAAGGCCCGGAGCAGACGCTCCGGGCCTTTTTTATTTGAGACCGCATTCTTTCGCCGTCACCCCGGACGGCCCGAAGGGACGATCCGGGGCCCAGGCGTTCGCCTTCATGACAGGGCCGGTGAAGTGTCGACCGCCTGGGTTCCGGGTTCGCTTCGCGCCCCGGAATGACGGCAGGGGCCTATGGCGGGGTCAGTGCTTCAGTCGCGCCTCGAACAGGGCCAGCAATCTTTCCCAGCCGTCCTTCGCGTCCGCCTCGCGGTAGCTGGCGCGATAGTCGGCGTGGAAGCCGTGCGGGGCGTCGTCGTAGAGGATGATCTGGCTGTCGGTCTTGCCGGCGGCGGCGAGGGCGTCGTTCATCGCCTTGACCGTGTCATTGGGAATGCCGCTGTCCTGGCCGCCATAGAGGCCCAGGACCGGGGCCTTGAGCTCGCCCGCCAGATCGATCGGCCAGGGGCGTCCGGCCGTCTTCTGTTCGTCGGTGGCGTTGGCGGCCGGGGCCAGGCGACCGTACCAGGCGACCCCGGCGTCCAGCGGCGGGAAGCGGGCGCAGGCCTGCCAAACCACCTTGCCGCCCCAGCAGAAGCCGGTGATCCCGACCTTGTCCGACTTGGCCCAGGACTGAAGACCGATCCAGTCCAGCGTGGCGCCCACGTCGCTCATGACCTGTTCGTATCCAGCGGCGGCCACAATGGCCATGACGGCCGACATGTCGCTGAGCGGGGCGGGATCGGCCTGGCGCACGAAGAAGGCCGGGGCGACGGCGGCGTAGCCGGCCTTGGCCAGGCGACGGCAGATGTCGCGGATGTATTCGTGCACGCCGAAGATCTCGGACACGACGATGACGACGGGGAAGGGGCCTTCGCCCTCGGGCCGGGCGACGAAGGCCGGCAGGTCGAAACCGTCGGGCGCGGCATAGGAGACGTTGGCGGTGGTCAGGTCCGCGCTGTCGGTGGTGATCGGGCTGGCCGCCTGGCTCAGCGCGGCGGGGGCGTAGGCGGCGAAGGCGACGCCGCCGAGGGCGGCCACGCCCAGACTGCGGCAGCTGGGAGCGATCTGGTCGGCGCTCAGGCCCTCGGGCCGGGTGATCAGGGTCATCGCGGGTCTCCGGTGCGGCGTCAAAATGAGGCAGGGACTGTGGCCCGGCTTTGACGCCGCCGTCGAGTCCCCTTCAGCGCGCCCGCCGCAGCGTCAGATTGATGCGCCCGCCGCCGGGAATCAGCTGCGACGACCCCGCCAGCAGGCGGTCGATCCCGTGGCGCGCCAGCCTTGCCGGCCCCGTCAGGGCGCAGACGTCGCCGGAGGCCAGCTTCAGGCTCTGCGTCTTCCCGCCCTCGGCGGGGCCGATGCGAAACACCGCTGTATCGCCCAGCGACACCGACAGGACGGGAGCGGTCAGGTCGGTTTCGTCGCGATCCTGATGCAGGCCCATCTTGGCCTCATGACGATAGAGGTTGACCAGACAGGCGTCGGGCGGGACGGGCCAGCCGGTCAGGGCGTCCCACAGGTCGAGCAGGGTCTGCGGCATCGGCGGCCAAGTCTGCTCGGTGATCGGATGGGTCGCCTGATAGCGATAGCCCGCCCGGTCCGAAACCCAGGCCAACGGCCCCATGCCGGTCATCTCGACGGAAAAGGGCCGTCCGCCGGGGGTGATGGGACGATAGAAGGGCGCGGTTTGCGCCGCCGCCAGCACCTCGGTCAGCAGGGCCTGTTGGGCTTCTGCGTCCAGCGCGCCGGGCCACAGGCGAAAGCCGGGCAGGCCGGTCGGGGTTTCGCGAGGTGGAGACATCTTCCCCGTTTAAGCCCCATCCCTCAATGGGAGAAGCGTCTCGTCCATCCTTGCCGTCATTCCGGGGCGCGAAGCGAACCCGGAACCCAGGCGCCCAACATTCCGCCGAGTCGTCCTCGGATCCAGCGACTGGGCCCCGGATCGTCCCTTCGGGCCGTCCGGGGTGACGGCGGGGGTGCAGACTTCGCTCTTGGAGGCTCGAGCCCTCAGCCGCCGGGAGAGGGTCTATTGCGGGAAACGGCGCCGAATCTGTCCTGAACCGCACGAAACCCTTGCAGCCCCTGCGGTCTTTCCCATATCCGGGCCTGTCCGGAAGAAACCCCGAAATTCTTGGGGCTTTCGACCGAAACCATTCAACCCGCCCGACCGGATGTCCGGGACGGCTTTCAGCCCAACTGGGGGCGGTCACGCGCGGCGCTTTTCGAAGGCCGCCGCATCGCCCGCCGCAAGGAGTGAAAAGACAAGCTCATGGCCAAGATCATCGGCATCGACCTCGGCACGACCAACTCGTGCGTGGCCGTCATGGACGGCAAGAACCCCAAGGTCATCGAGAACGCCGAAGGCAACCGCACGACCCCGTCGGTCGTGGCGATCCAGGACAGCGGCGAGGTCCTCGTCGGCCAGCCTGCGCGTCGCCAGGCGGTCACGAACCCGACCAACACCTTCTTCGCCATCAAGCGCCTGATCGGCCGCAATTTCGATGACCCGGTGGTGGCCAAGGACAAGGGCATGGTGCCCTACGAGATCGTCAAGGGCCCGAACGGCGACGCCTGGGTGCGCGCCCACGGCAAGGACTATTCGCCGCAACAGGTTTCGGCCTTCACCCTCGGCAAGATGAAGGAGGCTGCAGAGGCCTACCTCGGCGAGACCGTGACCCAGGCCGTGATCACCGTTCCGGCCTACTTCAACGACGCCCAGCGTCAGGCGACCAAGGACGCCGGCAAGATCGCCGGCCTGGAAGTCCTGCGCATCATCAACGAACCGACCGCGGCTGCTCTGGCCTATGGCCTGGAGAAGCACGAAGGCCAGAAGATCGCCGTCTATGACCTGGGCGGCGGCACCTTCGACGTCTCGATCCTGGAGATCGGCGACGGCGTCTTCGAGGTGAAGTCGACCAACGGCGACACCTTCCTGGGCGGCGAGGACTTCGACCTGCGTCTGGTCGACTACCTGGCCGACGAGTTCAAGAAGGAACAGGGCGTCGATCTGCGGACCGACAAGCTGGCCCTGCAGCGCCTGAAGGAAGAAGCCGAGAAGGCCAAGAAGGAGCTGTCCTCGACGGCCCAGTACGAGGTCAACCTGCCGTTCATCACCATGAACGCCTCGGGCCCGCTGCACCTGAACATCAAGCTGTCGCGCGCCAAGCTGGAAGCCCTGGTCGACGACCTGATCCAGCGCACGATCGAGCCCTGCAAGAAGGCCCTGGCCGACGCCGGTCTGAAGGCCGGCGACATCGACGAGGTGGTCCTGGTCGGCGGCATGACCCGCATGCCCAAGGTCGTGGAAGCCGTGAAGGCCTTCTTCGGCAAGGAGCCGCACAAGGGCGTGAACCCTGACGAGGTCGTGGCTCTGGGCGCCGCCGTTCAGGCCGGCGTTCTGCAAGGCGACGTCAAGGACGTGCTGCTGCTGGACGTGACTCCGCTGACCCTGGGCATCGAAACCCTGGGCGGCGTCTTCACCCCGCTGATCGAGCGCAACACCACGATCCCGACCAAGAAGAGCCAGGTCTTCTCGACCGCCGACGACAACCAGTCGGCCGTGACGATCCGGGTCTTCCAGGGGGAGCGTCCGATGGCCGCCGACAACAAGGTCCTGGGTCAGTTCGACCTGATGGGCATTCCGCCGGCGCCGCGCGGCATGCCGCAGATCGAGGTCGCCTTCGACATCGACGCCAACGGCATCGTCCACGTCACCGCTAAGGACAAGGCGACCAACAAGGAACAGTCGATCCGCATTCAGGCCAACGGCGGCCTGTCGGACGCCGACATCGAGAAGATGGTCAAGGAAGCCGAAGCCAACGCCGCCGCCGACAAGGTCCGCAAGGAGCTGGTCGAGGCGACCAACGGCGCCGACAGCCTGATCCACTCGACCGAGAAGGTCCTGGCCGAGCACGGCGACAAGGTCGACGACGCCACCAAGGCGACCATCCAGTCGGCTCTGGACGACCTGAAGGCGGCCAAGGAAGGCTCGGACCCCGAGGCCATCCGCGAGAAGACCAACGCCCTGTCCCAGGCGGCGATGAAGCTGGGCGAGGCCATGTACGCCGCGCAGCAGGGCGCCGGTGAAGACGGCGCTTCGGAAGCCGCTCCGGCTGACGACGGCGTGGTCGACGCCGAGTTCGAGGAAGTCTCGGACGAAGACGACGACAAGAAGAACGCGTAACGAAACGCGGCTTATGACGACCGGCCCCGCTTGCCAGACGGCAGGCGGGGCCGTTTCATAAAACTTGCATCATTCGACCGGGCGCCCATGTCAGCAGACATGGTCTTTGGGTCATTCGCGACCGCACGATCCGAGGCTCAACACGGACGGCGGGCGCCGAGAAAAGTAAGAGGACGAACGCCTGATGGCGACGCGTGACTATTACGAGATTCTGGGGGTCGAGCGGACCATCGACGCCGCTGGCCTGAAATCGGCCTATCGCAAGCTGGCCATGGTTCACCACCCGGACCGCAACGGCGGATCCGAGGAATCCCTCGCCCAATTCAAAGAGATTTCCGAGGCCTATACGGTCCTGTCGGACGATCAGAAGCGCGCGGCCTATGACCGTTACGGTCATGCGGGCGTGAACGGCGGCGCCGGCGGCGGCGACCCGTTCGGACGCGGCGGCGGTCAGGGCTTCCACGACATCAACGACATCTTCTCCCAGGTCTTCGGCGACGCCTTTGGCGATGCCTTCGGCGGTCGGGGCGGCGGGCGTCAGCAACAGGGCGGACCGCGTCGCGGCTCGGACCTGCGCTACGATCTCGAGATCACCCTGGAGCAGGCCTACAAGGGCGCCGAGGTCGAGATCGCGGTGCCCACCACCATGACCTGCGAGGTCTGCGACGGTTCGGGCGCCAAGGCCGGGACCAAGCCGACCATCTGCTCCACCTGCGGCGGCGCCGGGCGCGTCCGCCAAGCCAACGGCTTCTTCCAGGTCGAGCGCGCCTGCCCCCGCTGCGGCGGCTCGGGCGAGATGATCGCCGACCCCTGCAACGCCTGTCACGGCCACGGCCAGGTCCGCAAGAACCGCCAGCTCAGCCTGAAGATCCCCGCCGGCGTCGACGACGGCTCGCGCATCCGCCTGTCGGGCGAGGGCGAGGCCGGTCAGCGCGGCGGTCCGCGCGGCGACCTCTATGTCTTCCTGTCGGTGCACGACCACGAACTGTTCGAGCGCGACAACCTGGACCTGCTGGTCACGGTTCCCGTGCCGATGACGGTGGCGGCCCTCGGCGGCGTCGTCGACGCGCCCTGCCTGGTGTCCGAGGCCTGCGACGGCAAGTGCAAGGCCACGGTCGAGGTGCCGGCCGGCGCTCAGACTGGCAAGACCATCCGCATCAAGGGCAAGGGCATGCCCCACCTGAACGGCCGCCAGCGCGGCGATCTGGTGGTCGAGCTGTTCGTCGAGACCCCGACCGATCTGACCCCGCGTCAGAAGGAACTGATGCAGGAGCTTGCGGCCTCGTTCGGAGAGAGCCAGAATCCGCGCAATTCCAGTTTCGCGGGCAAGGCCAAGCGGTTCTGGGCCGATATTCTGGGCGGCGACGCCGACAATCCGAAAGAGACGGCGTGAGCGACATCTTCCACGCCGGCATCTCCGGCGCCCGGGGCCGCATGGGCCGCGCCGTTTCCCTAGTTCTGGACGCCCGTGAGGACGTGGTGGTCGCTGCCCGTTTCGACCGCGGCGAGACGCCCGACCTGAAGCTGTGCGACGTCATCATCGACTTCTCGACGCCCGAGGCCTCGGTTGATCTGGCCAAGGCCTGCGCCGAGCGCGGCGGCCCGGCCCTGGTCATCGGCTCAACCGGTCTGTCGCCGGAACAGGACGCCCTGATCGAGGCGGCGGCGGAAAAGATCGCCATTGTCCGCAGCGGCAACTTCTCGCTGGGTCTCAACATCCTGATCGGTCTGGTCGAGCACGCGGCCCAGCGTCTGGACGGGCGCGACTGGGACATCGAGGTGCTGGAGACCCATCACCGGCGCAAGGTGGACGCCCCCTCGGGCACCGCCCTGATGCTGGGCGAGGCCGCCGCCAATGGCCGGGGCCGTGATCTGGAAGACCTGAAGACCGCCCCCTACGACGGCATCACCGGCCCGCGCGAGCCGGGCAAGATCGGCTTCGCGTCCTTGCGCGCCGGCGGCGTCATCGGCGAGCATACGGTCCTGTTCGGTTCGGAAGACGAACTGCTGACCCTGTCGCACTCGGCCATCGACCGCTCCCTGTTCGCCAAGGGCGCCGTGGCCGCCGCCGCCTGGGTCCGCAACCGCCGCCCCGGCCTCTATGACATGCAGGACGTGCTCGGCTTCCGTCAGGCCTGATCGGCGGATGAGCCGCCAGGGCGTCAGACAGGGGACCAGCTACGGCATGGCGCTGCGGGCCGCCGCCGCCCTCAGCTTCTCCCTAATGTACGCCCTGATGAAGTGGGCGGCGACGCTGGAGCCCGTCTCGGCGGGCGAGATGGTCTTCTACCGCTCGCTCTTCGGCCTGCCGGTGGTGCTGTTCTGGGTTCTGAGCGCGAAGGGCGGGCTGGCCTCGCTCTCGACCCGCCGACCCATGGTTCATGTCTGGCGCTGCGCCCTGGGCGTGACCGGCATCCTGCTGATCTTCCAGGGGCTGAAGCTTTTGCCCCTCGCCGACGCCACGACCATCGGCTTCACCGCCCCTATCTTCGCCACCCTGCTGTCCATCCTCTTCCTTAAGGAGAAGGTGGGGCGGCATCGCTGGACGGCGGTGGTGCTGGGCTTCCTCGGCGTTCTGGTCATGGTGCGTCCCGGCGCCGAGGGCGCGCCGCCGCTCGCCGGCCTGCTGTTCGCCCTGGGCGGAGCCTTCGTCGCCGCCGCCGTCACCGTCACCCTGCGTCAGCTGGGCAAGACGGAATCGGCCACCGCCATCGTCTTCTGGTTCTTCGTCGCCTGCGCCACGGTCGGCGGGGTCCTGACCCTAATCGACGGCCACAGCCATAGCTGGGCGGTGCTGGCCGTTCTGGCGGCGGGCGGTCTGGCGGGCGGGCTGGCGCAACTGCTGATGACCACGTCGCTGCAACACGCGCCCGTCTCGGCCCTGGCCCCGCTGGACTATCTGCAGATGGTCGGCGCGGTGGTTCTGGGCTGGCTGCTGCTGAGCGACGCGCCGACGGCGGCGACCCTGGCGGGGGCCGCGCTGATCGCCGGCAGCGGTCTCTACACCGCCTGGCGCGAACGGGTCCTGCACCGCGAGATCACGCCGCCGTCGCCCAATGCTTCTGTTTGACGGTCTAAACCGCGCGACCTTTGGATCACCCAGGCCTCGATCAGGCGTCGGCGCCCCAGGCCAGCTGGTCGTGGACGATGCGCCAGCCGTCTTCGGTGCGGCGCAGGACGCGGGTGAAGAGGCCGCGATGGGTCTTGCCTTCACGACGCATCACCACCCGGCCCGAGACGACCGTGGTGTTGACGTCGAACTGCAGGGTCTCGAACCACTCATAGGTCATCTGGCCCAGGCCGCCGGGCTGGGCGGCGCGAGCTTCCAGGGCGGCGCGCACGGCGTCGGGTCCCTTGATCGGGGTGTCGCCGAGGAAGACCAGCAGGGGCTCGTCGGCGACATAGGTGGCCATGACCGCGTCCACATCGCCCGACGACCAGGCCTCGGCGGCGGCGTCCAGAGTGTTGCTGACGGCGTCGAAGGTCTCGGCCGTGGTCGGCACGACGACCGGCGGGGTCGCAGCGACGGGCGCCTCCGTCCGCGCGGTGCGGATGACTTCATCGCCGCCCCCCTGCATGCCCACGCTCTGGGCGCAGGCGGACGAACCGGCCGCCAGGACGACAGACAGGGCGAGTGCGGCGAGAGAGCGGGTGCGGATCATCACCCCTTCTAGGCTGGAACCACGCCGGACCTCAACGTGGGTTCTGGCTGGACTTCAGCGCGAGGAGGGCGCGTTGTCGTCCATTGCAGCCATGCGATCCTCGGCGGGGTCGTCCAGCAGGCCGGGCTCGGGGGCGACGATGGTTTCAGCGGTGCGGCTGCCCCGGCGCACCTTGAGCACCGCCCCGACCGCGAAGACGCCCACGGCGACCCAGATGAAGACGAAGGAGGCGATGCGCAGCGGCCCCAGAGCCTCGCCCTGCAGGGCGCCGATGATGAAGACGATGGTCGGGGCCAGGAACTGCAGGAAGCCCATGCTGGACAGGGGCATCCGCCGCGCCGCCCAGGCGAACAGGGCGAGCGGGATGACCGTGGCCGGACCCGCGAACAGCAGCCAGAAGGTCGCCGCGGGCGTGGCGGTGAAGTGGCCGACGCCCGTGGTTTCGATATGGATCAGCCAGATCAGGCCGGGCAGGGCCAGCAGCAGGCATTCCAGGAAGAGGCCGGTCTGGGCGTCGACCGACACCCGTTTCCTGATGATGCCATAGGCGGCGAACGTCAGCGCCAGAACCAGCGACACCCAGGGCGCATGACCCAGGGCCAGGGTCTGCAGGACCACGCCGACGGCGGCCAGGGCCATGGCGATCTTGCCCGCCCAGTCGATCCGCTCGCGGAACAGCCAGGCGCCGGCGGCCATGTTGAGCAGGGGATTGAGGTAGTAGCCGAGCGAGGCGTCCAGCGTCCGCCCGTTGTTCACGGCGACGATATAGACGGTCCAGTTGGTGGCGATCAGGATGGCGGAGAGGCTGAGCCAGCCCAGCACCTTGGGCTGTCGCAGCACAGCCATGACCTGGGACCACTGGCGCGCCAGCAGCACCAGCAACAGCGACCAGACCAGGCCCCAGACCGCGCGGTGGCCCATGATCTCCCAGGCGTTCGCGCCCTGATGCGCCATCTGCTGAAAGATCAGGGGCACGAAGCCCCAGATCAGATAGCAAAGCAGCCCGGCCGCCAGGGCGGTGCGGGCTTCGGACGAGTTCGGGTAGGGGGACGCGGTCACAGGGCGGACCTTTCGGCCTCCGCCGCGCCAGAGACGCTGCGGAGGCTTGGAGAGGATAGAACGGGCCTCAAGCAGCCCCGCGCCGCGCGCGGGGCGTTAGGCCCCCTTCACTTAAACAGTCAGCGTACGATAGCCGCTCGACGGGGTGATGACGCCGGTTTCGTCCAGCAGCTGGGCGATCTGGACGGCGTTCAGGGCCGCGCCCTTGCGCAGGTTGTCGGACACGACCCAGAACGACAGGCCGTTCTCGACCGTCGGGTCCTTGCGGATGCGGCTGACGAAGACGGCGTGGTCGCCGGCGGCGTCGACGGGGGTGATGTAGCCGTCGTGCTCCAGCTTATCGATGACCATGACGCCGGGCGCCTCGCGCAGGATTTCACGGGCCTCGTCCGGCTCGATCGGGCGATCGAACTCGACCGTCACCGATTCCGAGTGGCCGACGAAGACCGGCACGCGGACGCAGGTCACGGTCAGCTTGATCGACGGGTCGATCATCTTGTGGGTCTCGTCCCACATCTTGGCTTCCTCGTCGGTATAACCGTCGTCGCGGAAGGAGCCGATGTAGGGGATGACGTTGAAGGCGATCTGCTTGGGGAATTTCTTCGGCGTGGCGTCGCCCAGGCCGTAGATGGCCTTGGTCTGGTTCCACAGCTCGTCCATGCCTTCCTTGCCGGCGCCCGACACGGATTGATAGGTCGAGACGACGACGCGCTTGGCCTTGGCCGCGTCATGCAGGGGCTTCAGCGCCACGACCAGCTGGGCGGTCGAGCAGTTGGGGTTGGCGACGATGTTCTTCTTGCGCGCCAGCTTGACCGCGTCGGGGTTCACCTCCGGCACGATCAGCGGCACGTCCGGGTCCATGCGGAAGGCCGAGGAGTTGTCGATGACGATGGGACCGGCCTTGCCGATCTTTTCCGACCATTCCTTGGACACCTTGCCGCCGGCGCTCATCAGGACGAGATCGACGGTCGAGAAGTCGAACTGCTCAAGGTCTTCGCACTTCAGCGTCTTGTCGCCGAAGGAAACCTCCACGCCCTTGGATTTCCGTGAGGCGATCGCGTGCATCTTGTCGACGGGGAAGTTCAGTTCCTCGATGATGTTCATCATTTCGCGACCGACATTGCCGGTGGCGCCAACGACGGCGACGCGATAGCCCATGATTTAATTATCCTTGTAGGGGCGCTGGGGAGAAAAGCGGTTCTGCATTTGGGTCTTTCGCAAGCGCGAAGCAACCAGTTTTACCCAAATATTCCGTCCGCCGCGCAACGGAAAGCCCGCCGCCTTTCCTGATCGGCCCCTTGAGGCTATGCCGCTGGCATGACCTCCCGTATCCGCAACGCCTACGACATCCGCGTCGAAGAGGGCGTCATCGCCCCCGATCCGAAACAACTGGAGCTGCTGACCGCGCTGGAACGGCTGGAGGCGGATCTGGCGAAGAAGGGCCTGTTCGGCCGCCCGCCCGAAGTGAAGGGCATCTACATCTGGGGACCGCCGGGGCGCGGCAAGTCCATGCTGATGGACCTCTTCTACTCGGCCACGCCCGAGCAGAAGAAGGTCCGCGCGCACTTCCACGCCTTCATGGCCCGCATCCACGACCTGGTGAAACAGTGGCGCGACGGCGACGCTCGCACCCGCAAGGCTGTGTTCGGCACCGCCAAGGGCGACGATCCCATCCCGCCGATCGCGGCCCTGATCGCCTCGGAGGCGCGGCTGCTGTGCTTTGACGAGCTTCAAGTCACCGACATCGCCGACGCCATGATCCTGGGCCGGCTGTTCGACGCCCTGTTCGAGAAGCGGGTGGTGCTGGCCATCACCTCGAACCGCGCGCCGGAAGACCTCTACAAGAACGGCATCAACCGCCAGCTCTTCCTACCCTTCATCGACATCCTGCGGGAACGTTGCGAGGTGGTGGAGACGGCAGGGGCGCGCGATTTCCGCCTGGACCGGATGGCCGGGGCCAAGGTCTGGTTCGCGCCGCTGGATGACCCGGCGCGGACCGGATTCGAGACCCTGTGGTCGGACCTCAAGGGCGGCGAGCCCGAGGAGCCGGCGGCCCTGCCGGTGCTGGGCCGTCAGGTGAGGGTCCAGCGCACGGTCGGCGGCATGGCGCGGGCCAGTTTCAGCGAGCTGTGCGGATCACCGCTGGGGCCGCAGGACTATCTGGCCGTCGCTCGACGCTTCCACACCCTGTTCCTGTCCGACGTGCCGAGGCTCAGCCCGGCCAACCACCACGAGGCCCGGCGCCTGGTGACGCTGATCGACGCCCTCTACGAGGCGAAGACGCGGCTGGTGGTCCTGGCCGAGGCCGAACCGGAAGCCCTCTACGCCGAGGGGGTCGGCGCCTTTGAGTTCGAACGTACGGTGTCGCGCCTGAACGAGATGCGCAGCGCGTCCTGGTTGGAGCAAAGGGGCGAGGACGACGAGGCGGAAGAGGCGGCGGTTCACGCCTGAGGCGGCCCATTCCCCAGCCCGCTCATCCCGGCGGACGCCGGGATCCAGTTAGAGCCTTAAATGTGCCGGTGGAAACGGGCGCCTTGATCCTGGCCCAGCGCTTGTAGCCAAAGCGCTGGATCCCGGCGTCCGCCGGGATGAGCGGGTTCAAAGGATGGCGCACGAAAAAGGGCCGCGCCTTTCGGTACGACCCCTTCGTATTTCAGACGCCTAAGCGCTCAAGCAGCGAGCCGCCGCGCGGCTCGCGTTAGCGCCCTTAAGCCAGCGAAGGCTCGATATCCTTGCAGGCCTGGATCAGGCCGTTCACCGATTCCACCGACTTGGCGAACATGGCCTTCTCGTCGTCGTTGGTGGTGAACTCGACGATCTTCTCGACGCCGGCGGCGCCGATCAGGGCCGGGACGCCGACGTAGAGGTCGGACAGGCCGTACTCGCCCGACAGCCAGACGGCGCAGGGCAGGACGCGCTTCTGATCCAGCAGGTAGGACTTGGCCATGGCGATGGCGGATTCAGCCGGGGCGTAGAAGGCCGAGCCGGTCTTCAGCAGGGCCACGATCTCGCCGCCGCCCTTGCGAGTGCGCTCGACGATGGCGTCCAGGTCGGCCTGGCTCAGGAAGCCGGCGGCGACGGCGTCGGGCAGCGGCAGGCCGCCCACGGTCGAGTGGCGCACCATCGGCACCATGTCGTCGCCGTGACCGCCCAGGGTCCAGGCGTGGATGTCCTGCACCGAGACGCCGGTCTTTTCCGCCAGGAAGTAGGCGAAGCGGGCCGAGTCCAGAACGCCGGCCATGCCGACGACCTTCTCCTTGGGCAGGCCCGAGAACTTCTGCAGGGCCCAGACCATGGCGTCGAGCGGGTTGGTGATGCAGATGACGAAGGCGTTGGGGGCGTGCTGCTTGATGCCCTCGCCGACGGCCTTCATGACCTTGAGGTTGATGCCGATCAGGTCGTCGCGGCTCATGCCCGGCTTGCGCGGCACGCCGGCAGTGACGATGCAGACGTCGGCGCCCGCGATGTCGGCGTAGTCGTTGGCGCCCTTCAGGGCCACGTCCTGACCGAAGACGGCCGAGGCCTCGGCGATGTCGAGGGCTTTGCCTTGCGGCGTGCCTTCGGCGATGTCGAACAGGATGACGTCGCCCAGCGCTTCGCGCGCAGCCACGTGGGCCAGGGTTCCGCCGATCATTCCGGCGCCGATAAGGGCGATCTTCGCGCGAGCCATAGAGGTCTCTCCAGTCGATGTTGCGTGTGCGAAACGGTACTCGATGTCGGGCGGTCTAGACCCGCAGCGGAGCGGGAGCAAGCGTCGGGCGTTGCGCCTTTCGTCGGCCCCTGCGAGGGTCGCGCTGATCCAGAGAAGCATGATGACCGCTGCGGAAGACGATCGACAGTATGAAGCCCGCGTCCTCGCGGAAGCCGAGGCCTGGCGTGAACGCCAGCTGCGCCGCCCCGGCCTGTGGGACATGGCCACGCGGGCGACGCAGGACCGGATCAACCGGATCATTCCTGAACGGGTGCACCAGATCGTCACCTCGGGCGTCGAACTGACGACGCGGGGCATCATGACCGGCGCCGACTGGACCACGGCCAAGCCCCTGCTGCACGGCAGCCCTCGCAAGCGCGAAGAGCTGATCCAGACCCGCGTCGACTTCTATCGCACCACGGCCAGCGTCGAGGGCGGGGTGGCGGGGGCGGGCGGCTTCCTGCTGGCGGCGGCGGACTTTCCGGCCCTGCTGGCCATCAAGATCAAGCTGCTGGCCGAGATCGGCGCCCTGTACGGCCATTCGGGCAAGAGCCTTAGCGAGCGGCTGTTCCTGCTGCGCATCTTCCAGATGGCCTTTTCCAGCGCCCGGCATCGGCCCGAGGCCCTGGCGGCGCTGGAGGCGGCGGGCAAGGGCCTGCACCAGCCCGAACGCATTCAGGACTTCGACTGGCGCAAGTTCCAGCTGGAGTACCGCGACTACATCGACCTGGCCAAGATGGCCCAGCTGATCCCGGTCATCGGCGCGCCGGTCGGGGCCGTGGTCAACTGGCGGCTGACGACGCGGCTGGCGACGACGGCGATGAACGCCTATCGCCTGCGCTGGTTCGAGGACGAGCATCTGACATGACTGAGTTTAAAGCTGATCCCGCCTTCGAGGCCGGGTCCGTCTTCGCCGTTGACTGGCCCCTGTGTCAGGTGCGGTTGCAGGACGACGCCCGCTTCCCCTGGCTGATCCTGCTGCCCCGCGTGGACGGGGCGGTCGAGCTGGATGACCTGACCGCTGAGCAGCGCGCCGCTTTGATGGAGGAGATGGTGCGGGCGGGCGAACGGGTCCGCGCCCTGGGTCAGGCGGCGGGACGCCCCGTCGACAAGCTGAACACGGCGGCCCTGGGTAATGTCACGCGCCAGCTTCACCTCCACGTCGTGGGGCGTCGACGCGACGACGGCCTGTGGCCCGATCCGATCTGGGGCCGCCCTGGCGCCGTGCCTCTGTCGGCGGACGATAAAGCCGCCCTGTTGCGAGCGATTCGCGAGGCCTGATCAGGAAATCGCGATCCGTGGCGCTTATACGGCCCGGTTCGTTGACACCCGGCCTTTGCGGTCACTAAAGCCTATCGCACTGCAACCGGACCTGTTTTTCCACAGGTTTTTTGAGAATCATTCGCATGTCGAACCTTCCCCAGGGTGCGGGCGACCCGACTGGCCGCTACGTCCGCCATCCCAATGGCCATGTGGCGCCGATGTCGCCCTTCACCGACGTCTGGCGGTGGCACGTAACCATGACGGCCTCCATCCTGTTCCGCGTCACCATCGGCGCGGCCACCGTCGGCGCCGTCCTGCTGCTGGCCTGGGTCGCGGCCGTCGCCGCCGGACCTGAAGCCTACGCCAAGGTTCTGGCCTGCTCGTCCTCGCCGTTCGGCCTGTTCATCTGGTTCGGCCTGTCGCTGGTCCTGTTCTCCTTCCTGCTGAACGGCGCCCGCCACCTGATCAACGACGCCGGCAAGGGCCTTGATCTGAAGTCCGCCAATCTGATGGCCAACATCGCGGTCTGGGGCCCTCTGGTCGTGACCGTCCTGTTCTGGGTCGTCCTGTTCGCCGCCGGAAAGGTTTCGCTGTGAGCGCCGCCCCCAAGTTCAAGAACCATGTGAAGATCTCCGAGCGCCACGGCGCCGGTGAATGGAAGATCGAGAAGCTGGCCCTGCTGGCCCTGATGCCCCTGGGCCTGTGGGTCCTGTCGTCGGGCTTCACCCTGGCCGGCGCCGGCTATGAGGCTGTCCTCGCCTGGTTCGGCAATACGCTGAACGCCGGCCTGCTGGGCCTGACGGCCATCGTCTTCTTCCTGTTCGCCAGCCTGGCCTGGAAGGTGATCATCGAGGACTACGTCCCGACGCCCTCGGCCCGGACGACCCTGATCAACCTGTCGAACCTCGTCTTCCTCGTGCTGGCCGCCGCCAGCATCTTCTTCATCGTGCGTGTGGCGATGGGCTCCGCCCCGCTGCCCGCCGGAGTCTGATCCCGCCATGGCTGCTTACGAGCTTATCGATCACGAATACGACGTCGTCGTCGTCGGCGCGGGCGGTTCCGGTCTCCGTGCCGCCCTGGGCGCCGCCCAGCAGGGCCTGAAGGTCGCCTGCGTCACCAAGGTCTTTCCCACACGGAGCCACACGGTCGCGGCGCAGGGCGGCATCTCCGCCTCGCTCGGCAACATGGGCGAGGACAGCTGGCAATGGCACATGTACGACACCGTCAAGGGGTCGGACTGGCTGGGCGACCAGGACGCCATCGAATACCTGGTCCGTAACGCGCCCAAGGCCGTTTACGAGTTGGAACACTGGGGCGTGCCCTTCTCGCGCACCGAAGAAGGCAAGATCTACCAGCGCGCCTTCGGCGGCATGACCCGCAACTTCGGCGAAGGCCCGGTGCAGCGCACCTGCGCCGCCGCCGACCGCACCGGCCATGCCATCCTGCACACCCTCTACGGCCAGTCGGTTCGTCGCGAGGTGAAGTTCTTCGTCGAATACTTCGCCCTGGACCTGATCATGCAGGACGGCGCCTGCACCGGCGTCACCGCGCTTCAGCTCGACACCGGCCAGATGCACCAGTTCCGCGCCAAGATGGTGGTGCTGGCGACCGGCGGTTACGGCCGCGCCTACTTCTCGGCCACCTCGGCCCACACCTGCACCGGCGACGGCAACGCCATGGTGCTGCGCGCCGGCCTGCCGCTGCAGGACATGGAGTTCGTGCAGTTCCACCCGACCGGCATCTACGGCGCCGGCTGCCTGATCACCGAGGGCGCCCGTGGTGAAGGCGGCTATCTGACCAACTCGGAAGGCGAGCGCTTCATGGAGCGCTATGCGCCGACCGTGAAGGACCTGGCCCCGCGCGACATGGTCTCGCGCTCCATGACCATCGAAATCCGCGAAGGGCGCGGCGTGGGTCCGAACAAGGACCACATCTTCCTGCACCTGGACCACCTGGATCCCAAGATCCTGCACCAGCGCCTGCCGGGCATTTCGGAATCGGCCAAGATCTTCGCCGGCGTCGACGTGACCAAGGAGCCGATCCCGGTCCTGCCGACCGTCCACTACAACATGGGCGGCATCCCGACCAACTATCACGGCGAGGTGCTGACCCTGCGCGACGGCAACCCCGACAGCGTGGTTCCGGGCCTGATGGCCGTGGGCGAAGCCGCCTGCGTCTCGGTGCACGGCGCCAACCGTCTGGGCTCCAACTCGCTGACCGACCTGGTGGTGTTCGGCCGCGCCGTCGGCCTGCGCTGCGGTGAAGTCGTCGACAAGAACTCCGCCGTGCCCTCGGCCTCCAAGGCCCAGACCGACGCCCACCTGGCGCGCTTCGACCGCTTCCGCAACGCCTCGGGTTCGACCCCGACCGCCCACCTGCGCCTTGAAATGCAGCGGGCCATGCAGTCGGACGCCGCCGTCTTCCGCACCGGCAAGACCCTGGACGAAGGCGTGGCCAAGCTGCGCTCGATCGACGCCGCCGGCGCCGACATCAAGACCACGGACCGCGGCCTGATCTGGAACACGGATCTGATGGAGACGCTGGAGTACGACAACCTGATCGCCCAGGCCCTGGTCACCATCGAGGGCGCGGCCAACCGCACGGAATCGCGCGGCGCCCACGCTCGCGAGGACTATCCGGATCGCGACGACGTCAACTGGATGAAGCACACCCTGGCCTGGAAGCGTCCGGGCGAAGGCGTCCAGATCGATTATCGTCCGGTGCACAAGTACACGATGACCGACGAGGTCGCCTACATCGAGCCCAAGGCTCGGGTCTACTAAGGGAGCAGGCAGATGGTTCAACTCACCCTCCCGCGCGGCTCCAAGCCCACGACCGGCAAGGTCCACAAGGCCCCGGCCGGCGCCAAGAACGTCAAGACCTACAAGGTCTATCGCTATGACCCGGAGACGGATTCCGATCCGCGCTGGGACAGCTACGAGGTCTCGACCGACGATCACGGCCCCATGCTTCTGGACGCCCTGATCCACATCAAGAACGAGATCGACCCGACCCTGTCCTTCCGTCGCTCGTGCCGTGAAGGCATCTGCGGCTCGTGCTCGATGAACATCGACGGTCGCAACACCCTGGCCTGCACCAAGGGCTGGGACGAGTGCTCGTCGCACAACATCACCATCTCCCCCCTGCCCCACCAGCCGGTGGTCAAGGACCTGGTGACGGACCTGAGCCTCTTCTACGCCCAGTACGACTCGATCCAGCCCTACCTCCAGTCCGACGAGCCGGACCCGGAGAAGGAGCGCCTGCAGTCGCCCGCCGACCGCGAGAAGCTGGACGGCCTGTATGAATGCATCCTGTGCGCCTGCTGCTCGACCTCCTGCCCCAGCTACTGGTGGAACCAGGAAGAGTACCTCGGCCCGGCGGCCCTGCTGCAATCCTACCGCTGGATCTCGGACAGCCGCGACGATGCGACCCAGAAGCGCCTCGACGACCTTGAGGACCCCTTCAAGCTGTATCGCTGCCACACGATCATGAACTGCGCCCAGGTCTGTCCCAAGGGGCTGAACCCGGCCAAGGCGATCGCCGAGACCAAGAAGCTGATGGTCGCGCCGAGCCGCAAACGCACGGCGGCCTAAGAACTTCAGGCTTACCGACCCGAACAGCCCCCGGCGCCGTCAGGCTCCGGGGGTTTTTCATGCGCGCCGCGCGCCGGGGCTTGCCTCCCGCGCGGCCTGGGCTAAGACGCCTGCATGGCCAAGATCACCTATATCGAGCACGACGGGACCGAGCACACGGTCGAGGTCAAGACCGGCCTCAGCGTCATGGAAGGCGCGATCCGCAACAATGTGCCGGGCATCGACGCCGACTGCGGCGGCGCCTGCGCCTGCGCCACCTGCCACGTCTATGTGGACGAGGCCTTCGCCGCCGAGACCGGCCGCCCCTCGGCCATGGAGGAGTCGATGCTCGACTTCGCCGAGAACGTCGAGCCGAACAGCCGCCTGTCCTGCCAGATCCGCGTCAGCGACGACCTGGACGGCCTGATCGTCCGCCTGCCGCAAAGCCAGCACTGAGATGATCGACGCCCGGCTGCTGGACGCGGTCGGGGCTCTCATCAACGCCCATGCGCGGCCCGGCCATGTCCCGTTGATCGGGATCGCCGGAGCGCAAGGCAGCGGCAAGACCACGCTGGCCCGCGCCGCCGCCGAACTGTGGGGCGCGGCGCATCTGTCGCTGGACGACGTCTATCTGACCAAGGCCGAGCGCGAGGCCAAGGGCAGGGCGGCCCACCCTCTGTACGCCGTGCGGGGGCCGCCGGGGACGCACGATCTGGGGCTGCTGGAGGCGAGGGTGGAAGCCCTGCGCGCCGCCGGTCCCGACAGCCGCACAGCCCTTCCCGCCTTCGACAAGCTTGCCGATGATCGCCGCCCGGAGGCGCAATGGCCCGTGTTCACGGGCCGCCCGACGGCGGTTCTGGTCGACGGCTGGTGTCTGGGGGCGACGGCGCAAGCTGAGGCGGACCTCGCGGCGCCGATCAATGCACTGGAATGCGAGCGGGACGGGCAGGGGACGTGGCGACGCGCCGTCAACGCGGCCTTGGCCGGGCCCTACTCCGACCTGTTCGCCCGCTTCGACGCGATCCTGTTCCTGAAGGCGCCGTCGTTCACCGCCGTGCTGGACTGGCGCTGCGAGCAGGAGGCGGGCCTGCTGGGCCTGGTCCCCGCCGACCTGCCCGCCCAACGGCGCGCTGAACTGGCCGTCTTCATCCAAGCCTTCGAACGCATCACCCGCCACATGCTGGCGGGCGGCGTGCGGGCCTATGTGACGGTCCAGTTGGATAGGTATCGACGTCCCTTCTCCCGCAAGGGGGAGAAGGATGAGTGAGTTTAGTCCGCCGGCATCCGGCCGTAGTTGACGGCGATGCGGCCGATCAGGCCCTTGACGATCAGGTCGACCGGCGTGCCTTCGCGATAATCGCCCTCGGCGACGAAGTTGACGCGGTCTTCCGAGATCAGGCGGTGGATCTTGTTGTGGTCGCGCGGGGTGTTGTCGGGGTCATAGACGGCGATGGAGAAGCCGCCCTTGGTGTGCATCATCTTCATGGTCGGGACGTCGGTGTCGCCGTCGCCGAGGAAGATCATCCGGTCGAACGGGATGGGGCGTTCCTCGTCGGGGATGAAGCGGTTGATGCGCTCGTCGTCCCAGTGGTTGTGCACGCCCTTGTTGATGCGGAACAGGTACTGGGTCTTGGTCGTGTAGTTGACGCCGACGGCGGGCCAGACGGCGACCTCGTTTTCGTCATAGGCGTATTTCGAGGCGAAGACGTGGGTGAAGGCCTCGGCGATGGGGCAGCCCTGGATCATCTCTTCCAGGCCCGCCGAGATGATGTAGTGCTCGATCTCAAGGCCGTACTGGGCGCCGAATTCGTTCATGCGGTCGAACCAGGAACGGTCGCGCAGACCTTCGAACAGGGCCACGTCGCGGCCGTGATCCCGCAGCGTCTGGCGCGTGACGGGCGAGCCCTGCTCTCGCGCCGTTTGCAGCATCATCTGCATGTACATCAGGATGCCGTCGCCGTCAGAGGCGATGGTCCGTGGACGGACGGTCTCGTTCCAGAACTGGGCCGGCGTCATCCCGATCGAGGGGATGAAGCTGACCTCCTGCATATTGCCCCGCGCCAGGGTGCCGTCGAAATCATAGATGATGGCGGTCTTGAGCAGGGGGCGAGTCGTGTCGGCCATGGGGGCGTCCGAGTGGCGAGTGGCGAGGGACGAGTGGTTAGTGAGTAGGTCGTGCCGAGTCAAAACGCGCGGGCATTCTTCTCGTCACTCGCCACTCGTCACCCGCCACTCAAGCTCAGTTCCGGCGCCGCCGTGGGCGCCGTGGCCTCGACCGGCAGGTGCAGGATGAAGGCCGCGCCCTTGCCCGGCTCCGACTGCACCTCGGCCCAGCCGCCGTGCAGCTCGACCAGGGCCTTGACCAGGGCCAGGGCCACGCCCGGCCCGCCGCGCTCGCGCCGCACGAAGCGGTCGAAGACGTGGGCCTGAAGATGATAGGGGATGCCTCGCCCGGTGTCCTCGACGCGGATGCGGACCTCGCCCGACCCGACCTCGGCGGTCAGGGTCACGGCCCCGCCTTCGGACACGGCGCGGCAGGCGTTTTCCAGCAGGTGATCGACGGCCTGACCGATGCGGCGGGCGTCGCCGCGGATCGGCTTGAGCCGGGGCGGACAGACGATAGTCAGGACGGCGCCGCGGCCTTCGATCTTGGCCCGCACCTTTTCGGCGGCGGCTTCCAGAAGGTCGCAGACGCGCATGTCGCCGAGCGTCAGCTCCATCTCCCCCGCGTCGATCTGGGCCATGTCCAGAACGTCGTCGATGGAGCGGGCCAGATGGCTGGCGGCGACGCGGATGGCCCCGGCGTGCTGGCGGCTGCGCTCGGGCAGGTCGCCCATGGCCTCCAGCAGTTCGGAATAGCCGACGATGGTGGTCAGGGGGGTGCGCAGTTCATAGGACACGCTGCCGACGAACTCGCGCTTCAGCGCCTGGCTTTCGGCCAGGGCCGCTTCCTTGGCGGCTAGGGCCTGTTCCAGCTCGCGCCGGGCGGTGACGTCGGAGAAGGCGACCAGGGTGGCGCCGTCGGGCAGGGGGCGGGTCTGCCAGGACACCACGCGGTCGTCGTCGGTGCGGCCTTCGCCCGAGATGGGCACGCGGCTTTCAGGATCGGGGTCGGCGACGCGCGCCTTCAGCCCCAGCCACAGGGCGGCGTCGTCCAGAACCGGCCGGCACAGGGCGGCCACGGCGTCGAAGTCACCGGCCTCGATCAGCCGCTCCGCCGACACGCCCCAGAAGGTCTCGAAGGCGTCGTTGTGCAGCCGCAGCCGCCCGTCCGAGCCGAAGACGGCGACGGCGTCGTTTAGCTTGTCCAGCGTCGCCGTCTGGACCTGGATCTGGGCGTTGTAGCGGCTGCGCAGCTGCAGCTCGTCGGTGATGTCCGAGAAGATCAGCAGGATGCCGCCGAGCGGATGCGGCTGGCGCACCACGCGCAGGGTCCGCCCGTCGGGCAGGGACCAGCTGTCGTCGGGCGAGGCCTCGGCGGCGCCGTAGAATTCCAGCTCGCTGGCCTTCCACCCGGCGTAGTCGATGACCTCGGGCAGCTGGCGCTTCTGGCGCAGGCGGTCCAGCAGCTCGGCGTGGGTCGGGCGCTCGTCCAGCCAGGCCGGGTCGATGTTGAACAGCGACTGGAAGGCGGTGTTGTGGAAGGCCAGCCGCTTGGCCGGACCGAAGATGGCCACGGCGTCGGCCAGGTGATTCAGGGTCTCGTCGTGGGCCTCGACGTGACGGCGCAGGGTGTCGCGCGTCTCCTCGGCCTCGGTCATGTCGATCGCGAAGGCGATGACGGCGCCGCGCCCGCCCGCCAGAGGCTCAGCCAGGATGCGCCAGGCCTTGCGGCGCCCATCCGACGACACCCAGCGGAAGCCGTCCTGACGCGCGTTCAGGCGCGAAGCCTCGGCCACGATGGCGTCGGCGCCGCGATCGAAGCTGAGGCCCTGCTCGTGCGCCTCGGCCAGGGTCTCGGCCCGCACCTCGGTCAGCCAGGCCCTGTTGGCCCAGATCAGCTGCCCGGCCCCGTCGACCACCCAGGTCGGAGCCGGCGAGGCTTCGGCCAGGGCGCCCAGGCCGGCGTCGGCGGCGGTTTCCGCCCCGCCCAGTTTCGACAGACGCAGCCAGGCCGAACCGCCGAGGGCCCGGCCCTCGACCGCCCAGGCGCCGTCGGCGGATTCCAGCAGGGTCTCGAACGGCTCGCCGCGCTGGACCAGCCCCTCCATCTGTCCCGTGTGGGTTTCGTTCAGCGCCCGGACGATGGCCGCGGCCGCCGCCGCGCCTTCGCGACCGGGCGCGAGCACCGCCAGAGCCTCGGGCGCGCCGAACACCGACTGGGCGTGACCCTCGGGCGTCAGGGCCAGCCGCACGTCGTCGAACACGTTGAGGGCGCCCTCGCAGGCGGCGGCGTGGGCGCGCTCGCCCGACAGCCAGGCCTCGACCTCAGCCTCGCGCGCGCCCAGACGCTTGCGCAGTCGCCAGGCCCAGGCGCTGATCGCCAGCGCCAGACCCGCTGCGCCGGCAGTGGCCACATAGGCGATGTCGGCCTCGGCCATCGCGTCCCCAGAAAATTCTTCGATCAAACGGTCGGAGCCGCACGGGCGCCGACCGATTCGCGTTTACCATACCCTGATTGCGCGAATTGCGATGCGGCGAGACGGCCGATTGCGACACGGCCTGATGCGGGCGATATCCGGGTCATGACCCAGATCATGACCCCGGCGTGGAACGACCAGTCCGCCCCCTCGCTCGACGACTTCGCCCGCTTGGCCGAAGCCGCCTTCGCGGCCCTGCCCGCCCTGTTTCGGCAGGCGGCCGGCGACGTGGTCATCCGCATCGACGACTTCGCCGACGAGGAGACCCTGGCCGAGCTGGAGATCGAGGACCCGTTCGAGCTGAGCGGCCTCTATTCCGGCGTCCATATCGGCGAGCGGGACGCCATGGGGCCGGCGCCTGAGCCGTCGCGCATCTTCCTCTATCGCCGCCCCATTCTCGACGAGTGGTGCGAGCGCGGCGACGTCGGTCTGGCCGAGATCATCGCCCATGTCCTGATCCACGAGATCGGCCACCACCTCGGTCTCGACGACGACCAGATCCACGCTATCGAGGACGAGGACTGAAGGGGGAAACGTTCTGCGGTTGGACTCACTCGGCGGACGGCGCCATAGTCGCGCGGTCGGGGAACGCCGAATTCGGAGTTCGACATGTGCTACGCCTGCAACTCGGGACTAGCGACCCTGACGTCCCTGATGGCGTCTCGTCGTCGCGTATTGGCCGGGGGCGCCGCCGCCTTCGCCCTGCCGTCCCTGGCCCGCGCCGCGCCGCAGAACGCCCGTCAGCGTGGGGCGGAGTTCCTGTTCCTGTGCGGCTCTGTCATCACCATGGACCCCGCCCGGCCGCGCGCCGAGGCGGTCGCTGTCGCGGACGGCAAGATCCTGGCTGTCGGCGCCCTGTCAGATCTGGAGGGCCTGCGCACCCCCTACACCAAGGTCGTCGACCTGGAGGGCGGCGCCCTGCTGCCTGGGCTGAACGACCCGCACATGCATACCGTCTTCGTCGCGTTCGAGGACTGGATCGACGTCGGGCCCTTCGCTTCGAAAGACATGGCGGAAGTGGTCGCCAAGCTGAGCGAGGCGGCGGCGCAAGCCGCGCCGAACCAATGGGTCAGAGGCTGGCAGCTTGATCCCTCCATCACCCCCGGCGCCACGACGATCGACCTGGCTCTGCTGGACCGGATCGCGCCGAACAATCCGCTGTTCCTGCTCGAGTCCAACGGGCACATCGGCTATGCGAACGCCAAGGCCCTGGAGATTGCGGGGGTCACACGCGACACGCCCGATCCGCCCCAGGCCCGCTATATCCGCGACGCGAACGGCGACCTGACCGGACGGCTGGAGGAGGCCGCCTCCATGGCGCCCTTCATCATGAAGATGCCCATGCCGGATGCGCAGCAGACAGGAGCGGCGATCGGTCGGCTGTTCCAGAAGGCCGCCAGCCGCGGATGCACCGGCCTGTTCGACTGCAGCATTGGGGCGCAGGGCATGGCCGATCTCGACATCCTGCGCGACGTCATGGGCGATGACCCGCCCGTCCGATACGGCGGGACCCTGGTGTCCACCAATATGAAGCTATGGAAGGAGGCGGGGCTGAAGCCCGGCATGGGCGACGACCGCTTCCGCATCTCGGCCATCAAGGCCTGGTCCGACGGCTCCAACCAGGGACGCAGCGGCTATCTGCGCGAGCCCTATCTGAACTCCGACAGCCGGGGCTCGCTGAACTACACCCCCGAGCAGCTGACCGCGGCCATCCGCGAGGCCCATGAGGGCGGGTGGCAGGTCTGCGTCCACGCCAACGGCGACGCCGGGATCGACACGACGCTGGACGCCTATGAGGCCGTGCTCAAAGGCCTGCCTGGTCCCGATCACCGCCACAGGATCGAGCACTGCACCCTTCTGCACGACGATCAGATCGCACGGATGAAGGCGCTGGGCCTGTCGCCGTCCTTCCTGATCGGCCATGTCTATTACTGGGGACGCGCCTTCCGCGACGACATCCTGGGCCCGGCGCGGGCGGATCGGCTGGACCCCTGCGCCTCGGCGCTCAGGGGCGGCTTGCGGCCCACGCTGCACTCGGACTGGAACGTCACCGAAATCGAGCCGCTGCGCATGGTCGAAAACGCCGTGACGCGGGTCATGCGCGACGGCGGCGAGGTGCTCAATCCCGCAGAGCGGGTTCCTGTCGAGACAGCGCTGCGCATGGTGACGGCCGACGCCGCCTGGCAGTGCAAGCGCGACTTCACCGGGGTTCTGGCGCCCGGAAAGGCGGCGGACCTGGTGGTCCTGGCGCAGGACCCGACCAGCGTCGATCCTGCCCAGCTGCGCCATATTCCCGTTCGCGAAACCTGGCTGGACGGCAAACGCCGCTTTGAGGCCTGAAGCCTAGGGTCAGTGCGGGTCGCCCGCCGCGCCGGCGGGGCTGAGCTTCCAGCGGATCTTGGTGTCGGCGTCGGTGCGGGCGGAGCCGCGGACGACGATCTGGAGGCTGCGCCGGGTCAGGCCCTCGTCCACGTGGACGGCGGGTTCGATGGCCACGTCCGGGCCGTCGCTGCGGAACCACCAGCCGCGACCGGAATGGCCGCGCAGCAGGATGGAGCGGCGGTCGCGGGCCAGGGAGGCCTGGACGCCGGGCTCCAGCTGGAAGCGCAACGCGTAGGGGGCGGCGATGGCGCGGGTCACGTCGGGGCGGTTCTCGGGCGGATGCAGGCGCTCCTCGGCGCGCAGTTCATCGAGGCGCTGATCCAGATAGAGGCGACGCTGATGCATCAGGCCGTAGGCCGGCATCCAGCCGTCATGCTCGACCTCCAGCCATACGGCGCCGTCGCCTTCGCGGTGGTCGCGGTTGACGTGCAGGGCCGGGCCGACCAGGCGCGGGCCCAGCAGCTCGGCCTTCCAGCCTGAGAGAGGCTCGCCCAGGGGTTGTTCGCCGAGCGTCAGGGTCGAGGCCCCCGGCGTCAGGCGCAGGGCCTGACGATCCAGAGCGCGCGGGGTCCAGCCGGCCGAGGTGAACAGGCGGTCGCGGCCGCAGACGACCTCCAGCGCGGCCGGCTGACCGCAGGCGGCGGCCGACCAGGCGCCGCGCGCCGGGGCGTCGACGTCGACCATGACGGTCAGCAGGGGGCTGGAGATGCGCACCAGGCCGCCGACGGCGCCGCTGGACGGCGGGGCGGGCGTGTCGTCATGGGTGCGGGCGGCAGAGACTCTTTCTGGCGTGGATGGCCCTCCGCCCTGGAAGGCGGCGAGGCGGCCGTCGGGCAGGGTCAGGACGCGCAAGGCCGTGGTCAGGCGCGAGATGGCGGCGGCGACCGGCTCGGGCGTCGGCTCGGACAGTTGGGCCAGGGCGTCGTCCAGGGTCAGCAGGTCGAGCAGCAGCTCCAGACCCATTTCCGGGGCGCGGGCGGCGTGATGGCCGTCGGCGGCCACGGTGGCTTCTAGCGCGGCGGGCAGGCGTTTCAGGGCGGTTCGGCGGATGCCGGCGCCGGCCTTGCCCGCCAGGGCGCAGCCGGCCACGGCGGCGGCGGTCAGGCGCTCGGCCCGGCCCATCAGACCGCCGGGCGGACGCAGCAGCTGACGCGCTTGCCGCGCCAGGATGTCGGTCAGGCGCAGGCGCTCGGCCTCGGTCGCGACCTGGGCCAGACGCCGTCCGGCGCAGGCCAGATCATAGGTGCGCCGCGCCAGAATGTCGGGGTCCCAGGAGAAGGGCGACCAGCGGTTGAAGGTGTCGTCCCAGGCCAGGGTCAGGGCCAGGGCCTCGCGCAGGCCGCGATCCCCGTGCGCCATCATCTCGGCCATCCAGGCGAAGGCGTGCAGCTCGACGGCGAAGGCGCGACTGGGGGTTGGGCGGTTCCACAGATCTGCGGGACCCTCGGCGTCGAGGCTGAGCCCGGCCAGGGTGAAGCGGCCGGACAGCAGGGGGCGCGGCGCCTCTTCGCGCAGGGGGCGGAAGTCGCGGGGGCTGACGGCGAACCCTTCGGCGCGGGCGCCCTTCAAGGTCATGGTGTAGCCGGGCAGGCCGTACAGCTCGATCCAAAGCTGGCGGGCGGCCAGTTGTCCGGCGACGGCGCCCCACAGGGCCGGATCGGCCTTGGGGCCGCTGGCCGAGCGCACCGGGGTGCGAACGGGCGCGCCCTTCAGGCCGGGGATGTGGCCCTCGGTCAGTCCGCCTTCCGTTTCGCGCGCGGCGAAGGGGCCAAGGGGGCTCACGCGGCGGCGGCTTTCAGGGCCTGGATGTTGGCGGCGTAGGCGTCGGGCCCGCCCTTGAAGACGAAGGAGCCGGCGACCAGGGCGTCAGCCCCGGCGGACAGGCAGGCCCCGGCGTTGTCGGCGATGACGCCGCCGTCGACCTGCAGGTGGGCCTTGGACCCGGCGCGGTCGAGGATGGCGCGGGCGCGCTCGATCTTGTTCAGCGACGAGGGAATGAATTTCTGACCGCCGAAGCCCGGGTTGACCGACATGATCAGCACCAGATCGACCAGGTCGACCACTTCTTCGAGGATCGACAGCGGGGTCGCCGGGTTGAAGACCAGACCGGCCTTGGCGCCCAGCTGGCGGATGCGGCCCAGGGTGCGGTGGACGTGGGGGCCGCTTTCCGGGTGGATGCTGAGGATGTCGGCGCCCGCCTCGCGATAGGCCTCCAGCCAGTTGTCGACCGGGGCGCACATCAGGTGCACGTCAAACGGCAGGCGGGTGTGAGGGCGCAGCGCCTTCACCACGTCCGGGCCGATGGTCAGGTTGGGCACGAAGTGGCCGTCCATGACGTCGACGTGGACCCAGTCGGCCCCGGCGGCCTCCAGGGCGCGGACCTCTTCGCCCAGCTTGGCGAAGTCGCTGGCGAGGATGGAGGGGCAGATCAGCGGGGCGGTCTGGACGGACTGGGTCATGGGTCTGCGATTTACGGGTATGGCGCGCGGGGGGCAAGCCGGGCCGCTGACGCAGGGGCCGCGACGGGCGGCGGCGCGGGTGGTCGTTGGCGCTTCGCGAACGGTCGGCGGTGGTCGTTGGCGAAGGCGGAGCGGTCGAGGACGCAAGGCCGCTGGCGAGGCGAGGCGGCGCGGGGGAGCAAAGCGGCGACATCTTCAGCCGACCCCGAAAGGACCTCTCATGACCCACATCCTCGCCGTCGCCGCCCTGCTGGCCTTCGCCGCTCCCGCATTCGCACAATCCGCCGACAACCGCCTGACCCTGACCTTTGAAACCGGCGCCGAGACCGGCGCGATCATGGTTGCCCTCTATGACAGCGAGGCCGCCTATGAGGGCGGGCAGCCGGCGCGGGCAACTCAGGTCGATGTGGCGGCGGGCCAGCTTGAGGCCGTGTTCGACCTGCCTGCCGGCGCCTATGGGGTGAAGGCCTTCCACGACGTCAACGGCAACGGGAAGATGGACACCAACCCCTTCGGCATGCCGACCGAGCCCTTCGCCTTCTCCAATAATGCGGTCGGCAACATGGGGCCGGCCAAGTGGGATCGCGCCCGCTTCGAGGTCTCGGGCGCCACGGCCCAGACCATCCGCATCCGCTAAGTCCAGACGCCCGGAGAGATCGTCATGACCCCGACCCGTCGCACCCTGTTCATGGGCGCCGCCGCGCTCGCTGCCGCCCGCGTCCTGACGCCCGACCGGGCCTATGCCGCGCAGGCGATGGCGGCGACCGTCGACTGGTCGTTGGCCACCGCCGATGTCGAGGGCGACGTGGCGCCGCGCGGCCTGGCGCTGGTCCACGGTCGGGCGCCCGCAGGGTTGTCGGGCAGTCTCTATCGCAACGGTCCGGCCAAGTTCCGGCGGCCGGGAGGCTCGGCCCAGCACTGGTTCGACGGCGATGGCCTGATCCGACGCTGGCGCATTGAGGACGGTCAGGCGACCCTGGCCGCCCGCTTCGCCGACACGCCCAAGCGCCGTCAGGAGGCCGAGGTCGGCGCCATGCTGATGCCGGGCTTTGGCACGGTGGCGGACCCGCGCGCCAAGATCGGCTCAGCCGACGACGCCAGCCCGGCCAATACCTCGGTCCACAAGGTCGGCGGCAAGCTGTGGGCGCTGTGGGAGGCGGGCTCGCCCCTGGCCATGGACCCTGAGACGCTGGAGACTGAGGGCTTTGTCGCCCTGCGTCCCGATCTGAAGAACATGCCCTTCCTGGCCCATCCGCGCATCGAGCCGGACGGCCGCATCTGGAACCTGGGGGTGAACGGGCGTCAGGCCATGGTCTGGCGGCTGGCGGCGAACGGTGCGCTGGAGGCGGCGGAGGTCATCGCCCTGCCGCGCGCCAGCTATATCCATGACTTCAGCGCCACGGCCCGGCATCTGGTCATCGTGCTGCAGCCCTGGGTGCACACGCGCAACGTCATGCCGATCTCGGCAGGCTTCGAGTGGACGCCGCAGGCCGGAACCCAGGTGCTGGTGATCGACAAGTCGGACCTGACTCAGCGCCGGATCTATGAGCTGCCGCCCTTCGGCTTCTTCCATGCGGGCGACGCCTGGGAAGAGGCGGACGGCACGATCCGCCTGGATCTTTGCGCTCACAAGGACATGGATTTCGCGGCGCGCGGCGCCCATGAGGTGCTGAACGGCGTGCCATTGGGCGGCGAGCCGGCCGAACTGGCCATGGTGGTGCTGGAGCCCGGCGGGCGCGGGCGACTGGAAAGGACGGGCGTGGTGGGCGAGTTCCCGCGCAGCGATCCGCGCCGGGCGGGTCTGGCCCGGCGCTTCAGCCTGCACACCACGGGCGAGCGCGCCGACCGGCCCCTGGCCTCGGCGGTGGCCGTCACCGACTGGACGTCTGGCCGGACGCGGTCCTTCGACTTCGGCCCCGGCTATGTGACCGACGAAATGGTCTATGTGCCCAAGCCCGGCGGGACGCACGAGGCCGACGCCTGGCTGGTCGGCCCGACCATCAACCTGAAGGCGGGGGTCAGCGAACTGCACGTTCTGGACCTGATGCAGGTCGAGGACGGCCCCGTCGCCACCTGGCGCGCCGACGTGGCCCTGCCGGCGGCGTTCCACGGGAACTGGGTGTGAGAGGGAGGGATGAGAATATTGCAAGTTGAGCAGCTTCACCGCAACCTCGCAGACAATGACGTCCCTCATTCTCTTCCTTTTGCTTCTGGCGTTTGCGGCCATCCTGGCGTGGCGGCTCGGCATCGGAATCGTCCACCTACTTCGCGTCGCTGTTGGAGGAATTGATGAGGACCTAGACGTTGCGCGACGCACATTGCGCCTGACCATTGTAAGGATGTTGGTCTTAGCGGCGATTATCGTGGCCATTCTCTTCGCAGGAGAGCGGTGGGCCCCTCAGTGGAGAGCCACCCCATTAGGGGGCTGGGTATTGACCCTTTTGTCGATGGTGGCCGGCGTTGTCTTTGCCGGGACGTGGGCGTTTACGGTTTCCCAACAATGGTCCCGAAGCGGCACTTTCGCAGGCGTCGTGCGCGGCGTGATCTATGGCTTTATCGCAGGCGCTGTCGTCATGCTTACCATTCACTGGCGATGGGGTTGATGACGATCGGGAAGGGCCGGCGCCCTACCACCACCCCGCCTCGCGCAGCGCCTTGGCGTAGCGACGGCTGACGGGGGCGACGGCGCTGTTCTCGAGGGTCAGGGCGGCGCGGCCGTCGCCGCGGGCGACGGAGGCGACGGCGCCCTTGGCCACCCACCAGCTGCGGTGGGTCTGGGCGCCTTCCAGGCCTTCCAGTTCGGTAAGCGCATCAGACAGGCGCATCAGGATCAGGTCGGACCCCCGGTCGGTGTGCAGGCGCAGGTAGTGATCCTCGGCCTGGACGGCGATCAGGCGGGCGCCGCGCAGCTTCGGCGGCAGGCGCTCCAGAAAGCGGGCCGGGGCGGCGCCGGCGGCGGCGGCGTGGGTTTCGACTGGCGTTTCTCGACCCAGGAAGACGTTCAGAGCGCTGAGGACGGCGGTGATCAGGGCGACAGGGGCGAAGAAGTGGATCAGGGCGTCGGCGTGGCGCAGCCGACCTTCGAACAGCAGGCCGGTCAGGGCCCAGACCACGACGGTCAAGGGGCCTGTGATGATCAGGGTCAGGGCGGCGGTCGCCAGCCAGGGACGGGCGTCCACGTCGATGAAGCGCCCGATCAGGATGCCGCAGGCGTGCCCCCACAGGCCGCCGACCACCAGCAGGGGAATCCAGTAGGCCAGACGCTGGGCCAGGGGCGCGCCGCTGGAGCCGAAGGCGCCGCTGAAGGCCAGGAAGACGCCGGCGAGGGCGGCCACGATCAAGCCGCGCAGAAATTCACGCGCCTTCGACCTCGGCGAAAGATCGGGCAGGCGCATCAGCCGCTCTGCTTGGGCGCGCATACCGCGCGGAAACCGGCGGCGGCGAAGCGCACCATGTAGTCGCAGGCGCTGTCCAGATCGCCGGACTTGCACAGGCCGCCGGACAGACGGTCCAGACGGCCGGTCTCGCCCAGGGTCAGGGTCAGGGCGCCCGACAGGTTGTGCCAGGCCCAGTAGAGGTCCTCGTCGCGGGCCTGGGGCAGCAGGCGCCTGACCAGCTCCAGCAGGCGAACGATGGCCGGGTCGAAATAGCGGGCCATGGTCTCGCCGCCGAAGGCCGGGTTGGCGTTGGTCTGGGCCACCAGGGCGGCGTAGTGTTTCCACCCCGGCCCGCCCTTCAGCGACCATTGGAAGGGCGGACGCAGGAAGGCCTCGAACAGGCCCTCCAGCGTCATGGCCTCGCCCGCCGCCTCGGCGTAGCGGTCGACAGCGGCGACGCGTTCGCTGTTCCACACCTCGGCGCGGCGGATGAAGACGGCGTCGAACAGCGCCTTCTTGGCTCCGAAATAATAGTGGACCAGGGCCGTATCCACGCCCGCCTCGCGCGCCACCTCGCGGATGGTGACGCCGTAGAAGCCGTGTTTCGAAAACAGGTCTTCGGCGGCGTTGAGGATGGCGTCGCGGGTCTCGCCCGCGCCGGCGGCCTTGGTCTTCTTGGGCCGACCGCGACGGGCCGGGGCGGGCGCGACGGGCGGCAGGGTCGGGGCGAGATCGTCGTCACGTGTCATGCGCGCAAGCTAGAGCGAAATCGGTTCAGATGCGATTGTCTCTGAACCCAGATATTCGCGCCTGCATGAATCCCCGAGCCGGATGCGGTGCATCCGGCTCGGGGCGTGCTTCGACCTTCAGTGCAACGGCGCCACAGGGGCGGCGGATTTGCGGCGGCTTTCAGCGTGGCCGTTTGACAGATCGGCGAAAGAACGGCACGTTCCGGGAAAATCATTGAACGCTGAATAAAAGCGTCGATTGGGCTGGAAACAGAGATTGGGATGCACATGAACAGACTCGTGAAGACCGCCTTGCTGGCGGGCGCCGCCATGGGCGCGATCGCCTCGGCCGCCTACGCTCAAGACGCGCGGGTGCAGGACGCGGAACAAGCCTCCAGCGTCGAGGACATCATCGTCACCGCCCGCCGCACGGAGGAGTCGGCGCAGAAGACCCCTCTGGCCCTGACGGCTTTCAGCGGCGAGACGCTGGAGCGTACGGGCTCGCAGCAGGTCACGGACCTGCAGGGCGCGGTGCCGAACCTGAACCTGGTCCAGGGCCGCGGCTCGTCGAACTCGACCAATATCTATATCCGCGGCGTAGGCCAGCCGGACGCGCTGCAGACCTTCGACCCGGCGGTCGGCGTCTATGTCGACGACGTCTATTACAGCCGTATCCGGGGCAGCCAGTTCGACCTGCTGGACCTGGAGCGCGTGGAAATCCTGCGCGGTCCGCAAGGCACCCTCTACGGCAAGAACACCATCGGCGGCGCCATGAAGCTGGTGTCGCGCCGTCCGGGCCAGGAATTCCGCGCCCGCGCCTCGGCGGCCTATGGCGACTATGATCTGATGGAGTTCCAGGGCGCGGTTTCCGGCCCGGTGACGGACACCCTGGCCCTGGGTCTGTCGGCTCTGCATTCGGAGCGCGGCGGCTATGTCGTCGATCCGGCCACCGGCGCGGAATACAACGACAAGAACACCTCGGCCGCTCGCGCCAGCCTGGCCTGGGACCCGACCGCGACCTTCCGCGTCGACCTGAACGTCGACTATTCGAAGGACGACGCCGGCATGACGGTGGGTCAGGCGCAGAACAGTCTGACCAATCTTTCCGGCCAGATTGCTCTGGCCCTGCCGGCCGTCGCACCGGAATATGATTTCAGGACGCGCACGACGCCGGGCCTCCCGAATGAGACGCGGTTGGAGACCTGGGGCTCGGCCCTGCGCATGACGTGGGACCTGTCTGATCGTCTGACGCTGAAGTCGATCACCAGCTATCGTGAGCTGAACACCGACGACTACATCGACTTCGACGCGACCCAGTTGGAGATTGCCGACGCCCTGGTCGCCGTCGATCAGAAGCAGACCAGCCAGGAGTTCCAGCTGAACTATTCCACCGACCGCCTGACGGCAGTCGGCGGTGTCTACTGGCTCAAGGAAAAGGTCGGTTCTCATCAGGAGAGTTACAACGACGATCTGACCGCGAACCTTCTCTACCCGGCCCCGTTTGATTTCCTCAACGGCACTTACACCTTCACGCGTTTCATCGACGACAAGCTTGAGACCACGTCCAAGGCGATCTTCGGCAATGTCAGTTATGCCGTGACCGACGCTCTGCGGCTGTCGGCAGGCGTGCGATACACGGAAGAGGAAAAGGAATACGACCGCTTCACCTATGTGACGTCGAGTTCGCCCTTCTTGGTGTCCAGCTATGGCTTCGCGCCGCCGACCGGCAATTGGGACGATACCTCGATCATGCTGTCGGCTGACTATCAGCTGTCCGACGACGCCATGGTCTATGCCCGCTATGCGCAGGGCTTCAAGTCGGGCGGCTTCAACGGCCGCGCCAACAGCGCGACCGAAGCGACGGCCTATGATCCGGAAACGGCCGACACCTTCGAAGTCGGCGCCAAGACCACCTTCTGGGATCGGCGTCTTCGCCTGAACATCGCCAGCTTCCTGACGAAGTACGAAAACTTCCAGGCGCGTGTTTCCGGCGTTGAGAACGACCCCATCACGGGCATTCCGGTCGGCGTTCTGTCGGTGATCAATGCTGGCGAACTGGACATCTTCGGTTTTGAACTGGAAGGCGTTGTCGTTCCGACCCGCGGCCTGACGCTCGACGCCCAGGTCGGCTTCCTGGACGCCGACTACAAGGAGTTCAACGACACCCGTTTCACCAAGTTCGGCGGCAGCCGCGCCTTCCAGGACCCGGCCTTCTCGCCGAAGTGGACGGTGCGCGTCGGCGGCCAGTATGAGTGGGCGCTGGACGGTGGTTCCTCGGTGACGGTCGGCGCGGCGGCCAAATACCGCTCGCGGATGGCCCTGGCGGTGGACAACACCCTGGTCAACACCGACACCGAGATCGCCGGCATGTATCAGGACGCCTACTGGCTCTACGACGCCCGCGTCGTCTGGTCGGATGCGGCGGACCGTTACAGCGTTGGCCTGTACGGTCAGAACCTGGCGGACGAGGTCTACAAGACCGACGCTCAGGAGTTCTCCTCCATCGGCAACATCCGCACGGCCTACTACGGCGCGCCGCGCACCTGGATGGTCAAGGTCACGGCCAAGTACTGATTGAACGATCTCCCCAACGCCTGATCATCTGATCGCGGGCGGCGGTCCAGACTGGACCGCCGCCCTTTTTCTTTGGCGCCGCCGAACGGCGCCGCTACCGTCGCCGTAAACAAGAAACCGCACGCTCGAGGGGGCACGTCATGACCAGGTCCGGGACCGCAGCGCCGCAGGAGGCTGCCGAGCCGCCCGTTTCGGCGGGCTATCGCTATTACGTCCTGGCGATCCTGGTCTTCGTCTACATGCTGAACTTCGTGGACCGGCAGATCATCGGCATCCTGGCGGCGCCGCTGAAGCAGGAGTTCCAGCTGTCGGACAGCCAGTTCGGCCTGCTGGGCGGCATCGCCTTCGCCTCGGTCTATTCGACCCTGGCCATTCCTTTGGCCTGGCTGGCGGACCGCTCCAGTCGGGTGTGGATCATGACGGGGGCTTTGACGGTCTGGTCGGGCTTCACCGCCCTGTGCGGGATCGCGGGCTCGTTCGGCCAGTTGTTCCTGTTCCGCATGGGCGTCGGGGTCGGCGAGGCGGGCGGCGTGGCCCCGGCCTATTCGCTGATCGCCGACTATTTCCCGCCTAACCAGCGAGCGCGGGCCATGGCCGCCTTCGCCTTCGGCATTCCGCTGGGCACGGCGGGCGGCACCCTGATCGGCGGCCTTCTGGCGGCCCAGTACGGCTGGCGTACCGCCTTCATCGTGGTCGGCGTGATTGGGGTTCTGGTCGCGCCGATCCTGAGGCTGACGGTTCGCGATCCGAAGCGCGGCGGCGCGGATGCGGCGGCGGCCAAGCCCGCCAACTCGGCAGCGGCGGTCGTGGCTCCGGCGCTGGTTCTTCCGGCCGACGACGGCCTGGGCCGCAAGGTGGCGCTGGCGGCCTTCGGCGTCGCTGGCGGCATGGCCCTGCTGGCGGGTCTGTCGCTGGCGGGGATCGGTGCGGCCAATCCGCTGATCCCGGCCTTCGGCGCTGGATTGTTCGCGGTGATCGGCGTTTCGCTGCTGATCGCCCGCAGGACGGGCTCGGTCATCATGCGCAAGAAGAGCTTCTGGCTGCTGGCCCTGGGCGCGGCCTCGTCGTCGGTGTGCGGCTATGGCGTGGCGGGCTGGCTGCCCCTGTTCTTCATGCGCAGTTTCGACCTGACCCTGGCCCAGGTCAGCTGGTATTACGCCGGCATCGCCCTGATCGGCGGCCTGTTCGGCATCTGGATGGGAGGTTCGGTGGCGGACAAGCTGGCGCGGCGCTCCAAGGGCGCCTATCCGCTGGTGCCGGCGGTGGCCTTCCTCATCTCGGCGCCCTGCTTCATCCTGGCCATGAACTCGCCCTGGCTGATCGGCCTGCTGCCCGGCGGCGGCAGTCCCGCCCTGGCCCTGACTGTGGCATTCCTCATCTTCCTGATCCCGACGGGCCTGAACCTGGCCTGGCTGGGCCCGGTGACGGCGGCGGTCCAGCATCTGGCCCCGGCGCCGATGCGCTCGACGGCCTCGGCCATCTTCCTGTTGATCAACAACCTGCTGGGGCTGGCGGTCGGCTTCTTCTACTTCGGCTGGATGAGCGACCTGCTGCGCCCGACCTTTGGCGAGGAGAGCCTGCGCTGGGCCATCTACACCGGCATGGGCTTCTACCTGCTGTCGTCGGCCCTGCTGTTCGGGGCCTCGCGCACGCTGAAGAAGGACTGGGTCGACTGATCCAGCCCCGCCGGACGCTGAACCGAGCGGAGCCGTTTCGCGCATAAGAAAAGCTTGGGGGGAGCATAAGGCGACGAACGGTTGCGTCTGCGAAGGGCCGACGCCTATAAGCGCGACCAAAGTTTCCACAAACCTCCTCCCAACGGCGCGGATCAGACATGAACATTCACGAGTATCAGGCCAAGCAGGTTCTCAAGGCCTTTGGCGCTCCGGTCGCCGAAGGCGTCGCCATCACCTCGGCCGACCAGGCCGAAGCCGCCGCCAAGCAGCTGCCTGGCCCGCTCTATGTGGTGAAGTCGCAGATCCACGCCGGCGGCCGCGGCAAGGGCAAGTTCAAGGAACTGCCGGCTGACGCCAAGGGCGGCGTGCGCCTGGCCTTCTCGATCGAGGACGTGGTCAAGAACGCCAAGGACATGCTGGGCAACACCCTGGTGACGGCTCAGACGACCGACGCCGGCAAGCAGGTCAACCGCCTCTACATCGAAGATGGCGCCGACATCTCGCGTGAACTCTACCTGTCGATCCTGGTCGACCGCGCCTATGGCCGCATCGCCTTCGTCGTCTCGACCGAAGGCGGCATGGACATCGAAGCCGTCGCTCACGACACCCCGGAAAAGATCATCACCGTCGTCATCGACCCGACGGCCGGCGTGACCGAAGCCGACTGCGCCGCCCTGTCGGACGCGCTGAAGCTGGAAGGCGACGCCCGTGAAGACGGCAAGTCGCTGTTCCCGGCCCTGTACAAGGCCTTCGTCGAGAAGGACATGGCCATGCTGGAAGTGAACCCGCTGATCGTCATGGAAAACGGCCGCCTGCGCGTTCTGGACGCCAAGGTGTCGTTCGACGGCAACGCCCTGTTCCGTCACCCCGACATCAAGGAACTGCGCGACGTCACCGAGGAAGACGCCAAGGAAATCGAAGCCTCGGAATGGGACCTGGCCTACGTCGCCCTGGACGGCAACATCGGCTGCATGGTCAACGGCGCCGGTCTGGCCATGGCGACCATGGACATCATCAAGCTGTACGGCAAAGAGCCCGCCAACTTCTGCGACGTCGGCGGCGGCGCTGGCAAGGACAAGGTGGCTGCGGCCTTCAAGATCATCACCGCTGACCCGGCTGTCCAGGGCATCCTGGTCAACATCTTCGGCGGCATCATGAAGTGCGACGTCATCGCCGAAGGCGTGGTCGCAGCCGTCAAGGAAGTGGGCCTGAAGGTGCCGCTGGTGGTGCGTCTGGAAGGCACCAACGCCGAGCTGGGTAAGAAGATCCTGAACGAGAGCGGCCTGGCCATTACGGCTGCAGACGATCTCGACGACGCCGCCCAGAAGATCGTCGCGGCGGTCGGCTGACGTCAACCGCTCACGGCCCTCGCCCTTGGCGGGGGCCTGGTTGGAGTGAGCCCTTGGTCAAGTTCGAAGTCGTTGCAATGGTCCTGGCGCCGGAGCAGCACATCGCCACCTTCGTCGCCCATTATCGTCAGAGGGGCGCGGATCGCATTCGCGTCTTCTTTGACGGCGATGCGGCGTCGATCGGCCCGTTCGAAGGGGCCGAGATCGTGGCGTGCGACGACGCCTTCTGGCGTGACCTGGGCATGGCGCGGCCTTACGGCGTGGAGAACCGCCAGCGTGCGGTTTACAATCACGCCTATCGGCAGTCGGCCGCAGACTGGCTTCTGGTCGTGGACGTCGATGAGTTCATTCTCGGCGACGACGCGATCAGCGATCTGTTGTCATCCATCGCGCCGGAGCGGGAATCCGTCATCTTCCGCTCGGTCGAGGCCGTCTACTCCGACCGGCATGATCTGAGCCGGGAATACGGCGCCGCCTTCTTCAGGAAGCCCTACGGCCGCCCCTACTGCTCCGTCCTGCCGCATCTGGTCTATCCCGGAAGCGGCGGGTGCTTCACCAAGGGCCTGTTGGGTCATGACATGGGCAAGCACGCGGTTCGCACCGGCATCGCCGACATCGTGGTCGACATCCACGAGTCAAAGCGGAACGGAGAGCCTCTGGACGCGGCGCGGAACGTTCCGGGTCGCTCGAAGAAGCCGCTGCTGCTGGCTCACTATGACGCCATCAGTCTGGAGCAATGGCGCGCCAAGTGGGATCGCCGGCTGGAGGCCCAGGACCTGCTGGAGGCCGGCCGAAAGCGGACCCGACAGTTCGAACTCTACGCCGCCGCGCGGCGGCAGGGGACGGAGGCGCAGTTGTTTCGGCGGCTCTATGCCCTCGGCGCGTTCCAGACCTTCCTGCTCAGCTGCCTCAACCTGATCATTCCTCACAAACCTAACGACCTGACCGTTTAGAGAAAGTCTTACGATGTCCATTCTCGTCGACAAGAACACCAAGATCATCGTCCAGGGCCTGACCGGCAAGACCGGCGGCTTCCACACCGAGCAGGCCCTGGCCTACCACGGCACCCAGATGGTCGCCGGCGTGCACCCGACCAAGGGCGGCACCAACTGGACCGGCTCGCACGGCGAAACCCTGCCCATCTACGGCTCGGTCGCTGAAGCCAAGGAGCGCACGGGCGCCGACGCCACCGTGATCTACGTCCCGCCGGCAGGCGCGGCCGACGCCATCATCGAAGCCATCGAGGCCGAGATCCCCTTCATCACCTGCATCACCGAAGGCATCCCGGTGCTGGACATGGTGCGCGTCAAGGCGCGCCTGGACCGCTCCAACTCGCGCCTGCTGGGCCCGAACTGCCCCGGCATCCTGACCCCGGAACAATGCAAGATCGGCATCATGCCGGGCAACATCTTCTCCAAGGGCTCGGTCGGCGTCGTCTCGCGTTCGGGCACCCTGACCTATGAAGCCGTGTTCCAGACCACCAACGCCGGCCTGGGTCAGACCACGGCCGTCGGCATCGGCGGCGATCCGGTCAAGGGCACCGAGTTCATCGACGTCCTGGAAATGTTCCTGGCCGACGACGAAACCCACTCGATCATCATGATCGGTGAAATCGGCGGCGGCGCCGAAGAAGACGCCGCTCAGTTCCTGATCGACGAAGCCAAGAAGGGCCGCTCCAAGCCCATGGCCGGCTTCATCGCCGGTCGTACGGCTCCGGCCGGCCGCACCATGGGCCACGCCGGCGCCATCGTTTCGGGCGGCAAGGGCGACGCGGAATCCAAGATCGCGGCGATGGAGGCTGCGGGCATCCGCGTCTCGCCGTCGCCGGCGCGTCTGGGTCACACGCTTCTCGAAGTGCTGAAGGGCTAAGAACCTCTTCAAAAATAAAAGAACGATGTTCCGGGGCGAAATTTAGCGTCCCGAGACCTTTTAAAACGCCCTCGGAATCGTCCGGGGGCGTTTTTTCTTGCGGATTCGACCAATTTCCACCCGCAACGCCCCGCTTCGGTCATGACCAGTAAGGAAACACGGCCTATATGAGCGGCGCTGCTCTCCGCGCAGGCGTGCGCGCGCAGCCGAATGTAGGATGACGAGAGAAACATGGCGGACGATGCAGGTCAGCTGAACCAGGTCTTTGCCGAGACCAGCTTCCTCTATGGCGCGAACGCCGCCTTCATTGAGGACCTGCACGAAAAATGGGCCGCAGACCCCGGCTCGGTGTCGGGGGAGTGGCGCGCCTTCTTCGATCAGTTGAAGGACAACGCCGACCTGGTGAAGCAGTCGGCCGCCGCCGGCTCCTGGGGTCGCGGCGCCGCCACCGATCCGACCGAGGACACCGCCGTGTTCGACGGCCGTTGGCCGGCCCCCAAGGTCGATCCCAAGGCCGCCGCCGGCAAGCCCGGCCCGCGCCCGGCAGCGCCGGCGGCTGACGCCTCGGGCGGGCTGACCGCCGCCGACGTGCGCGCCGCCGCCCATGACTCGATCCGCGCCCTGATGCTGATCCGCAGCTACCGCGTGCGCGGCCACCTGCAGGCGACGCTGGACCCGCTGGGCATCGAACAGCCGATCGACAACCCCGAGCTGACCCCTGAATTCTATGGCTTCACCGCCGCCGACATGGACCGCCCGATCTTCCTCGACGGCGTCCTGGGCCTGCAGACCGGCTCGATCCGTCAGGTGCTGGAAATCCTCAAGCGCACCTACTGCGGCAACATCGGCGTGCAATACATGCACATCGCCGAGCCGGAAGAGAAATCCTGGCTGCAGCAGCGCTTCGAAGGCCCGGACAAGTTCGAGCAGAACGCCTTCACCAAGGAAGGCAAGCTGGCCATCCTGCACAAGCTGATCGAGGCCGAAGGCTTTGAACGCTTCCTGCACAAGCGCTTCCCCGGCACCAAGCGCTTCGGCCTGGACGGCGGCGAGGCCATGGTCCCGGCCCTGGAGCAGGTGATCAAGCGCGGCGGCAACCTGGGCGTTGACGAGATCGTCTTCGGCATGGCCCACCGCGGCCGCCTGAACACGCTCGCCGCCGTCATGGGCAAGCCCTACAAGGCCATCTTCCACGAGTTCCAGGGCGGTTCGACCGTGCCGTCGGACATCGAGGGCTCGGGCGACGTCAAATACCACATGGGCGCCTCGTCGGACCGTGAGTTCGACGGCAACAAGGTCCACCTGTCGCTGACCGCCAACCCCTCGCACCTGGAGATCGTCAACCCGGTCGTCCTGGGCAAGGCGCGCGCCAAGCAGGCCTTCGACATTCGTGAAGCCAACGCTGGCAAGCCCGAGGCCGAATGGGCGCTGGACCGCTCCAAGGTCGTGCCCCTGCTGATCCACGGCGACGCCGCCTTCGCCGGTCAGGGCGTGGTGGCCGAGTGCTTCGCCCTGATGGGGCTGAAAGGTTATCGCACCGGCGGCACCTTGCACTTCGTCATCAACAACCAGATCGGTTTCACCACCAGCCCGCGCAACTCGCGCTCGTCGCCCTATCCGTCGGATGTGGCGCTGATGGTCCAGGCCCCGATCTTCCACGTCAATGGCGACGACCCGGAAGCGGTCGTCTTCGCCGCCAAGGTGGCGACGGAATACCGTCAGAAGTTCCACAAGGACGCGGTGGTGGACATGTTCTGCTACCGCCGCTTCGGCCACAACGAAGGCGACGACCCCACCTTCACCCAGCCGCTGATGTATTCGAAGATCCGCGCCCAGCCGTCGACGCGCGAGATCTACTCCAAGCGCCTGGTCGAACAGGGCGTCGTCACCCAGGCCGAGGTCGACGCCGAAGTCGCCCGTTTCGAGGCCTTCCTCGACGCCGAGTTCGAAGCCGGCAAGACCTTCAAGGCCGACAAGGCCGACTGGCTGGACGGTCAGTGGCAGGGTCTGGGCATCGACAAGGGCGACGACCAGCAGCAGCGCGGCAAGACCGCCGTTCCGGCTGAAAAGCTCGTCGACTATGGCCATCGCCTGACGCAGATCCCCAACAGCGTCGACATCCACAAGACGCTGAAACGCGTCGTCGAGGCGCGTCGCGAGACGGTCACGACCGGCCAGAACATCGACTGGGCCACCGCCGAAAGCCTGGCCTTCGCCTCGCTGCTGGACGAGGGCTATAATGTCCGCCTGTCCGGTCAGGACTCGGTGCGCGGCACCTTCTCGCAGCGTCACTCGGGCATCACCGACCAGACGACGGAACAGCGCTACATCCCGCTGAACCATCTGCGCGACGGCCAGGCCCACTTTGAAGTCATCGACTCGGCCCTGTCGGAAGAGGCTGTGCTGGGCTTCGAATACGGCTACTCGCTGGCCGACCCGAACACCCTGACCTTGTGGGAAGGCCAGTTCGGCGACTTCGTCAACGGCGCCCAGGTGGTCATCGACCAGTTCATCTCTTCGGGCGAACGCAAGTGGCTGCGCATGAGCGGCCTGACCATGCTGCTGCCGCACGGCTATGAAGGCCAGGGCCCCGAGCACTCCTCGGCTCGCCTTGAGCGCTTCCTGCAGCAGTGCGCCGAGAACAACATGCAGGTCGCCAACTGCACCACCCCGGCCAACTACTTCCACATCCTGCGTCGCCAGATGCACCGCGACTATCGCAAGCCGCTGATCCTGATGACGCCCAAGTCGCTGCTGCGTCACAAGAAGGCGGTCTCGACCCTGGCCGACATGGCCGAGGGTTCGTCCTTCCACCGCGTGCTGCGCGACGACGCCCAACTGCGTCCGGACGTGGCCGGCGTTTCCCTTGTCGCTGACAAGGCTGTCCGCAAGGTCATCGTCTGCTCCGGCAAGGTCTATTACGACCTGCTGGACGCGCGCGAGAAGGCGGGCGTCAATGACATCTACATCCTGCGCCTGGAACAGTTCTATCCGTGGCCGATCAAGTCGATCTCGGCCGAGCTGGCCCGCTTCCCCAACGCCGACCTGGTCTGGTGTCAGGAAGAGCCCAAGAACATGGGCGGCTGGACCTTCGTCGATCCGTGGATCGAACTGACGCTCGAGAAGATGGATATCAAGGCCAAGCGCGCGCGTTACGTCGGGCGTCCGGCCTCCGCCTCCACGGCGGCCGGCCTGATGAGCCGCCACCTGAAGGAACTCGAGACCTTCCTCGCCGAGGCCATGGCCTGACCGGCCCTGCCTGACCTATAGATACGCCAAGACACAAAAAGACACTGGACCGAACCATGGCCGATATCCTCACTCCCGCCCTCGGTGAATCCGTCAGCGAAGCCTCCATCGCCAAGTGGACCAAGAAGGTCGGCGACGCCGTCCGTAAGGACGAAGTCCTGGTCGAGCTGGAAACCGACAAGGTTTCGCTGGAAGTCGTGGCTCCGGCCGACGGCGTCCTGGCGGCGATCAACGCCGCTGAAGGCGACACCGTCGTTCCCGGCACGGTCCTGGGTTCGGTGAGCGAAGGCGCTTCGGCCCCGACCGCCGCGCCGGCTGCGCCCGCCGCGGCTGCGGCCCCTGCCGCCGCCGCTCCGGCCGCTTCGGGCGGCGCCTCGGTCGAGATCGCCGTCCCGACCATGGGCGAAAGCGTCGCCGAGGGTTCGATCGGCACCTGGCTGAAGAAGTCGGGCGACACCGTCGCCAAGGACGAACTGCTGGTCGAGATCGAGACCGACAAGGTCGCGGTGGAAGTCTCGGCCCCGGCCGCCGGCGTCCTGACCATCGTTGCCGACAACGGCGCGACCGTGAACCCCGGTCAGGTCATCGGTTTGGTTTCGGCCTCGGGCGCTGCTGCGGCTCCGGCGGCTGCGCCTGCCGCCGCCGCTCCGGCCAACACCGGCTCGGCTCAGGCGCCCGCTTCGGCTCACCTGTCGCCGGCCGTTCAGCGCGTGGTTTCGGAAAACAACCTGAACCCGGCCTCGCTGTCGGCCTCGGGTCCGAAGGGCAACATCACCAAGGCGGACGCCATCGCCGCCATCGGCGCCGCCGCTCCGGCTGCGCCCAAGGCTGCTGCTGCGCCTGCCGCCCCGCGCGCCGACCAGCCGCGCGAAGAACGGGTGAAGATGACGCGTCTGCGTCAGACCATCGCCCGTCGCCTGAAGGAATCCCAGAACACGGCCGCCCAGCTGACCACCTTCAACGAGGTGGACATGACCAACGTCATGGCCCTGCGCGCCCAATACAAAGAGGTGTTCGAGAAGCGCCACGGCGTGAAGCTGGGCTTCATGTCCTTCTTCACCAAGGCCGTGGTTCAGGCCCTGCGCGAGCTGCCCGCCGTCAACGCCGAGATCGACGGCACGGACATCATCTACAAGAACCACTACGACATCGGCGTGGCCGTCGGCACCGACAAGGGTCTGGTGGTTCCGGTCCTGCGCGACGCCGACACCCTGTCGCTGGCCGGTATCGAAAAGGGCATCGGCGCCCTGGGCAAGGCCGCCCGTGACGGCGCCCTGACCATGGATCAGATGCAGGGCGGCACCTTCACCATCACCAACGGCGGCACCTATGGGTCGCTGATGTCGACGCCGATCCTGAACGCGCCGCAGTCGGGCATCCTGGGCATGCACAACATCGTGCAGCGCCCGATGGCCATCAACGGCGAGGTCAAGATCCGCCCGATGATGTACCTGGCCCTCAGCTACGACCACCGCATCGTCGACGGCAAGGAAGCCGTGACCTTCCTGGTCCGCATCAAGGAACTGCTGGAAGACCCGGCCCGCGCCCTGCTGGACCTGTAAGGTCCGCCAGCAAAGCGAAGCATGACGACGGCGGCTCTTTCGGGAGCCGCCGTTTTCAATTGGGCCCGGCGTGCTAGCCTCGCCCCATGAGCCTTGTTGAAATCGCCCGCTATCAGGATGTCTATGAGGCCGACCTCGCGGCGGCCTTCCTCGCCTCGCACGGGGTGGACGTGGATGTGACCGAGCGGTTCCAGACGACGGTCGATCCCCTGATGCAGCGCGCGCTGGGTCTGCGGCTGATGGGTCGGGTCGATCAGGCGGCACAGGCTCGTGATCTGCTGGCGCTGGTTCGGGCGGGCGAGTTTGGGTTGGAAGAAGGCGATGATCTAGCGCCCGCTGCGCCCGGCGAAAGGGTGGCGGCCCGAGGATTGGCCTTGGCTCTGTTCGTCACAGCCGGCGGCTTCGCCGGCACCAGCCTGCCGCGCCGGATGGGCGTGTTGCAATGGACGGGGTTCGCCCTCGTGGCGGGAATGGTCGCGTGGATGCTGGTGTTTTGGCTCTCGGCGGTCGGATAGGGCGCTAGTCAGCCTTCAGCGTCGCCAGCACGTCGTCCGTGTCCTGCCCCAGCTTCGGCGGCGGGGCGTCGTAGCGGACGGGGGTTTTCGACAGGCGGATGGGCGAGGCCACGGTGCGGATCGGCGCCGCCAGATCGGGACGCGACTGCTCGACGGTCAGGCCGCGATGGAGCGCCTGGGGTTCCTCGAACACCTGGTCCACGGTGTTGACGGGGCCGCAGGGCACGCCCGCCGCCTCCAGCGCCGCCATCAGCCCCTTCATGGTGAAGCCCGCCGTCAGGGCCGACAGGGTGGGGGACAGCTCGGCGCGGTGCTGGACCCGCAGGGCGTTGGTCGCAAAGTGCGGATCGGCGCCCATGGGCGCGACGCCCAGGGCCTTGGCCAGGGCGCGGAACTGGCCGTCGTTGCCGACGGCGATGACCACCATGCCGTCCGAACAGGGGAAGGGCTGGTAGGGGGCCAGGTTGGGGTGGGCGTTGCCCATCCGCGTCGGGGCATTGCCCGAGACAAAGAAGTTCGTCGCCTGATTGGCCAGCATGGCCGCCTGGACGTCGAACAGGGCGATGTCGATGGACTGACCCTCGCCGGTGGCGCGCGCGTGCATCAGGGCGGCGAGAATGGCGTTGGAGGCGTAGAGGCCGGTGAACAGGTCCACGACCGCCACCCCGACCTTCATCGGCTCGGCGCCGGGCGCGCCGTCGGGCTGGCCGGTGATCGACATCAGCCCGCCCATGGCCTGGATCATGTAGTCGTAGCCGGCCCGGTGCGCGTCCGGCCCGTCCTGACCGAAGCCGGTGATGGAGCAGTAGACGAGGCGCGGATTGACCGCTGACAGGCCGGCGTAGTCGAGGCCGTATTTCTTCAATCCGCCGGTCTTGAAGTTTTCGACCACCACGTCGCAGGTCGCGGCCAGACGACGCACGGCCTCGGCGCCGTCAGGGCTGGCGATGTCCAGTTCGACCGACTTCTTGCCCCGGTTGGCGCACATGAAATAGGCGGCGTCGCCCTTGGCCCCTTCGGTCGTGGTGGTGAAGGGCGGACCCCAGTGGCGGGTGTCGTCGCCCTCGTCGGGGCGCTCGATCTTGATCACCTCGGCGCCGAGATCGGCCAGGGTCTGCGTCGCCCAGGGGCCGGCCAAAACCCGGCTGAGGTCGAGAACGCGAACGCCGGAGAGGGGGCCTTGGGTCTGGGTCATGAAGCTTCATACCTCTCCCTCCCCCTTGTGGGGAGGGTGGCTGAGGCCCCGACTTGTTCGGGGGCGAAGACGGGTGGGGGCGCTTGGCAAGTCAAACGCTGCGTCTGTATCGCCACGCCCTCCCCACCCGGTCGCTTCGCGACCACCCTCCCCATGAAGGGGAGGGAGAATTCTTGTTCTACAGCCCCACGTCCCAGACGCCGGCGTTTCTCATGCGGCTGTCGCGGGCCTCCTCGGCGCGGCCGCCCATGTCGCGGGCCATGCTGCGAATGGCGTCGGAGACGGTGCTTTTGTGCAGGCCCGGCACGACGGCGTGGGTGAAGGCGCAGCCGGCCAGACGGATCAGCTTGAAGCCGAAGCGGGCTGAGGCGACCATGTGTTCGAGATAGGTCTCGCGGACCTCGCGCGGGTGGTCGCGGAACAGGCGGGAAAACGTATTCGACATGGCCGCAACCTAACGCGGTTCGCCGCGGCCCTCTACCCGGTTCAATAGTTTTGGCCTAAACCGGCCCCTGGAACAGGGGTCCCGTCGTCATGCCCTTTGCGCGTGACGATCAGAGAGCCCCGCATACTCGCGCAGGAAACACCGATGGCCGACGGCTCGCACGCTCCGCAACAGACCTTCCGTTGGGACGACCCGTTCGACCTGCGGGGGCGCCTGACCGACGACGAGCGGATGATTCAGGACGCGGCGCGGTCTTATGCCCGCGAGGCCCTGCTGCCGCGCGTGGTCGAGGCTTTCCGTGATGAGACCTTTGATCGCGCCATCATGACCGAGATGGGCGAGATGGGCTTCCTCGGCGCCATGCTGCCGGAACAATACGGCGGCTCGGAAGCCAGCCACGTCGCCTATGGCCTGATCGCGCGTGAGGTCGAGGCGGTCGACAGCGGTTATCGCTCGGCCATGTCGGTGCAATCGTCGCTGGCCATGTACCCGATCTACGCTTTCGGCTCGGAAGAGCAGAAGAAGAAGTTCCTGCCGAAAATGGCGGCGGGCGAGCTGGTCGGCTGCTTCGGCCTGACCGAGGCTGACGGCGGCTCGGACCCGGCTTCGATGAAGACCAAGGCGGTCAAGGTCGACGGCGGCTATCGCCTGAACGGCGCCAAATACTGGATCACCAACTCGCCCATCAGCGACCTGGCCATCGTCTGGGCCAAGCTGGACGACAAAATTCGCGGCTTCATCGTCGAGCGTGATTTCGACGGCTTCACCACGGACAAGATCGGCGACAAGCTGTCGCTTCGCGCCTCGATCACCGGGGACATCGGCCTGAACGACGTCTTCGTGCCGGAAGCCAACATCCTGCCGGGCGTGCAAGGCCTGCGCGGACCGTTCTCCTGCCTGAACAAGGCGCGCTTCGGCATCGCCTGGGGGGCCATGGGCGCCGCCGAGTTCTGCTTCCACGCCAGCCGCGACTATGTCGGCGAGCGGATGCTGTTCGGCCGCCCGCTGTCGTCGCGCCAACTGGTGCAGAAGAAGCTGGCCGACATGCAGACCGAGATCTTCCTCGGCTTCGAGGGCGCCTATGCGCTCGGCCGTCTGCTCGATACCGGCGCCTGGGTGCCGGAGGCCATCAGCCTGATGAAGCGCAACAACTGCGGCAAGGCCCTGGCCGTGGCGCGCGAGGCCCGCGACATGCACGGCGGGGCCGGCATCACCGGCGAGTTGCACGTCATGCGCCACGCCATGAACCTCGAAACGGTCAACACCTATGAGGGCGCGCACGACGTCCACGCCCTGATCCTAGGCCGGGCCATCACGGGCGAAAGCGCCTTCTAAGGGCTCACGGCTATCGTGACGGTCGAGGCCGTCGTCAGGGCGGGTTTCCCAGCATGGTTGCTGGAGCGAATATCTGGGTTCAGATGCAATCGCTTTCGCTTTAGGCTGTGCGCCTGCGAAGGGACCCACCATGACGCGATCCACCCTGCTGGCCTCGACCGGCGCCGCCCTTGTCCTGATTCTGAGCGCGACGCCGGTTGCGGTGATCGCGGCCCCGGCCGCCGCTTCAGTGCAGACGCCGTCCGTGGCGGGCCTGCCCTATGACGCGCGACGCGGGGTCTTCACCTTCGCAGCCGGTCTCGACGCCTCCCTGCCCGCCGTGGTGCAGGTCACGACCCTGGGCCAGTCGCGCGGCCCCAGCTCGGACGGCGATCCCAAGCCCTCGCAGGGCGGGTCCGGCGTCATCATCGACGCCGCCAACGGCATCATCGTCACCAACAACCACGTCATCGAGAACGGTCAGAAATTCACCGTCGACATGACCGACGGCCGCCTGTTCGACGCGGTCCTGATCGGGGCGGACAAGGCCACCGACATCGCCGTGCTGAAGATCGAGGCCAAGGGCCTGTCCCAGGTCCAGACGGTGGATTCCGACACCCTGCGCACCGGCGACCTGGCCTTTGCGGTCGGCTATCCCCTGGGTCTGGATCAGACCCTGACCATGGGGGTCATCTCGGGCCTGAACCGCTCGGGCATGGGCGACGCCATCGAGGACTATATCCAGACCGACGCGGCGGTGAACTCGGGCAACTCGGGCGGGCCGCTGCTGGACAGCCGGGGCCGGCTGATCGGCATCAACACCTCGATCCTGTCCGGCGGCATGGGCGGCGGCAACGACGGCATCGCCTTCGCCGTGCCGACGCGAATCATGATGTTCGTGGTCGACCAGTTGCGCGCCACCGGCGAGGTCAAGCGCGGTCAGATCGGCGTGGCCCTGGGGTCTCTGACAGCCGAACGGGCGCGTGATCTGGGGCTGAACCTGGTGCGCGGGGCCGTCGTCTATGACGCCGCGCCGGGGTCATCCGCCGAGCAGGCGGGCCTGCGCCCCGGCGACGTGATCACCCGCATCCAGAACCGCCCCGTGGCCAACGCCGGCTCGGTCCAGGCCACGGTCGGCATCGCTCGGCCCGGCGCCGCCCTGCCGGTCGTCTATCTGCGCGACGGACGCGAGGCGACGGCAACTCTGACGGTCCAGTCACCCGATCCGGCGGCCGTGCGGGTGGGGCGCAGCGCGGCCATGGCGCGGGGCCTGACCTTCCGCAACAGCGGCGACGGCGCGGGCGCCCAGATCACCGTGGTCGAGGGCGGTTCCGCCGCGGCGGCGGCGGGCGTTCAGGCGGGCGACGTGGTGGTCTCGGCGGGTTCGACCAGCGTGGCGGACATGACGGCCTTGGCTGCGGCCCTGCAGGCTGCCGGCGGTGCGGTCGACCTGACGGTGATGCGCGACGGCGAGCGGACGACGATCAGCCTGCCCGGCTGATCGCTCTTCGTTTCGATTTGGCCGGACAGCAAAACGCCCGCGTCGCCAGGAGGGGGAGGGGGGCGGTCGCGGGCGTCTCACTTGGAGGAAGCATCGGCCCGTCGAAGCCCTAAGCGGAAAAATCCTGGGGGGCTGGGGGGGCTGTTCAGGATCCGGGACTCTTCCGAACTCCGACGAGCCGATGATGTAGATTTGACCCCCGTTCCGGGCGGGCTCACGACCGAATGGGGGCCTTTTCGTGTTCTGCGAGATTTTTTGCTCGCCGGGTCGAAATCAGACCTTGGACAGGATCAGGGCGCCGTTGGTGCCGCCGAACCCAAACGAGTTGGACATGACGTGCTTCAGCTCGCCGTCGTGGCGTTCACGCAGGATCGGCATGCCCTCGAACTCGGGGTCCAGATTTTCGATGTGGGCGCTCTCGGCGGCGAAGCCGTGCTTCATCATCAACAAGCAGTAGATGGCTTCCTGCGCGCCAGCGGCGCCCAGGGAATGGCCCGTCAGCGACTTGGTCGAGGAGATCATCGGCAGGTCGTCGCCGAAGACGTTGCGCACCGCGCCCATCTCCTTGGAGTCGCCGACCGGCGTCGAGGTGCCGTGCGGGTTCAGGTAGTCGATGCGCGGATCGCCGGCCATCTTCAGGGCCAGCTTCATGCAGCGCTCAGCGCCCTCGCCCGAGGGGGCGACCATGTCGTAGCCGTCCGAGTTGGCGGCGTAGCCGGTGACTTCGGCATAGATGGTCGCGCCGCGCGCCACGGCGCGTTCGTATTCTTCCAGGACCACGATGCCCGCGCCGCCGGCGATGACGAAGCCGTCGCGGTCCTTGTCATAGGCGCGCGAAGCGACGGCAGGCGTCTCGTTGAAGTTGGAGGACATGGCGCCCATGGCGTCGAACATGTTCGACATGGACCAGTCGATATCCTCGCAACCGCCGGCGAAGACCACGTCCTGCTTGCCCCAGGCGATCTGCTCGGCGGCCGCGCCGATGCAGTGGGCCGAGGTCGCGCAGGCCGAGGAGATCGAATAGTTGATGCCCTTCAGCTGGAACCAGGTGGCCAACACCGCCGACGGGCCGCTGGCCATGGCCTTGGGCACGGCGAAGGGGCCGACGCGCTTGGGCGAGCCCTTTTCGATGGTGGTTTGGGCCGCCTGCAGGATGACCTGGGTCGAGGGGCCGCCCTCGCCGACGATCAGGCCGATGCGCTCGTCCTTGATCTCTTCGGCGCTCAGGCCGCTGTCCTTCAGCGCTTCTTCGAAGGCGATGTGCGCCCAGGCCGTGCCGTTGGCCAGGAAGCGCGCCGCGCGGCGGTCCACCAGCGGCGCCCAGTCTTCGGCGGTCACGCCCAGCGACGGCGGCGCCCAGACCTGTGAGCGGAAGCCGTACTTGGCGTGGTCGGCGGCGTGCTGGACGCCCGACTTGGCTTCGCGCAGGGAGGCTGTGACCTCGTCCTGGCCGGTGCCGATGGAGGAGACGATGCCCAATCCGGTGACGACGACACGCCGCATGGTGTTTCCTATCATTCAGTCTTCAGGCGCCGCGTGAACCGCGGTCTGCGTTAAATGGGGTCAGGCGTCCGCAGCCGCTACCGCGGCCGCGCCGCCGAACAGGCCGACGCGCATGTCGGCGCAGGTGTAGATGACCTCGCCGTCGGCCTCGAGCACGCCGTCGGCGATGCCCATGACCAGCTTGCGGTTGATGACGCGCTTCAGGTGGACCTTATAGACCACCTTCTTGACGTCCGGCGTCACCTGGCCGGTGAACTTGACCTCGCCGACGCCGAGCGCCCGGCCCTTGCCGGGACCGCCGATCCAGCCGAGGTAGAAGCCGACCAACTGCCACATGGCGTCCAGGCCCAGGCAGCCCGGCATGACCGGATCGCCGATGAAGTGGCACTGGAAGAACCAGAGGTCCGGGTTGATGTCGAGTTCCGCCTCGACATAGCCCTTGCCGTAGTCGCCGCCGTCGGCGGTGATGGTCGTGATGCGGTCGAACATCAGCATCGGCGGGGCCGGAAGCTGGGCGTTGCCCGGACCGAACAGTTCGCCACGGCCCGAGGCCAGCAGGCCTTCATGATCGAACGACGACGGATATTGGGACTGGCTCAAGGCTGACGCTCCGGAAGTGTTGCGGGCGGGTTACACGACCCGGCGCGCCCGCTCAACTGTTGTGAAGTCTGGAGCCTGACCGCTCGGTCAGCCTCCAGGTGTGATGTTGGCGCGAATATCTGAGCCTAGACGCCAGCGCGTCCAGGCCGATTTCGCTCTAGCTGCGCCCCGCGCCGGCGGGCCGGGCGGCGTTGCAAAGGGCGCGTTGCTGGGTTCCGAACACGGCGCGCTCGGGCACCCAGCCGCGGATCTTGCGCGCCCGCACCCGGCACCAGCCCTCCTCGCACTCGTCCAGCGAGACGATGGAGCGCGGCGACAGGCGGGCGCGAACCGAGGAGGTGGCGGAACGACCAGAATGGATCGGGATTTCCTCGGCCGAGCGGTTGAACACGCTGCGACGGCCCGAGGCCACGGTGCGGTGAATCCAGGCGACCGAGCCGTCCGGGTCGCAGATCTTGCGCCATTCCCTGGTCTCGGCGATCACTTGCACGGGCAGGCCCGCGGCGCGGTACTCCCACAGGATCTGGTAGTCGAGGCCCGGCCCCTGGCGGGCGCGGACCTGAGAGGATTTCAGCGTGACCCAGCGCGGTACGTCCAGGCCGGTCGGCGTCGGCCGACCGTCAGGCATGAGGGCGCCGGCGCCCGCGAAGACGCCCGCTCCGAAAATGGCGGCGATGACGGCGATACGCCGGAAACTTTTGAACCTGACCACAGCTTTGCTAGACACCGGATCGACACGTCCCGTACGGGCGCTTTTGCCCGTCGAAACCCAGGCTCCCTATGTCCGCTCGCAAGCTTAAGGTCGTATTAACCAGACGCCTGCCGGACGCGGTGGAAATACGTCTGCGCGAACTGTTCGACGCCGAACTGAACCTGACCGACAAGCCCATGTCGCGCGACGATCTGGCCGCCGCCCTGCAGCGCGCCGAGGTCCTGATCCCGACCATCACCGACCATCTGGACGCCGACCTGATTGCGGGCGCGGGCGATCAGCTAAAGATGATCGCCAACTTCGGGGCGGGCGTGGACCATATCGACATCGACGCCGCCGTGGGCCGGGGGATCATCGTCACCAATACGCCGGGCGTCCTGACCGAGGACACGGCCGACCTGACCATGAGCCTGATCCTCGGCGTCAGCCGCCGCATCGTCGAAGGCGCCAATGTCGTCGCCGCCGGGCAGTTCGAGGGCTGGAGCCCGACCTGGATGTGCGGACGCAAGCTGTGGGGCAAGCGGCTGGGCATCGTCGGCATGGGCCGCATCGGCCAGGCCCTGGCCCGCCGCGCCAAGGCCTTTGGGATGCAGGTCCACTATCACAACCGCAAACCCGTCTCGGACATGATCGCCGAGGAGTTGGGCGCGACCTGGTGGGACGATCTGGATCAGATGCTGGCCCGGATGGACGTCATCTCCCTGAACTGCCCGGCCACCAGGGACACGCATCACCTGTTGTCCGCTGAACGCATCGCCCGGCTTCAGCCCCACGCCATTGTCGTCAACACCGCGCGCGGCGAACTGATCGACGAGGCGGCCCTGGTCGAGGCCCTGGATCGCCGCGCCCTGTTCGGCGTCGGCCTGGACGTGTTCGAGCACGAACCGGCGGTGCATCCGGGTCTGATGGGCCGCGCCAACGTCGTCCTGCTGCCCCACCTCGGCTCGGCCACCATCGAGGCCCGTCAGGACATGGGCGACCGCGTCATCGCCAACATCATGACCTACCAGAACGGCCACCGTCCGCCCGACCGGGTCATCCCGGCCATGCTCTAGGCGGGAGCTATCCGCAGACGGGACAGGCCGGGTCGGCGGCGATCTTCACTACCCGGCTGGTTCCGGCCAGGCCGTCGTAGAGCATGAGGCGGGCGGTCAGGGGTTCGCCGGCCCCGGTGATCAGTTTGATCGCCTCCAGCGCCGCCATGGCGCCGATGACGCCGGCCAGGGCGCCGACGACGCCGACGCGGGCGCAGGTCTCGGCGTCGGGCGGGGTTTCGGGCACCAGGCATTGATAGCAGGGCTGGCCGGTGAAGACCCCGACCTGACCGTTCCAGCGGCCCAGCGCCCCGGACACCAGCGGCACGCCGGTCGCGACGCAGGCGGCGTTGACGGCGAAGCGCGTCTCGAAATCGTCTGTGCCGTCCAGCACCAGGTCGAAGCGCTCGATAATGCCGGGGGCGTTGGCCGGCGTCAGACGCTCGACGAAGGGCTCGACGGCGACATGGGGATTGAGCGCGGCCAGATGCTCAGCGCCTGCCTCGACCTTGGGTCGCTGAGCGTCGGCGGTGGTGAAGATGATCTGACGCTGCAGGTTGGACAGGGCCACCGCGTCATGGTCGATCAGGCCCAGGGTCCCAACCCCGGCGGCGGCCAGATAGAGGGCGGCGGGCGCGCCGACCCCGCCCAGGCCGACGATCAGCACCCGCGCGCGCTTCAAGGCCTGCTGGCCGGGGCCGCCGATCTCGGACAGCACCAGTTGACGTGCGTAGCGGTCGACTTCCTCATCGGAGAAGCGGACGGGGGCGAGAGGAGAGGGCGTGTTCACCCCCGACATCTAGCGCGTCGTCAGGGGAACGCCAGCCCGCGACGCGGGATCAGGCCGGTTCCGCCAGACTCGCCGCCGTGGCCGCCAGCACCGCCTCGGCCTTGGCTGAGCTGATGGCTGACAGGTCTTCATCGTTCAGCAGGGCCAGCATGGCCGGCGTGGCCGTGGCGTGGCCCATGGCCCAGTGGCCGAACATACGCGCGGCGATCGGCTGGTCGGACAGCAGGCGCAGATTAACGTGGCGAGGGTCGCGTCGCAGGCGGTCCATCAGGCGATCGACATCCGTCCGCGCGCCCTCGATCGCCTGAAGGAAGCGGCCGTTGTGGCCCAGCAGCACCCCCGTCAGATGGTCGCGACGATTATTGCGTTCGGAAACGCCCAGGATTTCGGCGATGGCCAACAGGCTGGTCCCGGCGGCGCCGACGGCGTCGCTGACGTAGATGACGCGGTGCAGGGGCAAGACGGAACTCGAACTGGAGGCGACGCAACTCTAGGTGAAGCGTCCCTTGTCATGGACGAGGTTAACAAACAGCCAGCGGCTGCGGCGCGACGGCGTCTTGCGAGGGCGCTCATTCCTCGCCATCTGGTCGTCATGACCCAGACTTCCAGCTTCCCCGACTGGCACGGCACCACCATTCTGGCGGTGCGCAAGAACGGCCGCACCGTCATCGCCGGCGACGGCCAGGTCTCGATGGGACCGACCATCGTCAAGGGCGCGGCGCGCAAGGTGCGCACCCTGGCCGGCGGCAAGGTTCTGGCCGGTTTCGCCGGGGCCACGGCGGACGCCCTGACCCTGATCGAGCGGCTGGAAGCCAAGCTGGAGCAGTATCCCGACCAGCTGGCCCGCGCCTGCGTCGAACTGGCCAAGGACTGGCGCACCGACCGCTATCTGCGTCGGCTGGAGGCCATGCTGCTGGTCGCCGACAAGGACACCATCCTGACCGTCACCGGCGTCGGCGACGTGCTGGAGCCGGAATACGGCGTGGCCGCTGTCGGCTCGGGCGGCAACTACGCGCTCGCCGCCGCCCGCGCCCTGATCGACGAAGACAGCGGGCTGGACGCTGAACAGATCGCTCGCAAGGCGATGAAGATCGCCGCCGAGATCTGCGTCTACACCAATGGCAATCTGACCATCGAGAGTTTGTAGGGCGCTATCGCTCGCCGCGCGGCGGCTCGCTGCTTGAGCGCCTATCCGAGTATTTCTGGACCGTCTGAACCATGACCGACCTGTCTCCCCGCGAAATCGTCTCCGAACTGGACCGCTACATTGTCGGTCAGGACGACGCCAAGCGCGCCGTGGCTGTGGCCCTGCGCAACCGCTGGCGCCGCAAGCGCGTGCCGGAAGATCTGCGTGACGAAGTCACGCCCAAGAACATCCTGATGATCGGCCCCACGGGGGTCGGCAAGACCGAGATCGCCCGGCGTCTGGCCAAGTTGGCCGGCTCGCCCTTCCTCAAGGTCGAGGCCACCAAGTTCACCGAGGTCGGCTACGTCGGTCGCGACGTGGATCAGATCATGCGCGACCTGGTCGAGAGCGCCTTGGTCATGGTGCGCGACAAGCGCCGCTCGGGCGTCAAGGCGCGGGCTGAGGGCGCGGCCGAGGAGCGGATTCTGGACGCCCTGGTCGGGCCGGGCTCGCAGCCCGCAACGCGCGAGGCCTTCAGGAAGAAGCTGCGCGCAGGCGAACTGGACGACAAGGAGATCGAGATCGCCTTGGCCGACACGGCCTCGCCCTTGCAGGGGCTGGACATGGGCGGAGGGGGCGGCAACGTCGGCCTGCTGAACCTGTCGGACCTCCTGGGCAAGATGGGGGGCGGGCGCACCAAGACGGTCAAGCTGACCGTGGCCGAAGCGATGGCCCCGCTGACCACCGAGGAAAGCGACAAGCTGCTCGATCAGGAAAGCCTGACCAAGGAAGCTTTGCTGCTGGCCGAGAACGAGGGCATCGTCTTCCTCGACGAGATCGACAAGGTGGCGGCGCGTCAGGGCGCCTCCGGGGCTGATGTTTCACGTGAAGGCGTGCAGCGCGACCTGCTGCCCCTGATCGAGGGCACAACCGTTTCGACCAAGTACGGGCCGGTGAAGACGGACCACGTCCTGTTCATCGCCTCAGGCGCCTTCCACGTGGCCAAACCGTCAGACCTGTTGCCCGAACTGCAAGGGCGCCTGCCGATCCGGGTCGAGTTGAAGGCCCTGACCCGCGACGACTTCAAGCGCATCCTGACCGAGCCCGAGGCCAATCTGATCCGTCAGAACCAGGCCCTGTTGGAGACGGAAGGCGTCACCCTGGTCTTCACGGATGATGCGGTCGAGGCCATGGCCGACGCCGCCGTGGCCGCCAACAACACCGTCGAGAACATCGGCGCGCGCCGGCTTCAGACCGTGATGGAACGGGTGCTGGAGGAGACCAGCTTCAAGGCCTCGGACCTGTCCGGCCAGACCTTGACCTTCGACGGCGAGATGGTGCGGGAAAAGGTCGGCGAGCTGGCCAAGAACATCGACCTGAGCCGGTTTATTCTGTGACGATCTGAGCCTTTCCTCCCCACTTTGTGGGGAGGGGGACCGCGTAGCGGTGGAGGGGGCGACGCAAACGCCTGCCGTGGAGACGCCCCCTCCGTCACGTCCGCTTCGCGTCCGCGCCACCTCCCCATGAAATGGGGAGGAAAGACGCAAGCGATCAGCCCCGCATCGCCCCTACCGCTTCCACCAGACGTTCCAGATCGCGCGGCGTAGACAGCCGGTGGTCGCCGCCCTCGATCAGGTCCAGGCGCACGTCGCCGCCGGTCAGGCGCTCGACCAGTTCGACCTGATGACGCCACGGCACCACGTCGTCGGCGCGCCCTTGCAGCACATGGATCGGCGCCTTGATGTCAATGATCCCGTCCAGCAGGAGCCAGTCGCGCGCCTCCTCGAACATCCGCCGGGTCAGTATGTAGGACCCCAGGCCCTCCTCGGTGATGACCGTTTCGCCCTCGCGCAGGATGGCCTGACGCTCGTGGTCGGCCAGGCCGGGCCACATCAGTTTTTCGGTGAAGTCCTGGGCCGGATTGATCAGCACCACGCCCTTGATCCGTTCGGGCCGCGCCAGGGTCGCCAGCAGGGCGACCCAGCCCCCCATCGACGAGCCGACCGGGATCACCGGGCCTTCGAGGCTGTCGATCAGGGCGACGGCGTCCTCGCGCCAGCGACCGATCGTGGCCTGCTTCCAGTCGCCCGAAGACTGCCCGTGGGCGAAATGGTCGTAGCGGACGAAAGACCAGCCGCGCTCGCGCGCCGCCTGCTCAAGGGCCAGCGCCTTGGTCCCCTCCATGTCCGAACGGAAGCCGCCGATCCAGATGACCGTAGGCCCGTCGCCCGCGACCGCCTTGAAGGCCAGGGTCTCGCCATCGAGGCGGGCGAGCGTTTCGAAGTCGGACATGGTGGCTCCTCGGACTGTCATTCGGCGCGGAATGGCTTTAGCAGAGACGGCGATTGTTCACAGGCCGCGAGGGCCCCGCTTGTCCGCACCCAAAGCCCTTTTCGTCAGTTCGAACCGCATCGGCGACTGCGTCATCTCTTCCGGCGTGATCCGCGAGATCGCGCGCCAGCTGCCGGGAGTGCAGATCACCGTGGCCTGCGGCCGTCCGCCCGCCCCCTTCTTCCGCTCCGCGCCGAACGTCGAGCGGGTCATCATCCTCGACAAGAAGAAGGCCGCCGGACACTGGGTCGATCTGTGGAAGCAGGTGCGCGGCGTGAAATGGGACATGGTCGTCGATATCCGCGGCTCGGCCCTGGCCTGGCTGATCCCGGCCAAGCGCCGCATCGTCTATAGCCGCCGCTGGGAAACCGGCCTGCGCAAGGTCGAGATGGTGTCGCGCCTGATGGGGGCGTCCACGCCGCTGGCCCCCGAAATCTGGCTCGACGCTCAGGCCCGCGCCGAGGCCGCCGCCGTCATCGACCCGCAACTGGCCGCAGGGCCGGGCGCGGGGCCGATCATCGCTCTTGCGCCGATCGCCCACCAGCCGGGCAAGTCCTGGCCGGCCGACCGCTGGGGTCAGTTGGTCGAGAAGCTGAAGGCCGAGCCGCGCTTCGACGGCTGGCGCTTCATGCCTGTCGGCGGACCCGGCGACCGCCCGCCCGCGACCCCGGCGCTGGAGGCGGCAGGCGACCGCGCCATCGATTGCGTGGGCAAGGGCGACATCCTCTGTTCGGCCGCGGCCATCGACCGCGCCGCCCTGTTCGTGGGCAATGACTCCGGGCTGATGCACGTCTCGGCGGCGCTGGGCCGACCGACCCTGGGCCTGTTCGGGCCGACCGAGTGGTGGCTCTATGGCCCCTGGGGTCCAAAGACGCGCACGGTCGCCTCCAACGAGACGCGCGGCCAGTTCGCGCCGATCGAGGATTTGACGGTCGATCATGTCTTTGAAGGGGTGCTGGCGCTGCACGACGCCTACATCGACGCCTCAAACCCCGACCAGCCTTGAATTTCAGGGCTTCAGCCGTCATATTCCCGCCGCCGGGAACGCCGCCCCTCGTCGCGCGCTGATCCCTGCGAGATTATCGCCTGCTCTTCTGACCACATAAGGAAACGACGCCCATTCGCCGTCCCATGCAAGCGCCGCCCGTCAAAGACGGGCCGCCCATCAACCAGGAAATCCGCGCTACACGCGTGCTGCTGATCGACCAACACGGCGAGAAACAGGGCGTCATGCCGCTGTCTTCCGCGCTGGAAGCGGCCGAAGAGGCCGGTCTGGATCTGGTCCAGATCGTCGGCAACGCCGAGACGCCGGTCTGCAAGATCCTGGATTACGGCAAGCATCGTTTCCAGGAGCAGAAGAAGAAGGCCGAGGCGCGCAAGCGCCAGAAGGTCGTCGAGCTCAAGGAAATCAAGCTCCGTCCGAACATCGACACCCATGACTACGAGGTCAAGGCCAAGTCGATGCACCGCTTCTTCGAGGAGGGCGACAAGGTCAAAGTGACCCTGCGCTTCCGCGGTCGTGAAATGGCGCACCCGGAACTGGGCATGAAATTGCTCAACAAGGTCCAGGCCGACTTCGACGAAGTCGCAAAGGTCGAATACGCCCCGCGTATGGAAGGCCGCCAGATGATCATGATCCTGGCGCCGCGCTAAGCGCGATCCACCGCTTATCTGAAAAGCCCCGGCCGAAAGGTCGGGGCTTTTTTCTTGGCTCAACTGGCGTGCGAGGCGCTTCTCGGATACCGCTGATTTTAATCTTGGCGGTTCGGGGGAGCGCGCAAAATGTTGGGTTCACGCACGGCGGCGATTGCGCTTGTCGTCTTCGCAGTCGTCGGCCTGTCGACAGGCGCGGTCAGGGCGCAGACGCCTCCGATAGAGGCCTATGGCGCTGTTCCAGCCATCGACTGAGGCTGTGTAAAAACGTGCGGACCCACGGCGGGGCGGAAGGTGGCGACGAGGTGCGGAGCGCCTCCTGCTCAGGCCCTGATGGCTTCCATCAGCGGCTTGGTTCCCAGCACCGCCATCACCCGCTTCATGTTGTAGGCCAGGATGTGGAGGCTGATCTCGGTCTTCACGTTGGGCAGGCCCTTCATCAGGAAGTGGGTGTGGCCCATCCAGGCTTTGATCGTGCCGAACGGGTGTTCGACCAGGCTTCGCCGTTCACGCATGGCTCTGGGCCTCAGGTCCATTCGGGTTTGAAGGGCATCGATCACCGCTTCATGCTCCCACCGCGTGACCTTTCGTTCGACCGCAGGCGTGCACTGAGCCTTGATGCTACAGCCTGTGCAACTGGCCCGATCCCAGTACCGATGCAGCGTCATGCCTCTTTCGACGACGGTCATGTGGTACGGAAGCAGGGAGCCGGCCGGGCATCGGTAGACGTCCTGATCGGGCAGATAGACGAAATCCTGCTTGCCGAAGCGGCCGTTCGCCTTGGCGCCTGACGTCAGCGGCTTGGGCACGAACGGCGTCACGCCCAAGGCTTCGCAGGCCAGGATTTCCTCGCCGGAGAAGTAGCCCCGGTCCGCCAGCACATCGA
>NZ_QLLC01000011.1 GCF_003350205.1 Brevundimonas bullata | reverse complement strand
GAGGAAAGCGCTTGTACTCAAAAGCCCTCCCCCCTCGAGGGGGAGGGCTTTTGAGTACAAGCGCTTTCCTCTTTCGACGCGCCGCCGCCCGGCCTAGCTTGACCGCATGAGCCCGTTCCGTCTGCCGCCCCCCGCCAGCTTCTCCGCCGCCGCCGTGGCGATGGTCGTCGGTTTCGGCGGCACAGTCGCCCTGATCGTTCAGGCGGGTCAGGCCCTGGGCGCCTCGCCCGCGCAGATCATCTCCATGGTCACGGCGCTCTGCCTCGGCATAGGCCTGCCGGGCGCGGTGCTGAGCTGGCGGCTGAAGATGCCGGTGGTTCTGGCCTGGTCGACCCCGGGCGCGGCCCTGCTGGCGGCCTCGACGCTGGGACTGGGGTGGTCGACCGCCGTCGGCGCCTTCGTCATCGCCGGGCTGCTGATGGTGCTGACAGGGCTGGTCCCGGCCCTCGGACGGCTGGCCGAGCGCATTCCCGCCGCCATCGCCTCGGCCATGCTGGCGGGGGTGCTTCTGCCCTTCTGTCTCAAGCTTTTTCTGGTCTTCCCCGCCGACATGGCGCTGGCGGCGGGGCTGCTGGCTGTCTTCCTGATCATGCGAAGGGTCGCCGCGGCCTGGGCCCTGCCCGCCGTTCTGGTCGCGGCTTTTGCAGTTCTGGCGCTGCGCGGCCAGGTCGGCCTGCCCGCCGGGACCGGCCTGTTCGGCGAGCTGTCGCCGGTCATGCCCGTCTTTGACTGGAAGGCGGCGATCAGCCTGGCCCTGCCGCTCTATCTGGTGACGCTGGCCTCGCAGAACCTGCCCGGCCTGGTGGTGCTGCGCGCCGCAGGATACGCCCCGCCCGCCGGAAAACTGATCTTCTGGGGCGGAATGACCAGCACGATCCTCGCCCCCTTCGGCGCCCACGGCGTCAACCTGGCCGCCATCACTGCCGCCCTCTGCACCGGACCCGAGGCCCACCCTGACCCCGAGCGCCGCTGGACCGTCGGCGTCCTCTATGGCCTGATCTATCTGGTGGTCGCCCTGTTCGCCGCGCCGCTGGCCGGGCTGTTCATCGCCATGCCGACGGGCGCCCTGGCCGTCATCACCGGCCTGGCCCTCATCGCGCCGCTGACCGGGTCGCTGAGCGCCATGATGAGCGTGGCCGAGGATCGCGAGGCGGCGGTGCTGACCTTTGCCGCCACGGCGTCGGGCGTGGCCCTGTTTGGGGTCGGCTCGGCCTTCTGGGGTCTGGCGGTCGGCTTCCTGGCGCTGGCGGCGCGGCGCTGGATCAAGCCGCGCGCCTGATCCAGCCTGACCCGGTTTTACATTTTGCGCCCTTCCGTCCCCAGCGTGACTGTGAGAGCCTGACGCTCGGCCGATTGGCGGCCGTCTGAGCGAGGCGATCATGGCGCACAAGTTCGAAGTCTATCAGGACAAGGCCGGCGAGTTCCGCGTCCGGTTCAAATACAATTCCGAGATCATTTTCTCGACCGAGGGCTACTCCGACAAGTCGGGCGCCAAGCGCGCCATCGAGTCGATCAAGAAGCACGTCGGCGACGCCCCGACCGAAGAGGTCTGAGTTTCACGGGGGCGCGATCGCCGCGCCCCCGTCCTCTATCCTACGGTCGCGCCGGAATGTTCAGACCCCGCTGCACCGCCGGTCGCGCCAGACCCCGCTCCAGCCAGGCGGCGACGCGCGGGAAGTCGGCGAACCCGACCAGATCGCCCGCCTCGTAGAAGCCGATCAGGTTGCGCACCCAGCCCAGGCTGGCGATGTCGGCGATGGTGTAGTCCTCGCCCATGATCCAGTCACGACCCTCTAGCCGCCCTTCCAGCACCCCCAGCAAACGCCTGGATTCCGCGACGTACCGGTCGCGCGGGCGCTTGTCCTCGAACTCCCGCCCGGCGAACTTGTGGAAGAAGCCGACCTGGCCGAACATCGGGCCAATCGCCGCCATCTGGAAGAAGACCCACTGGAGGGTCTCGTAACGCGCCGCCGGATCGGCAGGCAGGAAGCGCCCCGTCTTCTCGGCCAGATAGACCAGGATGGCGCCGGACTCGAACAGGGGCAGCGGCTTTCCGCCGGGACCATCGGGGTCGATGATGGCCGGGATCTTGCCGTTGGGGTTCAGCGACAGATAGTCGGGCGTCCAGGTCTCGTTCTGGCCGATGTCCACCAGGTGCGGCTCATAGGCCAGACCCAGCTCCTCCAGCAGGATGGAGACCTTCACGCCATTGGGCGTCGGCAGGGAGTAGAGCTGCAGCCGGTCGGGATGCTGGGCCGGATACTGGCGGGTGATCGGAAAAGCGGACAGGTCGGCCATGGGGCGCTCCGGGCGGATTGAAGCTTCCATGTTGGAAGCCTGACCGCCCGTCGCAATAGCCACCGCATCGGTGGCGGTCGATCAGGCCTCGTCGCGCTCGTCCACCTCGGTCGGACGGATGATGCGCAGCCAACCGTCCTTGAGGTGCAGCTCCGGCGCCGCCTCGCGGGTGAAGGGCAGATACCAGGTCGGACCGCCTTCCTTCGGGCTGATCTCCAGCATGTCCGAGGCGCCGAAATTCTGCACCGACTTGACCGTGCCGACCGCCGTGTCGTCGAGGTCGCGGGCTTCCATGCCCACGAGATCGGTCAGGTAGAACTCGTCTTCCTCGGGCTCGGGCAGACGGTCGCGCGGCACGAACAGTTTTTGTCCACGCGCGGCGTCGGCCTCTTCCTTCGTGGCGATCTCCTTGACCTTGGCCACCACGCCCGCCTTGTCAGGCCGCGCCGAGACCAGGGTCAGGGCGGGCGTGCCGTCGGCTTTCAGCAGGGGCTGATAGGTCATCAGGGCCATGGGATCGGCAGTAAAGGCGGTGATCCGCACCTCGCCCTTCACGCCGAAGGCGCCGCCGACCTGGCCGACGAGGATCATCTTGTTGTCGTCGCTCATCGACAGGCTCCGTTTCTCAATTCCAAGCGCCAGATAGCAGAAAAGCAGCGCCCGGGATCGGACGCTGCTTTCCATTTTGCATCCCGGACGAAACCGGGAAGCCGAAGGGTTTAGCCTTCAGCCTTTTCTTCGGTCGCTTCAGCAGCGGCTTCGGCCGGAGCTTCAGCGGCGGCTTCTTCGGCAGCGGCTTCAACCGGGGCTTCTTCGACAGCCGGAGCGTTCTTGGCGGCTTCAGCAGCAGCAGCGGCTTCTTCCTTGGCGCGGGCGGCGGCTTCGGCAGCTTCGACCTTGGCGGCGGCTTCAGCTTCCAGACGGTCGGCTTCGCGCTGGGCGCGCTCGGCGGCGCGTTCCTGAGCCTTCTTGCCCGGAGCGCCCTTGTTCGGGTTGTTCGACTGGGTCCACTTGACCTTGCCGACCAGAACTTCGTCTTGCGACTGGCTGATGAAGCGCGCGACGCGGTCGGTCGGCTGGGCGCCCTTGGCGAGCCATTCCGAGATACGGTCGGCCTTCAGGACGACGCGCGGCGTGGCGCTGTCCTTGGAGAGCATCGGGTTATACGAACCCACGCGCTCCAGGAACTTGCCGTCGCGGGGAGCGTGCGAGTCAGCAACGACGATGTAGTAGTAGGGGCGCTTCTTGGCGCCGCCGCGGGCCAGACGAATCTTCAGCATTTTCAGTCTCTTTCTAGAAGGTCGAAATCAGTTCTTTTTCGGGAAGCCCGGCAGGCCCGGAAGGCCTCCCGGAAGTTGTCCGCCGCCCAGGCCCGCGAGGCGGTCCTGGATGGCTTTCATTTCGTCGGCGCTGGGCTCGGCCATCTTGCCGCCGCCCAGGGCCTTGAGGCGGGCCATGTCGGGGCCGCCGCCCATGCCGGGAAGGCCGGGCATGCCGCCGCCGCCTCCGCCGAGACCGCCCATCATGGCGGCCATCTTCTGGAGGTTCTTGCCGCCGCCCTTGGACAGGGACTTGACCATGTCGGCCATCTGCCGGTGCTGTTTCAGCAGCCGGTTGATGTCCTGAACCTCGACGCCGGCGCCGGCGGCGACGCGCTTCTTGCGGCTGGCGTTGAGCAGGTCGGGCTTCTTGCGCTCGGCCTTGGTCATGGAGCTGATGATGGCTTCCTGACGGGCGATCATCTTGTCGTTGACGTTGCTGTCGGCCATCTGGGCCTTCAGCTTGGCCACGCCGGGCAGCATGCCCATGATGCCCTGAAGCCCGCCTATCTTCTTCATCTGCTGCAACTGGGCGGCCAGGTCGTCCAGATCGAACTGACCCTTGGCCAGCTTGCGGGCCATCTTCTCGGCCTTGGCCTGGTCCAGCTCGCCTGCGGCCTTTTCGACCAAGGCGACGATATCGCCCTGACCCAGGATGCGGCCGGCGACGCGGCGGGCGTCGAAGACGTCGAGGGCGTCGACCTTTTCACCGGCGCCCAGATACTTGATCGGCAGGCCGGTGACGGCGCGCATAGACAGCATGGCGCCGCCGCGACCGTCGCCGTCGGCGCGGGTCAGCACCAGGCCGGTCAGCGGCAGGCGCTCGTGGAAGGCGGCGGCGGTGCGGACCGCGTCCTGACCCGTCAGGCTGTCGGCGACCAGCAGGGTCTCGACCGGATTGGCGACGCGGGCGACCTCGGCCACCTCGGCCATCAGGGCCTCGTCCAGGGTGATGCGGCCGGCGGTGTCGAGGATCAGGACGTCGAAGCCCTGGAGTTTGGCGGATTGCAGCGCGCGCTTGGCGATCTCGACCGCCGACTGACCCGCCACGATGGGCAGGGTCGCGACCTTGATCTGCTGACCCAGGGTCGCCAGTTGCTCCATGGCCGCCGGACGACGCGTGTCCAGCGAGGCCATCATGACCTTCTTCTTGTCGAACTTGGTCAGACGCAGGGCCAGCTTTGCCGAGGTCGTGGTCTTGCCCGAGCCCTGCAGGCCGGCCATCAGGATGACGGCGGGCGGCGTGGCGTTGATGTTGATCGGGGTCGGCTCTTCGCCGCCCAGCATCTCGACCAGACCGTCATAGACGATCTTGACCACCTGATCGGCCGGCTTGACCGAACGGATGACCTCTTCGCCCGTCGCCTGTTCCTTGGCGCGGCTGATGAAGTCCTTGACCACCGGCAGGGCGACGTCGGCCTCGAGCAGGGCGACGCGGACTTCGCGCAGCGCTTCCTCGACATCCTTTTCGGACAGGGCGCCGCGGCCGGTGATCCGGTCGAATACGCCTGTCAGTCGCTCGTTCAGAGCCTCGAACATTCAAAACCTTTCATGCGCGAACCCTGACCCCCATAGAGAAACGGCCTCTGGCGACGATCACGTCGGCAGAGGGTCCTCGCCATCCTCGTTCTTTCTTTTGGGGCTATCGGCCGGTCGGCCTACTTGAGCCCGAATGGGCTGTGCTCAAGCAGCGCTCAGCGCGGTAGCACGACCCAGAAAGCTGTCGTGATGGAGGAGGCGCAGGTTCAATTGCGCCGGAAGCCGCGGCTTATGGAGCATCCGCAGGCAAATGTCGACTCTCGCGTCAGAGCCTCGACAACCACACAAAGGGTTTCAGCGTTGACCTTGGGGACTAGGCGGTTCGGATTCCGCTGATACGGTTCCGCTTCCAGCCTCCCCGCTGAAGGATAATGCGATGATCCAGGCCGCCGACGACCGACTGCGCGATGAGGTCCGCCTGCTGGGCGCCCTGCTCGGCGAGGTGATCCGCGACGAGGGCGGGCAGGACCTCTATGACCGGATCGAGGCGGTGCGTCAGGCCTCGGTGGCCTATCACCGCGACCCGGCCTCGCACGACGCCGCCGAACTGGAAGCCCTGCTGAACGACCTGTCGCTGGATCAGGCCATCGGCCTGACCCACGGCTTCGCCGCCTTCTCCCTGCTGGCCAATGTCGCCGAGGACCGGGCGGGCAAGCGCCGCGCGCGCGAGCAGGCCGCGGCCGGCGAACGCGCCGACACGCCCGAGGGGGCGCTGAAGCGGCTGGATGCAGCCGGGGTGGACCGGGCGGCGGTGCGCGACCTGCTGTCCCAGGCCCTGATCTCGCCGGTCCTGACCGCCCACCCGTCCGAGGTGCGGCGCAAGAGCGTCATCGACCGCATCGGCGCGGTCGGCGCCCTGCTGGACGGCTGCGACCGCGACGGGATCGCCTGTTCGCCCGCGACGCTGAAGGCGGCCCTGCGGCGTCAGATCGTCATCCTGTGGGCCACGCGACTGACGCGGGCCTCGGGCCTGGTGGTGCAGGACGAGATCAATACCGTCACCGACTGGCTGCAACGCATCTTCCTGCACGTCGCCCCGACTCAGCTGGCCGAATGGCGAACGCTTCTGGACGCGTCCGACCTGCCGCCCTTCCTGCGCATCGGCACCTGGGTCGGCGGAGACCGCGACGGCAATCCCAACGTCGACGCCGAGGTCCTGGCCGCCGCCTTGCGCACCCAGTCGGGCGCCGTGCTGCGCTTCTATCTGGAAGAGGCCAATGCGCTCGGCGAGGAGTTGAGCCTGTCCGCCGACCTGACCACCGTCACCCCCGAACTGGCCGCTCTGGCCGACAGCTCGGGCGACGCCTCGATCCAGCGCGCGGACGAGCCCTATCGTCGGGCTCTGAGCCAGATCTACGCCCGCCTGTCGGCCACCCATCTGGCCCTGGCCGGCGGTCCCGCCCCCCTGCCGGCCCAGTTCGAGGCCCCGGCCTATGACGGTCCCGAAGCCTTCCGCGCCGACCTGGCCGTGCTGCACGACAGCCTGATCCGCACCCACGGCGCCGTCTTCGCCGACGACCGGCTGGCGCGGCTGATCACGGCGGCGGACATCTTCGGCTTCCACATGGCGACCCTGGACCTGCGCCAGAACTCGGATGTGCACGAGCGGGTCGTGGCCGACCTGCTGAAGGTCGCGGGCGTCTGTCCCGATTACGCTGCCCTCGACGAAGAGGCGCGCCTGGCCCTGCTGGCGCATGAACTGGCCAACCCGCGACCGCTGTTCTCGCCCTATGCCGACTACGACGCCGAGACCCTGAAGGAGCGCGCCATCCTGCAGGCGGCGGCCCAGGCCCTGACCGCCTTCGGCTCCCAGGCCATCCGCACCCACATCGTGTCCAAGACCGACGCCGCGTCCGACATGCTGGAGGTCTATCTGTTGCTGAAGGAGGTCGGCCTCTACGACCCGGCCGACCCCGCCGCCTGCCCCATCCAGGCCGCGCCCCTGTTCGAGACCATCGAGGACCTGCGCGCCTCGCAGCCGACGCTGGAACGGGTGCTGGCCGAGCCGTCCGCCCGCGCCGTGGCGACCGCGCGCGGGGTGCAGGAGGTCATGATCGGCTATTCCGATAGCAACAAGGACGGCTCCTACCTGACCTCGGGCTGGGAACTGCATGAGGCTTCGCGCGCCCTGCTGGACGTGACCCGCGCGGCGGGGGTGCGTCTGCAACTGTTCCACGGGCGCGGGGGCGCGGTCGGGCGCGGCGGCGGCTCCAGCTTCTCGGCGGTTCTGGGCCAGCCGGCGGGCACCGTCGCGGGGCGCATCCGCGTCACCGAACAGGGCGAGGTCATCGCCAACAAGTACGGCGAGCCGGAGGTGGCGCAGAGGAACCTGGACGCCCTGACCTGCGGGACCCTGCTGGCCTCGCTGGGGCCGCAGACGGACGGCGGCTACAGCGCCCAACACGGTGACACGGCGGCGCGCCTGTCGGCGGCCTCGATGAAGGCCTATCGCGCCCTGGTCTATGAGACGCCGGGCTTCGTCGACTATTTCCGCGCCGCCACCCCCATCGCCGAGATCGCCGACCTGAAGATCGGCTCGCGCCCGGCCTCGCGCTCGACCTCCACCGCCATCGAGGACCTGCGCGCCATTCCCTGGGTGTTCAGCTGGTCGCAGTCGCGGGTCATGCTGCCCGGCTGGTACGGCTTCGGCTCGGCGGTCCAGGGCGAGGACCCCGACGAACTGCGCGACATGGCCGCCGCCTGGCCCTTCTTCCGCACCGTGGTCCAGAACATGGAGATGGTGATGGCCAAGGCCGACATGGCCATCGCCCGGCGCTACGCCAAGCTGGTCCCCGACGCGGCCCTGGCCGAGCGCATCTATGGCGCCATCCGTGCGGAGTGGGACCGGACCCGCGACGCCGTCCTGTCGATCACCGGCCACGACGACCTGCTGGGCGGCCAGCCCGAGCTGGACCGGCTGATCCGCCAGCGGATGCCCTATGTCGAGCCGCTGAACCATGTGCAGATCGAGCTGATCCGCCGACGCCGCGCCGGCGACGACGACCCGCGCGTCAGAAACGGCATCCTTCTGGCCATCAACGGCGTGGCGGCGGGCCTCAGGAACAGCGGCTGATCACAGCCACTTGGTGCGCTTGAAGGTGATGTAGAGGCCCAGGCAGATGGCGAAGATCAGCCCCATCACCGCCGGATAGCCATAGGTCCAGCGCAGCTCCGGCATGTGCTCGAAATTCATGCCGTAGATGCCGGCCACCGCCGTCGGCGTGGCCAAGATGGCGGCCCAGGCGGCCAGCTTGCGGGTGATGACGCCCTGACGTTGCTGCTCCAGCAGGTTGGAGACCTCGAACACCGAGGCCAGGATGTCGCGCAGGCTCGCCGCACGACTGGAGACCCGGCGGACATGATCGGCCACGTCGCGGAAATAGGGGCGGACCTCGCGGTCGATGCAGGGCAGGTCCAGCGACTGCAGTTTGTTGGCCACCTCCTCCATCGGGCCGAGCACCCGACTGAACTTCAGCAGTTCGCGGCGCAGCTGGAACAGGCGCTTGATGTCGGCGCGGGACAGGAAGCTGTCCAGCGCCCGCTGCTCCATCTCCAGCACGCTGTCCTCGATGTCGTCGACGATGGGGACATAGGCGTCGACGATGAAGTCCAGCACCCCGTGCAGAATGAAGTCGGCGCCGTGCTTCAGCTGCAGCGGCGAGGCCTCCAGCTGGGCGCGCAGCTGGGTGTGGGCGCGGGCCGAGCCGTGGCGGATGGTGATGACATAGCGGGGCCCGACGAAGACGTGGGTTTCGCCGTACCAGATGGCGTCGTCGGCCTTTTGCGCCGTGCGGGCGACGATGAAGAGCTCGCCGCCATAGACCTCGATCTTGGGCATCTGATGCGCCGCCAGCGCGTCCTCGACCGCGAGCGGGTGCAGATGAAAGCGCCGCACCAGGGCCTCGAACTCCTCGCTCGTCGGCTCGTACAGACCGATCCACAGGTATTCGCCGGGCTGAAGCCGCAGCCCCTCGTCCGTCAGCGGCGCCTCGCGAACCCGCTTGCCGTCCTTGTAGATATAGGAGGCGACGACGCTCATGGGCACTCCTTCATTCGAACGGCCAAGGCTTACGCCACCTCAGCCGGAAACAGAATGGGCTGCCGACAAGGCTCTTCCTCGCCGTCATTCCGGGGCGCGCAGCGAACCCGGAACCCAGGCGCCGAATCCTGTCGCGCCCTGCCCGATCAAGCGCCTGGGCCCCGGATCGCCCCTACGGGTCGTCCGGGGTGACGGCGCGGTTTGCGCGACGATGACGGCCAAAGAAAAGGGCCCAGCGGACTACTCCACCGAGCCCTCTTCAACTTTAGCGCCTAACGGGCCTCAAGTAGCCCGAAGGGCGATAGGCCCCCTCAGGAAGTGGGGAAGCCGCGCACCTTCAGCAGGGCCGCGACGTCGGGGTTGCGGCCGCGGAACTGGCGATAGGCGTCGCCGCGATCCGTGGTGTTGCCCGGCGCCAGGATGATCGACTTGAAGCGGCCGCCGATCTCCGGGTTGAAGACGTCGCCCGACTCCTCGAAGTAGGCCCAGGTGTCGGCGTCCATCACTTCCGACCAGAGGTAGGAGTAGTAGCCGGCCGAGTAGGCGTCCGAGGTGAAGAGGTGGTTGAACTGCGGCAGGCGGTGCCGCATCACGATCTCCTTGGGCATGCCCAGACGGTCCAGCGAGGCCTTCTCGAAGGCGGCGATGTCGGTCGGGGGCGTGGCCTGCGTATGCAGGTCCATGTCTACCAGGGCCGAGGACAGGTAGCTGACGGTGGCGTAGCCCTGGTTGAAGGTCGAGGAGGCCTCGATCTTGTCCACCAGCGCCTGCGGCATCGGCTGCTTGGTCTCGACGTGCTTCATGTAGCCGTCGAGGATCGGGCGGCTCAGCACCCAGTGCTCGTGCACCTGCGACGGATATTCGACGAAATCGCGCGGCGTGTTGCCGAACGACGGATAGGTCACCACCGACGAGAAGTAGTGCAAGGCGTGGCCGAACTCGTGGAACAGGGTCTCGGCGTCGTCCAGCGAGATCAGCAGGGGTTGACCAGCCTCGGCCTTGACGAAGTTGTTGTTGTTCGAGGCCAGGATCGGCTTGGCGCCGGTCAGGGTCGAGAAGGACCGATAGGTGGTCATCCAGGCGCCCGAACGCTTGCCCGGACGGGCGAAGTCGTCGGCGTAATACAGACCGATCAGCTTGCCGGTGGCCTTGTCTGTGACCTCATAGGTGGTCACGTCCGGCTCGAAGGTCGAGACCGTGCCCTTGGCCAGAGGCTTGAAGACGAAGCCGTACAGGCGCTCGGCCATGTAGAAGGAGGCCGCACGGACGGCGTGCAGTTCGAAGTAGGGCTTCAGCTCGTTCTGATCGAGGTCGTACTTGGCCTTACGGACCTTCTCGGCGAAGTAGAGGTAGTCCCAGGGCTCGATGTCATAGCCCGCGATCGCCTTCATGTCGGCGACCTCCTCAGCCACGCGGGCCTTGGCCGGGGTCCAGACGCGCTGCATCAGCTCCATGGCCGCGGCCGGGGTCTTGGCCATGGTGTCCTGCATGCGCCATTCGGCGTGGTTGCCGAAGCCGAGCAGCTTGGCGCGCTGCTGACGCAGGGCGACGATCTGGGCGATGGTCGACTTGGTGTCGTTGGCGTCGCCGTTGTCGCCGCGCTTGACGAACTTCTTCCACACCTGCTCGCGCAGGGCGCGGTCGTCGGCGAAGGTCAGGAAGGGATCGACGCTGGAGCGGGTGTTGACGATGGCCCAGCCCTGGACGTTGCGCGAACGCGCAGCGGCGGCGGCGGCGGCCTTGTTGGACTCAGGCAGGCCCTTCAGGCCGGCCTCGTTGGTGATGACGGTCCAGGTGTTCTCGTCGGCCACCACCTTCTGACCGAAGCCGGTGAAGGCGTTCGACAGGGCGGTGTTGATGCGGCCCAGCTCGGCCTTGCCGGCGGCGTCCAGGGCGGCGCCGTTGCGGATGAAGCTGTCGCGGCTGCGCTCGGCCAGACGCTTCTGCTGAGCGTTCAGGCCTGCGGCGTCAGCGCCGTCGGCCACGGCCTTGATGCGGGCGAACAGCTTCTCGTTGAAGGTGATCTCGTCCGAGGCGGCCGACAGGATCGGCGACAGCTCGGTCTCAAGAACGTCCCACTGCTCGCCGCCGATGTTCGAGGTCATGACGCTGAAGACGTTCATGGCGCGGTCCAGCGGCTCGCCGACCAGCTCCATGGCCACCAGGGTGTTGGCGAAGGTCGGCGCGTCGGGGTTGTTGGCGATCGCAGCCACGTCGGCGCGTTGCAGCTCGATGCCTTCCAGGATGGCTTCGCGCATCTTGGGCGCCGTCACCTTGTCCCAGGGGGGCACGCCCTCATAGGGGCCGGTCCAGGGCTGCAGCAGCTCGGCGCGCGGCGCGGTCGTCGGCAGGACGGCGCGGGCGAGGCGGGCTTCGTCAGCGGTCGAGAGGGCCGTGGCCGATCCGGTCATTCCGTTCTCCAGGGCGCCGGCGGAGGCGCAGCCCGTCAGGGCGAAGAGGCTCGCGCCCCCGATGAGAAGATGGCGTCTGTGCATCCAGGTCTCCCAACCATAGCTGTTTCGGACTTCCCCCGGCGTGCTCGCCCGGACGGTCGTCTGCGTCGATGTAATCCTAACCATTGGACGACGGAACCCCACGGGTCTAAAGGCCGCGTCATGGCGATAGGCGTTTTTGACTCCGGCGTGGGCGGACTGACGGTCCACCGCGAACTCGTGGCCCGCTTTCCGACGCGGGACTTCATCTACCTGGGCGACCAGGGGCACGCCCCCTATGGCGGGCGCGGCGGCGAGGACATCGTCGCCCTGACGCGCGCCGGGTGCGAGCGGCTGTTCGAGGCGGGCGCCTCGGTCGTGGTCCTGGCCTGCAACACGGCCTCGGCCATCGCGCTGCGCCGGCTGCAGCAGACCTGGATTCCGGGGATGCGCGAAAAGCTGGGCCGCCCGGTCAACGTCCTGGGCATCATCGTCCCGACCATCGAGGCGGCCACCGGCCTGCCCTGGTCCTATGAGGCCGAGCGCAACGGCCGCAACGAGGGCCAGAAGAAGGAGGCGATCGACATCACCGGCGTCTTCTGCACCGCCGCCACGGCCATGAGCCGGGTCTATGAGATCGAGATCGACAAGCGCCGCGAGGACCTGGCGGTCTTCACCGAGGCCTGCCCCGGCCTGGCCGGCCTGATCGAACTGGGCGCCCCGGCGGAGGAGCTGAAGGTGGTGGTCGACGACCACGTCGACGCCCTGCGCCGCCGCATCGGCCGCCACCCGGACAAGGCCATCCTGGGCTGCACCCACTACGAGATCGTGGCCGACCTGTTCGCCGCCGCCCTGCCCGCCGGGGTCCAGGTGATCAGCCAGCCGACCGCCGTGGCCGACTCGCTGGAACGCTATTTCGCCCGCCACCCCGAATACGACCTGGGGTCGTCAGCGCGCCGCGACTTCCTGACCACCGGCACGCCCGGCCCGCAGTCCGACCTAATCGCCCGCTTCTGGGGCGCGCCGCTGAGCTTCGACGCCGCCTGAGGCGAAGGGCGGCGGGCCGTGCGCCCTGCCCCATAGGCCGGCGTCATCCTCGGGCTTGCCCCGAGGATCGGGCCGTCGGCTCCGCATGGGTGCAGGATGACCCGCGACCGGCGGTCAGGCCTGCGGCGTCGCGCGCGCTGAACGCTCGATCCTCGGGTCAAGCCCGAGGATGACGGTGGCGGGCGGGGGTGGCGGATGACGCCAGGACCCGTTCGATTGCACCATGGCGCGAAAAAAACAGTGCAATTGGTGCAATAGGGCCGGAGCGGAGGCCGGGGCGCTTCATCGAACCGCTCGACCTCTCCTTGCCAACGCCAGACTCTGTCAAAGACCAGAGCGCATCATAGCGGCGCGCTGAACCTCGGCGTGTTCGATGGGGGTTTCGCCGCGCAAACGCCCGCTGTGGCTAGGTTGAAGGCGTCGGTGAAAAGAATATGATTCGCGCTCGGATCGCCTCGGTGGCGAGCAGCAGGCTCGGTAGGTCGCGAACACCAGACATAGCCGACGAAATCGCCGTCCGAGGACGCTTAAATCGCAGCGCGCTATTCCACTTCCGAACACTCTCCGGGTCAGGGCAGTCGAGCCAAATTCTTAGGGCTGGCAGGTCAGAAGCGTTCACGCTCAAGACGGTCGAGTTCCAACTTCTGTTTTAGCGTTCGGAACTCGGTCTTCTCAAGAAGGTGCCCGGAGGGCCAAATCACGGAACGTGCCACGGCTTCAGCCTTCAAGGCGTTTACATCTCTGACTCGACGGTAGGCCCACAAACGCCAGCGCGTTACCTGGAACGACCACAAAAACCATGGGGCAACGAGCACCAACAAGATCAGAAGAAGAAACCAAGGACCAAGCGCATCGACAAACACTGGCTTCGTATTGAACAACAGAACAAGCAGACCGAAGCCGACAACATATCCGACTAGGACCGATCCGTTCACCCAAGCCCATCCAATCCATGCGGCGCGGCGAGCCGAAATTTCTGGTGCAGTGTTCATAAGCCCCCCGATACAGCCGGTTCTAATACGGATAAGAACGTCCGCTTCCACCCTTAAGCGAACTTCGCTTCGCGACCCATTGCGGAAATTGGCAGTCAAGCGCGTCTTGTGAGAACATCTGCCTAGGGACGGGACGAAAAATGAACCAGCTTGGCAAACTGTGGGCGCCTCTCCTTAGAGCCTTCGCCATCTGGTTAGCTGTGCTGGCCCTAATGAATGCGCTCGCTCATTTCTTCGGGGTCAGCGTGCCCTGGATTATAGTTCCATTCGCTGCATTGCTTATGACTTTCGGGATGGCAGCCATCATCTAATGGGGCCTTCCGTTTCCCACTCTCCGCGGACATTCGGCAGTTTCGCTTCCGTCATCTAGAGGCCGCTCAACCTACTCCGCCGCACCCGCGCCGGAGCGACGCTGGCCGAAGGTCGGGGCGCGCTCCTTTTGCTGGGCCCAGTAGGTCGGGCCGTCGTCGGGCTTGAACATGGTGCGGGGCACGCCGTTGCGGTCCACCACGGCGAAGGTGTTGGTCGAGGCCTGGTAGTAGAGGGTGTCGCCGTTGGGGCGCTTGACCGTCTCGGTCCCCTTGGGCGTCGCCTCGGTGAAGGCCCGCACCTTGGTCAGATAGTCGTCGGCGGACTTGGCCCCGAAGGCTGCGCCGTTGCGTTCAAACAGGCGCTGGACCTTGGCGTCGGCGGTTTCACGCCGGTTGGCCGTGACCGGCGGCTTGGCTTGGGGCGCGACCTCCATCTCGCTCTCGGGCGCCGCCGCCGAAATCAGGGCGACCGGGTCAGCCGTCGCCCGATCCCGCGTCTCGACCGCCGAACCGCCGCTGTCGCAGCCGGCCAGCACCAGGGCCGCCAAGACGCCTGCCATCATCTGAATACGCATAAGTCACCCTCCCTGAAAAACCCGCCGAACGCAGTTAGGCACAGGATTTTTGTTCTGGCAATGTTCTGACTTCGGCGCATAGGTTCGCCACGGCTTTGTCTCGACGCCGTCATGCGGCCCCGCTAGAGATTCTCCATGACCGCATCCTCGCTATCCGGCCGCAAGGTCCTGCTGATCGTCGGCGGCGGCATCGCCGCCTACAAGGCGCTGGAGCTGACGCGCCTGCTGAAAAAGGCCGGGGCCGAGGTGATGAGCCTGCTGACCGCCGCCGGGGCCGAGTTCGTCACCCCCATGTCGCTGGCCGCCCTGACCGGCCATCCGGTGCGGCAAGCCCTGTTCATGCCGGAAGACGAGACGGCCATGGGCCATATCGAGCTGTCGCGCTGGGCCGATCTGGTGGTGGTGGCGCCGGCGACGGCGGGCCTGATCGCCAAGGCGGCCAACGGGATGGCCGACGACCTGGCCTCGACCACCCTGCTGGCCACCGACAAGAAGGTGCTGCTGGCCCCTGCGATGAACGTGCGCATGTGGCTGCACCCGGCGGTTCAGGCCAATGTCGATCGGCTGAAGGGCTTTGACGGCTTCCACGGCGTGGCCGTGGTCGGACCGGATGAGGGCGAGATGGCCTGCGGCGAGTTCGGGCCGGGCCGCATGGCCGAGCCCGCCGTCATCTTCAACGAGATCGCCCGCCTGCTGGCCGGACCCGATGGCCGCCCCCTGACCGGCAAGACCGCCGTCGTCACCGCCGGGCCGACGTTCGAGCCCATCGACCCGGTGCGCGGCCTGACCAATCGCTCCAGCGGCAAGCAGGGCTATGCCGTCGCCGCCGCCCTGGCGGAACTGGGCGCCGAGGTGACGCTGATCTCCGGCCCCGTGGCGTTGGACGCGCCGGTCGGCGTGACTCGCGTCTGGGTCGAGGCCGCGACCGAGATGAAGGCCGCCGTCGAAGCCGCGCTTCCAGCCGACATCGCCGTGATGAGCGCCGCCGTCGCCGACTGGCGCGTGGACGGCATCGCCTCGGGCAAGATCAAGAAGAAGCCGGGCGGGCCGCCGTCGCTGGCCCTGATCGAGAACCCCGACATTCTGGCGGGCGTCTCGGCCCCCGGACCCCGGCGCCCGAAACTGGTGGTCGGTTTCGCCGCCGAGACCAGCGACCTGGAGGCCAACGCCCGCGCCAAGCTGTCGCGGAAGGGTTGCGACTGGATCGTCGGCAACGACGTGTCCGACGAGGTCTTCGGTTCCGACGGCAACGCCGTGACCCTGTTCACCCGCGACGGCGCCGAGCCCTGGCCGCGCCAGTCCAAGACCGATGTGGCGCGCAAGATCGCCCAGCGCATCGCCGATCATTTCAAGGCCTGAGAGACTTCCCCATGACCACTGTCCGCGTCGAACGCCTGCCCCACGCCGAGGGCCTGGCCCTGCCCGCCTATGAGACGACGGGATCGGCGGGCATGGACCTGCGCGCCGCCGTGGCCGAGTTCGAGCCGGTCGTGCTGGCCCCCGGAGAGCGCAAGCTGATCCCCACCGGGCTGAAGATCGCGCTGGAGCCCGGCTATGAGGCCCAGGTGCGGCCCCGCTCGGGTCTGGCGCTGAAGCACGGCGTCACCTGCCTGAATTCGCCCGGCACCATCGACAGCGACTATCGCGGCGAGGTTGGAGTCATCCTGATCAACCACGGCCAGGTCGCCTTCGAGATCCGGCGCGGCGAGCGCATCGCCCAGATGGTCATTGCGCCCTATGCCCAGGCGGTGATGGCCGAGGTCGAGGCGCTGGATGAAACCGCGCGCGGCGCCGGCGGCTTCGGCTCGACCGGGCGCTGACGATGAGCGCAGCTCTCGGCTAGAGGCTTGAGTAGAGGCCCTCGACCAGGCGCAGGGCGCGCGGATCGCCGATCAGGTGCGGCGACTGACGGGTCATGACATAGGCCACCGAGACGCGCGCTTCGGGATCGGCGAAGGCCATCGACCCGCCCCAGCCGCAATGGCCGACCGCCTGAGGATTCGGGCCGAAGACGTTCAGTCCCTGGTTGCGGGTGAAGCCCGCCGCCCAGCTCATGACATAGGGCAGGACCTTGTCCTGGCCGTGGATGCGCTCACGGGTCGCTTCGGCCAGGGTCTCCTGCGACAGCATCACCCGACCGTCCAGGGCGCCGCCCGTAGCGATGATGGACATCATTCGCGCCAGGTCCTTCGCCGTGCCGTGCAGGTTGGCCGAAGGGATCTCAGCCATCCGCCATTCGGTCGAGCCGCGCCCGCCCGGCGCTGAGCCTCGGTCGAGGAAGGCGGCCTTCTTGATCGCGTCGATGGGGCCGAGGTCGGGGGCGGCGGCGGGTTTGCGCAGCTGGGCCACGCGACCGTGCTCAGCCTCGGGGAGGCCGATCCACAGGTCCAGATCGAAGGGGGCGGCGAAATCCTCGCGCAAGGCCGCGCCCATGCTGCGCCCGTCGACGATGCGGAACAGCTCGCCCGCCAGATAGCCGATGGTGATCGGGTGGTATCCTGACGCGGCGCCCGGCGCCCACAGCGGCGCCTGGGCCGCCAGACGGTCCAGAACGGCCTGACGGTCGAACCAGATGGCCGGCTCGACCCCGTCGGAAAAGCCCGGCAGGCCCGACTGATGGCTCATCAACTGGCCGACGGTCAGGGCCGCCTTGCCCGCCGCGCCGAAGGCCGGCCAGTGGTCAGCCACCCGGTCTTCATAGGACAGCAGACCCCGGTCGACGCAGCGCGCGATCATCAGGGCCATCACCGCCTTGCCGGTCGAGAAGACCGGAACCAGCGTATCCTCGGCGAAGGGCTGCTTCCCCGCCAGATCGGCGGACCCGGCCCACAGGTCCAGCGCGAGCTCGCCGTCGATGACCACGGAGAAGCGCGCGGCCAGTTCGTTCAGCCCCTCGGGCGCATCGACGAAGTTGGCGGCGAAGGCGTCCTTCACCGCGTTGAAGCGGGACGGGCAGAGGCCGTGGATTTCAGGCAGGTCGGTCATGGGCGAGGTCTAGCGCGTCTGGAGCCAGTCCGTCACGCCCTGCGCCGCGACGACGCCTGACGCGAAGGCGGCCTGGAGCAGGTAGCCGCCGGTCGGGGCCTCCCAGTCCAGCATCTCGCCGGCGACGAAGACGCCGGGCCTGGCCTTGAGCATCAGGCGTTCGTCCACGGCGTCCAGCGTGACACCGCCGGCGGAGGAGATGGCGCGGGATAGGCCCTGAACCCCGGTCAGGGTCAGGGTCACGCCCTTGATGCGCGCCGCCAGCGGGCCGGGTTCGGTCGGCAGGGGTTCGCCCTCGCGTAGCAGGGCGATGGCGGCGGGGTCGAGGTGGACGATCTTGCGCAGCCAGTTGGACAGGCTCTCCTTGCCGCGCGGCTTCAGCAGTTTCTGGGTCAGGGCAGGGCGGCTGAGGTCGGGTCGCAGGTCCAGGGTCAGCTCGGCGGAACCGTCGCGCTCAATGGCGTCGCGCAAGCCCGCCGACAGGGCGTAGACGCCGCCGCCCTCGACGCCATAGGCGGCGATCATGGCCTCGCCGCGCACCGTGCGTCCGGCATGGGTCAGGGCGATTCCCTTGATCGGCTGGCCGGCGAAGCGGTCGCGCAACAGGGGCGACCAGGCCACGTCGAAGCCGACGTTGGAGGGGCGGAAGGGGGCGACGGCGACGCCCGCTTCCTCCAGCCAGGGCGTCCAGGCCGCGTCTGAGCCCAGCCTGGCCCAGCTGGCCCCGCCCAGGGCCAGCACGACGGCGTCGGGGCGCTCGGTCCGTTCGCCGTCCGGCGTGTCGAAGCTGAGGGCGCCGTCCTTCCAGCCGGTCCAGCGTGAGCGGGTGCGGATCTCGACGCCCAGGCTCTCCAGTCGGACCAGCCAGGCCCGCAGCAGGGGCGAGGCCTTCATCGCCCGGGGGAAGACGCGGCCCGAGGAGCCGACGAAGGTCTCCTGGCCCAGGCCCTCGGCCCAGGCGGTCAGGTCGGCGGACGAGAAGGACTTCAGCCATTCGGCGACCCGCTCACGGGCCGGTGCGTCGTAGCGGTCGAGGAAGGGCGCCGGCGGCTCCGAATGGGTCAGGTTCAGTCCGCCGCGACCGGCCATCAGGAACTTGCGGCCGACGGAGGGCATCCGCTCATGCACGGTGACGCGCAGGCCCGTCGAGGCCAGGCGTTCGGCGGCCATCAACCCGGCGGGGCCGGCGCCGATCACGGTGACGGTGGAAGGGGCGGAGGAAGAAGCGTCGGTCATCGGCTCTTCTAGACCGGAACGTCCGCGAACGGCATACGCTGTGTCATCATGAGCGTCGCCTTCACCCGAGAAGAAGATCTGGAAGCCACGGCCGCCGACCTGGTGGACCGCCCGATCTCGCCCCATCCGAACCACGTCACGCCCGAGGGGATGGCGATGATCGAGGCTGAGCTGGCCTCGGCGCGGGCGGCCTATTCGGCGGCCCAGGCCAAGGGTTCTATCGAGGCGGATCGCACGGCCATGGCGCGGGCCACGCGCGACCTGCGCTACTGGTCGGCGCGGCGGGCCTCGGCCCAGCTGCTGGAGACCAAGCCGGACGGTCGGGTACGCTTCGGCGGCTCCGTCACCATCGAGCGTGAGGACGGGCGCACCCAGACCTGGCGCATCGTCGGCGAGGACGAGGCCGATCCCGCGAAAGGCTCAGTCAGCCACGTCTCGCCCCTGGCCCGCGCCCTGATGGGCAGGCGGGTCGGCGACGAGGCGACCGTGGCCGGCCAGTCGGTCGAGATCGTCGCCGTCGATTAGCGGGGCTTAGAAGCCGCCGGTCCCCTTTTCTTTCGCCACCGGCTGGAAGTCGCGCACAAAGCGTTCCAGCAGTCGGACGCTGAAGCCCGCAGAGCCGGCCGGCTTGACGTCGCTGGCGGCGCCGTAGGCCATGTTGGCGATGTCCAGATGGGCCCAGGGCGTCTCGGGCCGGGCGAAATAGCCGATGAAGTGGGCGCCGGTGCCTGCGCCCGCGCCGCCCTCGCCCGAGTTCTTGATGTCGGCGATGGGGCTGCTGGTCGCGGCGACGTAGGAGGGGTGCAGCGGCAGACGCCACAGACGCTCGCCGGTCGCGTCGCCCGCCGCCTTCAACTGCTCGGCCAGGGCGTCGTGGCGGCTGAACAGGCCGGCGTAGTCGTTGCCCAGGGCGCCGCCGACCGAGCCGGTCAGGGTGGCGACATCGACGATGGCGGCGGGGTCCAGGCGGGTGTCGGCCCAGACCACGGCGTCGGCCAGGACCAGACGCCCCTCGGCGTCGGTGGAGATGACCTCGATGGTCTTGCCGTTCATGGCGGTCAGGACGTCGCCGGGACGGATGGCGTTGGCGTCGGGCATGTTCTCGGCCAGGGCCGCGACGGCGGCCACATCGACCGGGGCGCCGGCCTTGGCCAGGGCCAGGACGGCGCCGACGACGCTGGCGGCGCCCGACATGTCCATCTTCATATTGCCCATATTGGCGCCCGGCTTGATCGAGATGCCCCCGGAATCGAAGGTAATGCCCTTGCCCAGCAGGGCGACCGGGCCGGCGTCGGGCGCGCCCTGGCCGCGATAGCGCACCACCAGCAGGCGCGGCGGGCGCGCTGAGCCCTGGCCGACGCCCAGCAGGGAGCCCATGCCGAGGCGCTGCATGGCGGGCACGTCCAGCACCTCGATCTCCACGCCGGGCACGCCGGCGAAGGCGGCGCGGGCGCGCTCCACGAAGCTCTCGGGATAGACGACGTTGGCGGGTTCGTTGGAGACGTCGCGGGTCCAGGCCATGGCCTCGACCAGGGCCGCGCCGCGCCGCCAGGCGGCCTGAGCGGCCGAGGCGTCGTCGGCGACGAGGGTGATCCCGCCGGGCGCGGCGGCGTCGCGGCCCGTGGTGCGGTGCAGGTCCGAGCGGTACTGGCCAAGGCCGAGGCCGGTCGCCAGTTCGGCGGCGCTGTCGACGGACAGGCCGCTGGTCAGGACGGTCATCGCGCCCGGCTGAGCGATCAGGGCGCGACCGGCGACGGTTCCGGCGGCCTGGACGTCGGCGGGCTTGGCGTCCGCGGGAAGGCCGACGACCAGGATGCGGTCCCAGCCGCCGACGCCGTGCAGGCTAAGGGTCTGGCGGGCCTTGTAGTCAAACCGGGCGGCGGTCAGGGCGGCGGCGATCGCCTCGCGCACGGCGGGCGCCAGGGCGGCGCCGCGCGTGGCCAGATCAGCCTCAGCGCCCAGCGGCAGGACCAGGGCGCCCGAGGCCTGGCCCGGCGTGGCGGCGAAGGTCACGGCGCGCTGCAAGGCGGGGGCGGCGCGGGGCGTCAGCGAAGCCGGGGCTTCGGCAGCAGCTGCACGACGAGATTGCGCCTCGGCGGGCATGGCGACCGTCAGGGTGACGGCGGCCAAAGCAGCGGCGGCGGCGAAGGTCGGGAAATTCTTGGTGCGGCGCATCGGTCGGAGCCCCCTCGGTGTCGATGAAGCGGCTCTTATGGCCAACGTCGCCGGAGCGGCGCAAACCGTTCCGACGACGGAGGGGCCGACCGCGACGCCTTGTCGCGGCGGCGGGGTCAGCGGGTCAGCAAGCGACGCGGCGTGGGCGCAGCCTCGGCGCGGGCGCTGCGACGGGCTTGGTCGCTGCGGGCGTACAAGCTTTGCGGGCGTCCAGCAGGGCGCCGATCCAACCCCACGCGGGTTCCTTATGGGTGCTGTAAATGTAGTCCATCGGTCGTCCTCCTTTCTTGAAGCCGGAATATGTAGTTGACGCGGGGCGTTCACAAACGAGACGATGGGGCCCATGCATAAGGCTTGCTTATGGTTGACGTTCTTTCTCGCATTCCCGTCGACGCCCTGAGGGTGTTCGAGACCGCCGCGCGGCTGCTCAGCTTCACCCGCGCCGCCGAGGCCCTGGGCATGAGCCAGGCGGCGGTCAGCTGGCGCATCCGCGACCTGGAGCAGAGGCTGGACCGGGCCCTGTTCGTGCGCGGCGTGCGGCAGGTGTCGCTGACGCCGGAAGGCGAGCGGCTGGCCACGGCCTCGATCGAGGCCATGACCCTGTTGCGGCGCGCCGTGGCCGACGTGGTCGAGGCCGATCAGGGCGTGCTGGCCATCACCACGCTTCAGACCCTGGCGACCCAGTGGCTGGCGACGCGGCTGGGGTCGTTCCAGCTCGACAACCCCGATCTGGCGGTGCGGGTGGACACCAGTCCGACCCTGTCGATGCTGGGCGCCGACGGGCTGGACGTGGCCCTTCGGTTCGGCTCGGGTCAGTGGGCGGGGCTGGAGAGCCGTTTCCTGATGCCTGCCGTCTTCACCCCCCTGTGCAGCCCGGCCATGCGCGACCGGCTGGACCTGAAGGCCCCCGCCGACCTGAAGCGCGCCCATCTGGTCGGCGAGCCGCGCGAATGGGCCGCCTGGTTCGCCGCCGCCCAGGTCTCGCCCGCCGATGCCGCCCCGCCGCCGCGTCTGACCGCCGACAACCAGGCCATGGAGGTGGCGGCGGCCCTGGGCGATCAGGGCGTGGCCCTGGGCTCGCCCATTCTCTATGCGCGCGAGATCGAACGGGGGCTGCTGGTCCGCCCCTTCGATCAGACCGTCGCCTTGGCCGAGGGCTACTGGATCTGCTACCCGCCCGCCCGGCGCCTGACCCCCAAGATCGCCCGCTTCCGCGACTGGCTGCTCGACACGGCGCGGGCCGACCCGGCGGTGGTCGAGGGCGCGAGGCTGGCTGGACGGGAAGTGGGGGAGACGGGGTAGGTCCTTCTCCCTCCCCTTCATGGGGAGGGTGGTCGGAGCGAAGCGTAGACCGGGTGGGGAGGGCGAGGCGATACAAAGCGCAACGTCTGATTTGCTCTGCCGCCCCCACCCGGCTTCGGCCTGACGGCCTCAGCCACCCTCCCCATGAAGGGGAGGGAGAGGCGCCGCGCATAGAAAAAGGGCGGGACCTTTCGGTCCCGCCCTTCCTTGGTTCTAGCCTGGGTGGGCTTGGACTTAGAAGTCCATGCCGCCCATGCCGCCCATGCCGCCCATGTCGGGGGCGCCGGCGCCGCCCTTCTTGGGAGCGTCAGCGATGGCGGCTTCGGTCGTGATCATGATGCCGGCGACCGAGGCGGCCGACTTCAGAGCCGAACGGACGACCTTGGCCGGATCGATCACGCCCATCTGGACGAGGTCGCCGTACTCTTCGGTCTGGGCGTTGAAGCCGAACGAAGCGTCGCTCGAGTCCATGACCTTGCCGACCACGATCGAGCCTTCGACGCCCGAGTTTTCCGAGATCTGACGGATCGGAGCCTGCAGGGCGCGACGGACGATGGCGATGCCGGCGTTCTGATCGGCGTTGGCGCCCTTCAGATCGATCAGCTTCTTGGAGGCTTGCAGCAGGGCCACGCCGCCGCCCGGGACGATGCCTTCATCGGCAGCGGCGCGGGTCGCGTTCAGGGCGTCGTCGACGCGGTCCTTCTTTTCCTTCACTTCGACTTCGGTCGAGCCGCCGACGCGCAGGACGGCGACGCCGCCGGCCAGCTTGGCCAGACGCTCTTGCAGTTTTTCCTTGTCGTAGTCCGAGGTGGTGTCCTCGATCTGACGCTTGATCTGCGAGACGCGGGCTTCGATGCCCTCTTTCTCGCCGGCGCCTTCGACGAGGGTGGTGTCGTCCTTGGTGATCGTGACCTTCTTGGCCTTGCCGAGCATGTCGAGCGTGACAGTCTCAAGCTTGATGCCGAGGTCTTCCGAGATGACCTGGCCGCCCGTCAGGATGGCGATGTCTTCCAGCATGGCTTTGCGGCGGTCGCCGAAGCCCGGAGCCTTGACGGCGGCGACGCGCAGGCCGCCGCGCAGCTTGTTGACCACCAGGGTGGCCAGGGCTTCGCCTTCGATGTCCTCGGCAATGATCAGCAGGGGACGGCCCGACTGAACCACGGCTTCCAGCACCGGCAGCATGGGCTGCAGCGAGGTCAGCTTCTTCTCATGGAGCAGGATGAGGGGCTCTTCGAGGGCGACCTCCATCTTGTCCGCGTTGGTGATGAAGTAGGGCGACAGGTAGCCGCGGTCGAACTGCATGCCTTCGACGATGTCGACGGTGGTTTCAGCCGTCTTGGCTTCTTCGACCGTGATGACGCCTTCATTGCCGACCTTGGCCATGGCAAGGGCGATCAGCTCGCCGATTTCAGCGTCGCCGTTGGCCGAGATGGTGCCGACCTGGGCGATTTCCGAGTTGTTCGAGACCGGCTTGGAGATGGCCTTGACCTCGTCCAGGGCCACAGCGACGGCCTGGTCGATGCCGCGCTTCAGGTCCATCGGGTTCATGCCGGCGGCGACGGCCTTGAGGCCCTCTTGCACGATGGCTTGGGCCAGGACGGTGGCGGTGGTGGTGCCGTCGCCCGCGTTGTCGTTCGCCTTGGAGGCGACTTCGCGGATCATCTGGGCGCCCATGTTCTCGAAGGCGTCTTCCAGCTCGATCTCTTTGGCGACGGTGACGCCGTCCTTGGTCGAGCGCGGGGCGCCGAAGGACTTCTGGATCACGACGTTGCGGCCCTTGGGACCGAGCGTCACCTTGACGGCGTCAGCCAGGATGTTGACGCCGCGCAGCATCTTGTCGCGAGCGTCGGTGTTGAATTTTACGATTTTAGCGGCCATGGGGCAGCTCCTATCTAACTGGTTTTAAAAGAGAGTCCGGAAACCGGGGCGCGTCTTACGACAGCACGCCCAGGACGTCGGATTCCTTCATGATGATCAGGTCGTCGCCGTCGATCTTCACTTCCGTGCCCGACCACTTGCCGAACAGGATGCGGTCGCCGGCCTTCAGCTCCAGAGCGACGTGCTTGCCGTCTTCGTCACGGACGCCGGGGCCCACGGCGACGACTTCGCCTTCCTGGGGCTTTTCCTTGGCCGTGTCGGGGATGATGATCCCGCCCTTGGTCTTGGATTCTTCTTCAACGCGCTTGACCAGCACGCGGTCGCCGAGAGGACGAAACGCCATCTGATGATCTCCCAATAGGTGTCGATTAAGCCCCGGAACCTGCGGCTTTTGGCAGCCGCCATCCCCGAGTGCTAACGCGACAGGAGTTAGGGTGGGGCCCCGTCACCGTCAAGGGGCGTGACCGTGTGAATCCGCTCGCCAGATGACTTGAAAATGAACAAGCCCCCTTGGGGTCGTTCAGCAGGCGCCACCTAAAAAGAGGACAACGGATCAATCGGCTTTCGAAAGGAGCCCGCCATGAAAACCATTTCCAAGATCGGCGTCGGCGCTGTGGCCCTGACGATGTTGGCCGCCTCGCCCGTCGCGGCGCAGAATTATCGGGATCGGGATCGCGACAACACCGGGCGTGACGCGGTGCTCGGCGCCGTCGTCGGCGGCGTGGCGGGCGCCCTGATCGGCAACGGCGACGGACGCTATGTCGCCGGCGGCGCTCTGGCGGGCGCAGCTCTGGGCGCGGTGTCTTCGGACAGCGATCGCGACGGCTGCAGCTACTACCGCGGCGGCCGCTGCTATCGGAACCAGGGCCACTGGGAACGCGAACACGGCATCAACAGCCGCGACGGCTACTACAACAACGGACGCTATCAGGGCCGCGATCGCTATGACCGCCGCCATGACCGTCATGAGAACCGCCGCGACTATCGCTACGACCGCCGCTGGTAGGGTCAGGCGTCAGATCACGAAAGGCCCGGCGGCGACGCCGGGCCTTTTCTGTATCAGGTCAGCGAACGCCGACGGTCAGGCTGTAGTTGGCGTGTTCGTCGCGGCGGGCGGCGTTGCGCATCAGATAGACGCGCACGACGTAGTCGCCGTTCGCCGGCAACTGGCCGCTGAATTGACTGCCTGAAGTCGAGCCGATGAACAGGGCCTCGTCCGCGCCCTGTTTGGTGACATTGAAATAGGCCGAGGCGTTGGTGGGCTGCAGCCGAACGTTCAGCGTCTGGCCGCGGCGGGCGCCCAGGACATAGTCGACCGTGTCGTAGCCGTGCAGGGTGGCCGAGGACGCACCGCGCGCGAACTGCACCCGCTCGGTGCGGCTGTGATCCTGAGCGCCGGCGGGCAGGGCCAGAACGGCGGTCATGGCGGCGGCGACGGCGAAGGCGGCGGGTTTGAGCATAGAGGCTCTCCTGGTTGAGGCCGTGGAACGGCGACGCTGGCGTCGGGTTCCGCTGCGAATGGCGATCAAGCGAGCAGCCGGGTCAGCAGGGCCGCCGTCGAGGGATCCAGGTCGGGGGAGGGGGCGCCTGCGGCCACGTCCTTGAGCACCGCCTTGGCCAGGACCTTGCCCAGTTCGACGCCCCACTGGTCGAAGCTGTTGATGTCCCAGATCACGCCCTCGACGAAGGTCTTGTGCTCATAGAGGGCGATCAGGGCGCCCAGGGTCTGGGGCGTCAGCCGGTCCATCAGGATGGCGGTCGAGGGGCGGTTGCCGGGGAAGGTCTTGTGCGGGGCCAGGCGGTCGGCCTCGGCCTCCGACGCGCCTGAGGCGATCAGTTCGGCATGGGCCTGGGCCTCGGTCTTGCCCTGCATCAGGGCCTGACCCTGGGCCAGGGCGTTGGACCAGAGGGGGCTTTCCGAGGTCTGTCCGTCCGTGGAGGCGACGATGACGAACTCGGCCGGGACCACCTGCGGTCCCTGATGGATCTGCTGGAAGAAGGCATGCTGGCCGTTGGTGCCGGGTTCGCCGAAGACGACGGGGCAGGTCGGACGACCGACGGGCGCGCCGTCGCGGCGCACCCGCTTGCCGTTCGACTCCATCTCCAGCTGCTGCAGGAAGGCAGGCAGGCGGCGCAGGCCGTGGGCGTAGGGAGCGACAGTGCGGGCGGGGCGGCGAAGGCCGTCGACATTGTAGATCTGGGCCAGGGCCAGCAGGACGGGGGCGTTGGCCTCCAGCGGAGCCTCAAGGAAGTGCCGGTCCAGTTCGGCGGCGCCGTCGAGGAAGGCCTGGAAGACGTCCCAGCCCAGGCCGATGACGCAGGACAGGCTGACCGCCGACCACAGGGAGTAGCGGCCGCCGACCCAGTCGCTGAAGCCGAACACACGACCGCAGCCGAAGGCGGCTGCGCGCTCCGGCGCGGCGGTGACGCCGATGAAGTGGCGATCCATGCCCTCAGCAGGCAGGGCGGCGGCCAGCCAGGCCTTGGCGACCTCGGCGTTGGCCAGGGTCTCCTGGGTGGTGAAGGTCTTGGAGACGACGACGACCAGGGTGGTTTCCGGGTCCAGCCCGATCAGGGCCTCGGCCATGTCGCGCGGATCGACATTGGCGACGAAGCGGACGTCGATGGCCGGGTCGAGCGGGCGCAGGGCGTCCCAGATGAGGCGCGGGCCCAGGTCTGATCCGCCGATCCCGATATGAACCACGGCCTTGAACGCGCGGCCGGTCGCGCCCGTCTCGATGCTGGACCGGACGGCGTGGGCGTAGTCGCGCATCTGATCACGTACGGCCTCCACCTCGGCCGAGACGGCGTCGCCCAAGGCGTGGAAATCGGCCCCCGCGGGGGCGCGAAGGGCGGGGTGGAGGACGGCGCGGCCCTCGGTGGAATTGATCGCCTCGCCGCCGAACAGGGCGGCGCGACGGCCTTCGATGTCAGCGGCGCGGGCCAGGGCCAGGGCGACGTCGAAGCCGGCGCGGGTCCAGCTCTGCTTGGACAGGTCCAGATGCAGGCCGGCGGCGTCCACCGTCATGCGCGATAGGCGGTCGGGATCGGCGGCGAACTGGTCGAGGATGCAGGCGTCGGCGTCGCGGCGGGCGACGGCTTCCAGTTCGGTCCAGGCGGCGTGCGGCATCAGCGTCTCCCCGTTCCGACCGTCCCGAACAGGGCTGGTACGGCGCTTGCAAGCCCCTGTTTACGGCTCAGGCCGAGAAGAGTTCAATCAATGACCGGGTCAACATGGGTTTCCACGCGGGATTCCTGACCCGGCCCCCAGTGAAGGGATGCCCCATGTCCTGCGGAATTATCCTCGCCGCCGTGCTGATGCTCAGCGATCCGTCCGTGGCCGAAGCCGCAGCCGTGGCGCCGGTCGCCGCCGACGCCCCCGTCTCGGTGGCGCACGAGCCCTTGTTCGCCGACCTGGTGACGCGCTCCGGCTCGCTGAAAGTCATCGTCGACGGCTGGATCGCCTCGGGCGAGGCCGAGGCCGAGGGCTTCCTGACCGGCGCCGCCTTCACGGGCTTCAAGGCCCAGGCGGCGGACCTGGCCGCGCGCGATCTTCAGGGCCACCTGGTGCTGAAGGAACGCGGCACGGATAACGACCTGAAATGCATCCTGCGCGGCATCTCGGAAGACATGCTCAAGAAGGTCGCCGCCGTCGAAGCCGCCCCCAACGCCGCCGAGCGCAAGGTCGCGCTGGAAGAACTGGCCTATCTGCTGAACGACAACGTCGAGGTCATCACCGCGCCGCCTAAGCCGGCTGTCTGAAAGACAGCAGGCTTAGGCTTTCTTAGGGAGGCCTATCGCCCTTCGGGCTACTTGAGGCCCGCTCCCCTATCGTCAGCGGAGCGGAGAGGGGAACGCCCAAGACGCCTCGGCTGGCTCAGTCCTTCGCGGCGCCAAGGGCGTCGATGATCAGGCCTTCGGTCAGCAGTTGCGGCAGGATGCGCGGCTCAGGCTGACCGGGCGTATAGAGGAGGTAGAGCGGCACGCCCGAGCGGCCGTGGCGCTCCAGTTCCGCGGTGATGGCGTCGTCGCGGCGGGTCCAGTCGGCGACCAGATAGACGGCGTCGTGGGCCTTCAACGTCTCGGCGGTGCGGCGCGAGCTCAGGGCCGTGCTCTCGTTGATCTTGCAGGTGACGCACCAGTCGGCGGTGAAGTTGACCAGGACCGGACGGCCCTCGGCCAGGGCCGTCTGCACCGCCTCGGGCGACCAGGGTTGCGAGGCCAGGGGGCCGGAAGGTTCGGTTGAAGCGGGACCCGCGCGCGGGGCGCTGCGGGCGGCGATCCCGGCGAGGCCGAGGGCCAGAACCAGCACGCCCAGCGCGGCGAGACCCGGCAGAAGACCGCCTTGGCCAAGGATGCGCGCGGCCTCGAAGCGCCCGGCCAGCCACAGGCCCAGCGCCAGCATCAGGCCGGCGGCGAACAGAAGCGCCAGGGCGTCGCCGCCGGTCTGGCGGGCGAAGACCCAGACCAGCCACAGGGCGGCGCCGTACATGGGGAAGGCCAGAAGGTTTCGGAGGCCCTCCATCCACGGGCCGGGGCGCGGCAGGCGGGCCAGCAAGCGGGGACTGAGGCTGATCAGGACGTAGGGCAGGGCCAGGCCGAAGCCCAGCATGAGGAAGACCGCCAGGGCCATGGGCCAGGGCATCAGCAGGGCGGCGCCGAGCGCAAAGGCCATGAAGGGGGCGGTGCAGGGCGCGGCCACGACCACGGCCAGAACCCCGGTGAAGAAGGCGCCGAGCGCGCCGGGCAGACGCGACATCGGCCCCGAGCCGGCGCCTTGCAGGCCCGCGCCGATGTGGAAGACGCCCGACAGATTCAACGCCACGGCCAGCATCAGCAGGGCCAGACCGGCGACCACGCCCGGCGACTGCAGCTGGAAGCCCCAGCCCAGGGCCTGACCTCCGGCGCGCAGGGCCAGCAGCGCGCCGGCCAGGATCAGGAAGGTCGTCAGCACGCCGACCAGGAAGGCCAGGCCGTCGCGGCGCGCCTCGCCGGGATGATGCGCCGAGCGGCTGAGCGCCGCCGCCTTCATCGCCAGAATCGGGAAGACGCAGGGCATGAGGTTGAGGATCAGGCCGCCGAGCAGGGCGAACAGGGCGGCCTGAGCAAAGGCGGCCAGATCGACCGGGGCCTGGGCCGGGGTTTCGCCGCTGGTTAGGGCGCCGGCGCCGGTCGCGCCCGGCAGAGCCGGGCCGGGCGTTGCGGAGATTTCCCAGGCGCCGAGGTTGGTGGCGAGGACGCCGGCGATCGGTCCCGTCAGGCCCTCGGCGGACAGGCCGCGTCCGGCGGCGACGGACAGGGTCAGGCCGTCCGGGCCGCGCTGGCCGGTCTGGACGGCGGCGTGGTCGATGACGCCGCCTTCGAAGGGGAAGAAATAGGCCCATGTCGGCGCGGCGCCGGTCCCGATCTCGGCAAGCGGTCCGCCAGTCGCGGTCAGGGTCAACTGGCCGTCCGTGAACTGGGCGCGGGCCTCGATCCCGGCGGGACGCGGGGCCGACTGGATGACGGACTGGATGGCCGCGCCATGGCGCGGGTCCAGCGGGGCGGCGCCGTCCTGAACCTGGAGGTCCAGAGCCAGATCGAGGTCTTCGGGCACGCACATCTGGTCGCTGCAGACGAAGACGTGGGCGACGACCTTGAGCCGCAGCGTCTGGCCGGGGCGAGCGTCGGCGGGGATATCGACGGGAACAGGCAGGAAGACGGCGTCGGAATAGCCGTAGTTCATCAGGCCTTGCAGGCGTTGACGCTCGGGCAGGGGCCAGACGATCTGGCCGGCCTTGACCCCGGCAGGCAGGGTCCAGTCCAGGGTGGTGGGGCCGCCGGAATCCCCCTGGTTGCGCCAATAGGTGTGCCAGCCGGGCTGAATCTTCTGGCGTACGGCGACGATAGCGGTCGAGCCGGGGGCGGCCCAGGCGCTCATCGGGACCAGTTCAGCCTCGATCCGCTCGGTGCGTTGCGGCCCGGCGGACGGGCCGGCGGCGCCCGCCTTGAGGGCTTCGTCCAGGGCGGAGGGCGCAGCAGCGGCCGAGGCGGCGAAGGTCAGCCAGACGAGGAGGGCGGCGAGCAGGCGCAAGGGGCGGAGGACCAGGCGGTTGAGAACGGACCGAGACCTTAACCGCCGCGCGTCCTGACAGCCACCGTCCCGCGACCCCAGGCCGCATCAAGGTCTCGGCCCAGCTTGTCCCGAGGGGGAGAAAAGGGAACCGAGTTCGTCTCCGCGTTCACGGGTTAGCGCCGGGGTTGAGCCTCGATCACCACCTCGGTGCGGCGACGCAAGGGGTCGTTGACGCCATTGACCTTGGCGCCCTCGGCGCCGGCGCCGGTGACTTCGAAGGCGGGGGCGGGCAGGCCGACCACGGTCAGAGCCTCGGCCACCGAACGGGCGCGCTGTTCAGACAGGGTCTGATTGGCCGCCGCCGTGCCGCTGCGGGCGTCGGCCAGGCCCAGGACCTGAACCTTGGTGACGTCGCAGCCCTGAAGCTGGGTGGCGGTCAGGCTGATGGCCTCGCGCGCGGCGTTGGTCAGGCGGGCCTGGTCCTGATCGAAATAGACCTCGAACCGCTTGGCGCCGCAGGCGGCGGGATTGCTGACGAGATCGCTGCGCGTCTTGTAGACGCCGGGTGCGGCGCAGCCGGCCAGCAGCGTCAGGGTCAGTCCAGCGGCGACAACAGGGAGGATCGTTTTCATTATTCAGCCCTCAGAACAACGCCCAGCCCCGGGCGCAAAAACAGACGCAGCAAGAAAAAAGGGCGGCCCGCGCTAACGGACCGCCCCTTGAACCTGACCCGAAAAACCTCCGGGCGCCAGTCGCCTTAGTAGCGGCGCTGGCCGTTCTCCCAGTAACACTCGGTCTGGCGGTTATCGTAGCAGTAGTAATAACGGCCTTGGTTGTCGCGGTAACGCTGCTGGTTGTTGCGGTCCGAGTTGGAGCCGCGGATGGCGCCCGCAGCGCCGCCGGCGAGAGCGCCGATGGCGGCGCCGGTGGCGGCATTGCCGCCGCCGACGTTGTTGCCGATGATGGCGCCGGCGACCGCGCCGATGCCGGCGCCGATGGCGCCTTGGCGCACGGCCTGGTCGTTGTTGCCGCCGCCGTAGTACGGGTCACTGGCGCAGGCGGTGACCAGAAGGCCGGCGCCGGCGATGGCGATAATCGCCTTGTTCATGGATCTGTCCTTCATCCCGAGGGGGCTCCCCTGAAGTCCACAGAACGCAGGGCAAAGGCGACGGTTCCGAGGCCAAGGACCAAGCTTTGCATTATTTTGTTCGAAGAGCCCGGGTTGGACGGAACCGGGCCGTGAAACGAGGCGTTCGCCGCCCATGACCGACGCCACCGCGCCTGCCGAGCCTTCTGCAACGCCACGCCTCAGCCCTCATGTCGCAATGAAGAGGGTGACGATTCTGGTCAATCCGCTGTCCGGCGGCGTCGGGCCCCAGGCCGCCGCCGAGGCCGAAGCCATTCTGTCGACCTATCCGCTCGAGGCGACCGTCGTCACGCTGGAAGGCCCCCGGATCAAGGATCAGATCGGTGAAGCCCTGGCGTCCAAGCCGGACGTGCTGTTCGTCCTGGCCGGCGACGGCACCGCGCGGTCGGTGGCGACCCGAGCGGGCGCCAAGGGACCGCTGATCGCGCCCCTGCCGGGCGGGACCATGAACATGCTGCCCAAGGCCCTGTACGGCACAGGCGACTGGAAGCTGGCGCTCAAACGCGCGCTGGAAGAGGGCGCGCCGCAGGCCGTATCGGGCGGGGTGGTCGAGGGCGAGGCCTTCTATTGCGCGGCCATCCTGGGGGCGCCCGCACTGTGGGCGCCGGCGCGCGAGGCGATGCGCACCGGCAAGCTGAAGCTGGCGTGGCTCTATAGCCGCCGGGCGTTGAACCGCGCCTTCAGCGGCCATATCCGCTTCAGCCTGGACGGCGGGGCCAAGCGTCGGGCCGAGGCCCTGGTGTTGATCAGTCCGATGATTTCCAAGGCCATGGACGAGCCCGTGGGTCTGGAAGCCGCCGCGATGAACACCGCCGATGCGGCCCAGGCCTTCAGACTGGCGGCCCACGCCCTGTTCGACGACTGGCGTCATGATCCCAATGTGACCACACAGGCGGCGCGCTGGATCACGGTTTCCGCCCGCTCGAAAATCCCGGCGGTGATCGACGGCGAGCCCATGCTACTGGGGCGCAACGCCAGCATCGGCTTCTTGCCTCGGGCCTTCATGGCCCTGGTCCCCCTGCCCCCGGCGGCGGAAGACAGCCTCTGATGGGGCGGGTGCTCCAGTTCTCGGACGTGCATTTCGGTTGCGAGCATGTTCACGCCGTCGCCGCCGCGCTCGACTACGCCCACGCGACGCCGCACGACCTGGTGCTGATCACCGGCGACATCACCCAGCAGGGCTTTCCCGCAGAGTTCGCGGCGGCGGGCGAATGGATCCGGGCCATGCCGCAGCCGGTCTTCGTCACCGTGGGCAATCACGACGTGCCCTATTGGGACGTGATGGCGCGGCTGTTCTGGCCGTGGCGGGCCTTCGAGCGGGCGACCGGCCACCCGGCCCACGACCATGAGTTCCGCCGGGACAATCTGATGGTGCGCGGCGTGACCACGGCGCGGGGATGGCAGGCGCGGCCCAACTGGTCAAAGGGGGTCATCGACCTGGACCAGACCCGGCGCGCCGCCGAGGCCCTGCGCCATGCGCCGATCGGGGCGCTGCGCATCCTGGCCTGTCACCACCCGCTGATCGAGATGATCGGCGCGCCGATGACCGGCGAGGTCAAGCGCGGCGACAAGGCGGCGCTGATCTTCGCCGAGGCCGGGGTGGACCTGATCACCACCGGCCATGTCCATGTGCCGTTCGCGCTGGGCATCGACCTGTCGGATCGCTGTTCCTACGCCATCGGCTGCGGGACCCTGTCGCACCGTGAGCGCGGGGCGCCGCCGAGCTTCAACCGCATCGACTGGGATGCGCACGAGATCGTGGTGACGGCGGTGGCCTGGACCGGGCAGAGGTTTGAGGATCATCAGACCTGGCGTCTGCCGCGTCGTCAGGACACGCGCCGGGCCGAGACGGCGCCCGATCCCGCCACGCCAGGCGAGATGGAAGCCGCCGACACCTGAAGGCCAAGCACGAAAAAGGCCCCGGCGATAACCGGGGCCTTTTCCTGTGCAACCGAAAGGCTGCGTCAGATTCGCGGTCCGCGACCGCGCATCCCGCCGACGACCAGCGAAACCACGAACAGGATGACGGCGATGATGGCGATGAATTTCGCGATTTCGAACGACATGCCCGAGATACCGCCGAAGCCGAGAACAGCAGCGACCAAGGCGACGATAAAGAAAATGATGGCCCAGCGAAGCATGGACGACCCTCCGAAACGTTGTTGACGAGAGCAAAACCATCGACCCCTCCCGTCGATCGTTCCGCCTGACTTAACAACGCCCCGGAGGCTTGGCCGTTCCGTTCTTTTTATCGACGGCGCGGACGGCTTTTTTCAGTAAAGGCCGCCGCCACCATGGTCGCCAGGGCTGGATTGCGCAGAAAGATCCAGCCGCCGGCCAGGGCCGCGACCGTGCCGAGCACGGGGCGCTGCTGGAACAGGTGCAGGGCGCGCATGCCCAGGCCTTCCGGCTCATAGTCCTCTTCGTCCTCTTCGCCCTGCGCCCGGCGCACGAAGACCAGGGCGATGATCAGGGCGATCAGCGCGAAGAGGGCCGAGGTGATGGCCGCCGCCGCCAGAGGCACGACGACCAGAGCCAGCAGATAATAGACCGTGGCCCCCAGGGCGACCATGGCCACGAAACCCGCGCCGGCGGCGACGAAGGTCGCGACCGCGCGATTGACGAGCCCCCGCCCGAACATCAGCGGCGACGACCGGCGATGAGCAGGCCCAGCACGAAGCCGACGCCCAGAGCAATGGCGGTGGACTGCACCGGACGTTCCTGCACGCGCTCGACGACGTAGCGCTGGGCTTCTTCGAAGCGCTCGGCGGCGTCGTCGTAATATTCACGGCCGCGCACGCGGGCCTCGTCGTAGTAGCCGCGGGCCTTTTCGCGCAGTTCCTCGCCCTGCTCGCGCAGGCGGGCTTCGGCTTCGGCGGCCTTTTCCTTCAGGCGCTGCGTTTCCTCGCGCGCGCCGGTCTTCAGATCCTCCTTGAGGGTCTTCAGGTCGTTCTTGATGTCTTCCCGAGCCTTGGTGGTGGCCATGATGCGCGCTCCGCTGCGTTTGAAAGCTTGACGATTAAATAGAGAACCCCCGCCCCGAACGCCACACCGACGACCAAGGTTCCTGCAAGGCAGCACGGATCGGTCGCGGCGCACGCCGTGTTCTGGCTTCGGACAGGGCGTCGTCCTAGAACAACGTCATGACCCAATGGCTGTTCCCTCCCGCGCCGACGCCTTCCCTGCCCATCGTCGGCGAAGCGCGTCGTTTTCCCGTTCGCCGCGTCCTGTGCGTCGGCCAGAACTACGCCGCCCATGCTCGCGAAATGGGCGCCGATCCGAACAAGCCCGCGCCCTTCTTCTTTTCCAAGCCCGCCGACGCCCTGGTCGTGGACGGCGCCGATCCGGCCTATCCGTCGGCCACGGCCAACCTGCATCATGAGGTCGAACTGGTCGTCGCCGTGGGCGAGGGCGGCGCTATCGTCGGTTGGGCCGTCGGCGTCGATCTGACGCGGCGCGATCTGCAATCGGAAGCCAAGGCCAAGGGGCGACCGTGGGAGGCCGGCAAGGCGTTTGACCAGTCGGCGCCCTGCGGCGCCCTGACGCTGGGCGTCCTGCCTGACCCCGACGCCGTCATCGAACTGAAGGTCAACGGCGAGACGCGCCAATCGGGACGTCTGTCCGACATGATCTGGGACCCGGCCGGCATTCTGGCCCAGGCGAACGCGCTGTGGACCGTGCAGCCCGGCGACCTGATCTTCACCGGCACGCCCGAGGGCGTCGGGCCTCTGGTTCCCGGCGACCGGGTCGAGGCGACCATCGACGGTCTGGCCCCGCTCAGCTTCACGGTGCAGCCATGATCCTGCACGGCTACTGGCGCTCGGGCACCAGCTATCGCACCCGCATCGCCCTGAATCTGAAGGGGCTGACCTATCAGACGGCGCCGGTCGATCTGCGCACCGGGGCGCAGAAGTCCGACGCCTTTCTGGCGCTGAATCCGCAGGGCCTGGTCCCGGCGCTGGAGACCGGCGACGGTCTGGTCCTGACCCAGAGCCCGGCCATTCTGGAGTGGCTGGAGGAGGCCCATCCGACCCCCGCCCTGCTGCCGTCCAGCGCCGCTGACCGGGCCGTGGTGCGCGCCATGGCGGCCCTGATCGGCTGCGACATTCATCCGCTGAACAATCTGCGGGTGCTGAAGGCGGTGCGCGATCTCGGCGCCGATCAGGCGGGGGTGGACGCCTGGGCCGGGCGCTGGATTACGGACGGCTTTGCGGCGCTGGAGGCCCTGGTCGTGCGTCACGGCGAGGGCTGGTGCTTCGGCGGCGCCCCGACCTTCGCGGAATGCTACCTGATCCCGCAAATTTATTCGGCGCGGCGGTTCAACGTCGATCTGACCGCATTTCCGCGTCTGATGGAGATCGAGATGCGGGCGGACCTGCATCCGGCCTTCATCGCGGCGCATCCTGATAATCAGCCGGATGCGGATTAAGCCTGTTCGTTCACCAACGGCATTGATTTCAGTCAATCTCCCTTAAGCTTTGGCGCGGAATATCGGCGTCGTGAGATTCGCCGTCCCGCCCTCTCCAGCCGACCGGCTCGCCATCGCTGTGGTGACTGAGCCCGAACGGTCCCGACCGCTGCCTCCCGGCCAGCGGGAGGACGCCATGCGCCATCTGCTGCAAACGGCGGGCGACGCGGGCGTCGGTCTGGTCGCGACCCGGCCCGAGGGCGACGTCGAGCGTCTGCTGGGTCAGGCCTGGCCCTTCCCCTCGCCCTTCCGCATCACCGCGCGCACCGTGCCCCTGGCCGACGGTCTGGACCGGGTCGAGGCCCGCGCCCGGCGTTCGCTGGAGCGCATGGGCCTGCCGCGCGGCGACGCCGTCCTGGTGCAGAACGCCGCCGATCTGGCCGGAGCCGAGGGCCGCGCCCTGTGGGGCCGGTTGCAGGCGCTGAAAGAGCGGGGGATCTTCCGCAAGATCGGCTTCGTCGCCACCGTCGAAGACGGTCCGGCCCTGATCGCCCGCCGCTTCCAGCCCGACGTGGTGCAGGTCGCCTGTAACATCCTGGACCAGCGCGCGGCGCGCAGCGGAGTCATCGAGGCCCTGGCCGGACAGGGCGTCGAGGTCCATCTGGCCTCGGTCTTCGCCCAAGGCCTGCTGTTCGCCAACCGCGACAGCCTGCCGCCCGAAATGGCGGCCCACGGCATGGCCCTGTCTCGCACGCGCCGCCGTCTGGCCGAGGCGCGGGTCGATCCGATGCAGGCGGCCCTGGCCTATGCCCTGAACCTGCCCGGCGTGGCCTCGGTGATCGCCAGCGTGGCCTCGGCCGCCGAACTGCGCGCCATCGTCGCCGCCTCGCACGCGGCCAAGCCGGACATCGACTGGGACGCCCTGGCCCTGGACGAGGCCCCCGCCGCCGTCGCCTCTCGCCTGCGCCTGCACGTCAGCAACGCCGCCTGATCCACAGGCGCGGCGGTCTTGCGCGCCCGCCTGTGCATGATCGCCGCCGATCCCGCTTGAGGCGAAGGGTGCGATCCGTCACCCTGACGGACAATGAACGCGCCCATCGCCCATCCTCCGCAAGCTGATCTGAAGCCCGACGCCAAGGCGGATTCGGGCACGACGCCGGTCATGGCGCAATTCCTGGCGGCCAAGGCCGATCAGCCGGACGCCATCCTGTTCTTCCGCATGGGCGACTTCTACGAGCTCTTCTTCGACGACGCGGTGAAGGCGGCGGCGGCCCTGGGCATCACCCTGACCAAGCGCGGCAAGCATCACGGCGAGGACATTCCCATGGCCGGGGTGCCGGTCCATGCACTGGACGGCTATCTGGCGCGGCTGATCCGCATGGGCTTCAAGGTCGCCATCTGCGAGCAGTTGGAAGCTCCCGCCGAGGCCAAGAAGCGCGGTCACAAGGCGGTGGTGCATCGCGGGGTGGTGCGGGTGGTGACGCCCGGCACCCTGACCGAAGACAGCCTGCTGGACGCGCGCGGGGCCAATCGTCTGGCCGCCGTGGCGATCCGCAAGGGCCGGGCCGCCGTGGCCGTGGTCGAACTGTCGGCGGGGGCGGTGGACTCGGTGGCCTGCGACCTCGGCGATCTGGGCGCGGCGCTGGCGGCGTTCCGGCCGTCGGAGGTGCTGGTGCCGGACCGCCTGTTCTCGGACGAGACGCTGAAAGGCGCGCTGGACGGCTCCGGCGGGGTGGTTCAGGCCATGCCCCAGGCCCTGGCCGAGCCGGTCGGCGCGCGTGACCGGGTGCAGCGCCTCTATGGGGTTTCGGCGCTCGACGGTTTCGGCGCCTTCGAGGAGGCCGAGGTCTCGGCGCTCGGCCTGATCGCCGCCTATCTGGAGACGACCCAGGCCGGCAAGATCCCCGCCCTGGCCCCGCCGCGCCGTTCGGGCGAGAGCGGTTTTCTGGCCATCGACCCGGCGACGCGGTTGAGCCTTGAGATCGACCGGACGCAGCGGGGCGAGCGCGACGGAAGCCTGCTGCACTGCATCGACCGCAGCGTGACGTCTGGCGGGGCGCGGGCGCTGGCGGAACGCATCTCGCGGCCCCTGCGCGATCCGACGGCGATCAACGCCGGGCTGGATGCGGTCGAGTGGCTGCTGGAGCGGCGCGATCTGCGCCGCGATCTGAGAGACGGCCTGCGCTCCTCGGCCGATGTGGCGCGGGCGACGTCGCGGCTGGCGCTGGGGCGCGGCGGACCACGCGACCTGGCGGCGATCCGTTCGGGGCTGACGACGGCGCAGGGACTGGCCGGGCTGTTCGCCGCCGCGACGCGCGATCCTCTGGCGGGGCCGCCCGCGCGGGTGCTGGCCTGTCTCGACCGGCTGACGCTGGACGCCGAGCTGTCGCATCTGCTGGCTGATCTGGGCGACGGCCTGATCGAGGAGCCGCCGCATCTGGCGCGCGACGGCGGCTTCGTGAACCCCGGCCACAGGCCCGAACTGGACGCCGCCCGCACCCTGCGCGACGACAGCCGCCGGGTGGTCGCGGATCTTGAGGCCCGCGCCGTGGCCGAGAGCGGCGTGGCCTTCAAGGTGCGCCACAACGCCGTGCTGGGCTATTTCCTCGAAGCCTCCGCGAAAGCCGCCGAGGGCCTGCTGCGCGCGGGACCGGACAGCCCCTTCATCCACCGTCAGACCCTGGCCAATCAGGTGCGCTTCACCACGGTCGAGCTGTCGGAACTGGACGCCAAGATCAGCCAGGCCGGGCATCGCGCCCTGGCCATGGAGGGCGAGACGTTCGAGGCCTGGCGGCGCGAAGTGGCGCGGCTGGCTGGGCCGCTGCAGGGCCTGGCCGAGGCCCTGGCCGAGCTGGACGCCCATGCCGCCCTGGCCGAATGGGCCGAAGAGGTCGGCGCCGTACGCCCTGTGGTGGACGACAGCCTGTGCTTCGACGTCGAGGCCGGGCGGCATCCGGTGGTCGAGGCGGCGGTGACGGCGCAGGGCGATCCCTATACCCCCAACAACTGCCGCCTGGCCGGGGATGGTCAGGGCGTGTCGCGGCTGTCGATCGTCACGGGTCCCAACATGGCCGGTAAGTCGACCTTCCTGCGCCAGAATGCCCTGCTGGTGGTCCTGGCCCAGGCCGGGGCCTTTGTGCCGGCCCGCGCCATGCGGCTGGGCGTGGTGGATCGTCTGTTCAGCCGGGTCGGCGCCGGTGACGATCTGGCGCGCGGCCGCTCCACCTTCATGATGGAGATGGTCGAGACCGCCGCCATCCTGACCCAGGCCACGCCGCACAGCTTTGTCGTGCTGGACGAGATCGGGCGCGGCACGGCCACCTATGACGGCCTGGCCATCGCCTGGGCCACGGCCGAGGCCCTGCATGAGACCAATCGCGCCCGCACCCTGTTCGCCACCCACTATCACGAGCTGGCGCGGCTGGAGGAACGGCTGGACCACGTCTGCAACCTGTCGATGAAGGCGCGCGAGTGGAACGGCGATCTGGTCTTCCTGCACGAGGCGGCGCCCGGCGCGGCGGACCGCTCTTACGGGGTGCAGGTGGCCAAGCTGGCGGGGGTGCCGAGCGCCGTCGTGGGCCGCGCCCGCGAGGTGCTGGAGCGGCTGGAGAGCGAGAAGGCGGCGGCGGCGCGTCTGGACGACCTGCCCCTGTTCGCCGCCGTGGCCGAGCCGGCGCCGACGCCTATGAGCTCGGCGCTCGATGACGCAGTCGCGGCCATCGACCCCGACGAACTGACCCCGCGCGAGGCGCTCGAGGCGCTGTATCGGCTGAAGAATTTGGCGAAGGCCTGAAGTCCGCTCATCCGGCGGAAGCCGGGATGAGCGAAAAGGAAGGGGCGTGTTATGACTGTGGACGTGACCCCTTCAGCCCCTCTTGATCCGCGTCTGGTCGAGGCCGTCTCGGCGTCCGATGCGCGCGCCGCCGTCACCGCCGTTCTGCGCGAGAGCTTCGCCATCGAGCGCGCGCGCGTGGCCCGGCGACTGGAGGGCGGGATCGACGGGGCCGAGGCGGCGCGGCTCTACGCCGCCGCCGCCGACGCCATGCTCGCCAGCCTGTGGCGGGTGGCGACCGAGATCCTGCATCCGGCGCCGCAGGACCGGCTGAGCCTGCTCGCGGTCGGCGGCTATGGGCGCGGCGTCCTGGCGCCCTTTTCCGATCTCGACCTGCTGTTTCTGCGGCCCGGCCAGAGCGCCAGCGCCCGCGCCGAGGCGGTGATTGAATTCGTCCACTACGTCCTGTGGGATCTGGGGCTGAAGGTCGGTTCGGCCTCGCGTTCGGTCGGGGAAGCCCTGGCGCTGGCGCGCGACGACATGACGGTGCGCACCACCCTGCTGGAAGCGCGGGTGCTGGCCGGCGACGCAGCCCTTGGCGAGAACCTGCTGCGGCGGTTTCGCGCCGAGGTCGCCAAGGCCGATCCCCGCCCCTTCATCGCCGCCAAGATGGAGGAGCGCGACGTTCGCCTGCAAAAAACAGGCGCGGTGCGTTATCGCGTCGAGCCCAACATCAAGGACGGCAAGGGCGGGCTTCGCGACCTGAACACCCTGTTCTGGATCGCCCGGTCGCTGGCGCCGGACAGCGAACGGGGACAGGCGGCGCTGGAGGGCCTGCTGAGCGCGCGCGAGCTGCGCAGCTTCCGCGAGGCCATCGGCTTTCTGTGGAGCGTGCGCATCCATCTGCATCTGGCGGCGGGGCGGGCGGAAGAGAAGCTGACCTTCGACTATCAGCCCGAGATCGCCCGGCGCATGGGCTGGCGCGGGCGCGGCGACGAACTGGCGGTCGAACGCTTCATGCGCCGCTATTTCCAGGTCGCGCGCGAAGTCGGGGCCCTGACCCGCGCCGTCTCAGCCCAGTTAGAGGCGCGCCAGCAGAAGAAGGCGCAAGGGTTGGCGCGCGGCCTGTCGCGGCTGATCCCCCGGCGACGGGTCAAGCTGGCCTTTGACGGTCTGGCGGTTGAGGGCGGGCGTCTGACGGTGACGGGGGGCGGGGTCTTCGCCCATGATCCGGTGCGGCTGCTGCTGCTGTTCGTCGAGGCCGACCGGCTGGATCTGGACCTGCACCCGGACGCCTTCGCCGCCGTGATCCGCGCCCTGTCGCTGGTGACGCCGGCCCTGCGGCGCGACCCGCGTGCGGCCGAGGCCCTGCTGACGGTGCTGGCCCATGGCCAGCGGCCCTATCGCGTCCTGTCGATCATGAACGAGACTGGCTTGCTGGGCCGGTTCCTGCCCGAATGGGGCCGGATCGTCGGCCAGACCCAGTTCAACATGTATCACGCCTATACGGTGGACGAGCACACGCTGCAGGCCGTGGGCGTCATCAACGACATCGCGCGCGGCAAGCTGGAGGCCGAACACCCGGCCTCGACCGCCATCATCCCCCGCATCGCCGACATCGAGGTGCTGATGCTGGCCATGCTGCTGCACGACGTGGGCAAGGGCGGCGACCGGGGGCAGCTGGAGGACGGGGCCATCGCCGCGCGCCGGGCCTGCGAACGGCTGGGCGTCGATCCGCGTCGGATCGAGCTGGTGGTCTGGCTGGTGCGCCATCACCTGCTGATGAGCGACTATGCGCAGAAGCGCGACGTGTCCGACCCCTCGACGGTGCGGGCCTTTGCGGAAGCTGTGGGCGATCCCGAGCGTCTGCGGATGCTGATGGTCCTGACCGTGGCCGACATCCGCGCCGTGGGGCCGGGGGTGTGGAACGGCTGGAAGGGCCAGCTGATGCGCGCCCTGTTCGAGGCGACGGAGGCCCTGTTCCGGGGCGACGCGGTGACGCGAGAAGACCCGTTGATCGACCACCCGGCCCTGGTCGAGCGCGCCCGGCGCGAAGGGGCGGCGGTGGAGGCCCTGCCGCCGGAAACCTTGCTGGAATCCACGGCGCGGGTGGCTGTGGCGGCAGTGGACCGGCCCGGCCTGTTCGCCGACCTGGCCGCGACCCTGGCGCTGGCGGGGGCCGACGTGGTCGGGGCGCGCCTGGCCACCGCCGAGGACGGCACGGCGCTGGACGTGTTCGAGCTTCAGGACGGAGCGGGCGAGGCCTATGGCCGGCGCGAACCGCGTCGGCTGGCCATCCTGGTCAAGGCGCTGGAGCGGGCGGCGCAGAAGGGCGCGCGGGCCTCGGCGGTCGAGACGCCGCGCGTCAGTGCGCGCCGCGCCGTGTTCGAGGTCCGCCCGGTGGTCCGCATCGACATGGAGGCCGGAACCAGCGCCGTGGTGGTCGAGGTCTCGGGCGCCGACCGGCCCGGCCTGCTGGCCGATCTGGCGCGGACGATTTCAGAGCATGGCTATTCGACCCGCTCGGCTCACGTGGCCAGCTTCGGCGAGCGGGCGGTGGACGGCTTCTACATCACCGACGCCGACGGTCGTAAGCCGAGCGACGCGGCCAGGCTGGCGGCCCTGAAGACCGCGCTGATCGCGGTTCTGGACCGCGCGCCGCAGGGTCCGGCGGGGCGCCGCATCGTGCCGGTGCGCGCCAGCGTGCGCGACGTCTCCGATCTGGAAGGCGAGGTCGGGCGCAAGCCGGTATCCAGCGGGTCGCGGGCGCGCTAAGGCGATGGTCGGGCGAGCGCAGGAACAGCCGTGAACGACAAGACCGATCCCATCGAGCCGGCGGCCCCGGTTTCATCAGCGAGTGCTACGGTGGAGCCGATCGTTCAGCCGCCCGCCGCCTCGACGACCCTTGACGGCAAGGCCCCCAGGGGCGGGGGCGTCATGCGCTCCTCGGCCATCTTCAGCGCCATGACCCTGCTCAGCCGTCTGGCCGGGTTCGCGCGCGACGTGGTGATCTCGGCGGCGCTGGGAGCCTCGGCGGGACCGGCGGCGGACGCCTACAACACCGCCCTGAACTTCCCCAACCTGTTCCGCCGTATCTTCGCCGAAGGGGCTTTCGCCGCCGCCTTCGTGCCGGCCTACGCCAAGACGCTGAAGACGGAAGGGCAGGCCGTGGCCGATCAGGTCGCCACCGACGCTCTGGCCGCCGTCGCCGCCGTGACGGTGGTCCTGACCATCCTGGCCCAGCTGACCATGCCGTGGCTGATGACCGTCATCAACATAGGCTTCCTGGACGATCCGGCCCGCTTCAAGCTGGCCGTGATCCTGACCCAGATCACCATGCCCTACCTGCCCTGCATGGCCGTCGCGGCCTTGTTGAGCGGGGTGCTGAACGCGCGCGGGCGCTTCATCGTCTCGGGCGCCTATCCCATCCTGCTGAACCTGATCATGCTGGCCGCCGTCATCCCGGCCCAAGGCGATCAGATCGGCGCCGCCTACGCCGCCTCGTGGGCGGTGCTGGTCGCGGGCGTGGCCCAGGCGGGCCTGTGCTGGTGGGCGGCGAGGAAGGCCGGCGCCAATATCCGCCTGACGATGCCCAGGCTGACCCCGGCGGTGAAGGCCATCATCATCACCGCCGTCCCCGCCGCCATCGGCAATAGCGCGACCCAGATCAACGTCTTCATCTCGGGCAACCTGTCCAGCTTCGTCGCCGGCGGTCGGACCTGGCTGGCCACGGCGGACCGGCTGTATCAGCTGCCGCTGGGTCTGGTCGGGGTCGCCATCGGCATCGCCCTGCTGCCCAAGTTATCGGCGGCGGTGGCGTCGCAGGATCACAGCCAGCAGCAGGCCTCGATGGACGAGGCCGTGGCCCTGTCCATGGCCCTGACCCTGCCGGCGGCGGCAGCCCTGATGGCCATGCCCTATTTCCTGATCGACGCCCTGTTCACGCGCGGCGCATTCCTTCAGATCGACGCCGTCAACACGGCCCAGGCCCTGTTCCAGTTCGGCTGGGGCGTGCCGGCCTTCGTCCTGATCCGCGTCCTGGCCCCGGCCTTCTTCGCGCGCGGCGACACGCGGCGGCCCATGGCCTTCTCTCTGATCTCTGTGGCTGTGAACGCCGCCCTGGCCTTCGCCCTGATGTTCGGCTTGAAGATGGGGATTTCCGGCATCGCGGCGGCGGTCAGCGCGGCGGCCTGGACCAACGCCCTGCTGCTGGGCGCGACCCTGTGGCGGCGGGGGCATTATCGGCCCAGCCCGGCGGCGGCCTCGCGTTTGGTTCGTATCCTTCTAGCCAGCGTCGGTCTGGGTTTGGTGGTCGGCCTCGCCTCCTGGGCGCGGCCCCTGCTGCAGGCCCCGGTCGAAGCCTTGCTGGGCGCGCTCGGCGCGGACCACGGCGCCAAGGAGCTGACCCTTCTGGCCGTCGTGGCGGCGGGGGGTCTGACCTATGTCGTTCTCGCCTTCGCCACCCGCGCGATCACCGTGGGCGAGATCAAGGGGCTGATCCGCAAGGGGCGGTAAGCTTGCCCTTCGCGCCCCGAGGCGATAAGCGCGAGGGCATGGCTTATTCGGGACACCCCTTTATCGCCCGGCGATGGCGCGGCTGACTGTTCACCGCCTGATCCCGCACGCCTGCGCGTGCGCCGAATTCCAGCCTTTACGCTTCCCGAGAAAATTTCATGACTGACCAGACCCCGGCCCCCGTCGCTCCGGCTTATGCAGGTCCGCGCCGCATCCTGTCCGGCATCCAGGCTTCCGGCGCCCTGCACCTGGGCAACTATCTGGGCGCCCTGAAGCGCTTCACCGAACTTCAGGACACCGGCGCGCCCCTGTTCGTCTTCGTCGCCGACATGCACGCCATCACCGTCTGGCAGGAGCCCGAGAAGCTGGCGGCCCAGACGCGCGAGATCGCGGCGGCCTATCTGGCGGCGGGGCTGGACCCGGCCAAGGCGACCATCTTCCCGCAGTCGGCGGTGCCGGCCCACGCCGAACTGGCCTGGATCTTCAACTGCGTCGCCCGCCTCGGCTGGCTGGACCGGATGACCCAGTTCAAGGAGAAGTCGGGCAAGCACAAGGAACGCTCCAGCGTCGGCCTCTACACCTATCCGGTGCTGCAGGCGGCGGACATCCTGCTCTACAAGGCGACCGAGGTGCCGGTCGGCGAGGACCAGAAGCAGCATCTGGAACTGACCCGCGACATCGCCGCCAAGTTCAACAACGACTTCGGGGTTCCCGGCTTCTTCCCCCAGCCGGAGCCGCTGATCCAGGGGCCGGGCACGCGCGTCATGTCCTTGCGCGACGGCGCGGCCAAGATGTCGAAGTCCGATCCGTCGGACCTGTCGCGCATCAACCTGACCGACGACGCCGACACCATCGCGGCCAAGATCAAGAAGGCCAAGTCGGACATGGATGTTCTGCCCGACACGGTCGAGGGTCTGGACGGGCGGCCTGAGGCCAAGAACCTGGTGGCCATCTACGCCGCCCTGTCGGACACGACGCGCGAGGCCGTTCTGGCCGAGTTCGGCGGTCAGGGCTTTGGGTCGTTCAAGCCCAGGCTGGCCGAGCTGGCCGTCACGTCGATGGCCCCGGTCACGGCCGAGATGCGCCGCCTGATGGCCGACCCGGCCGAGATCGACCGCGCCCTGGCCGTCGGCGCCGAGCGCGCCCGCGAGACAGCTCAGCCGGTGGTGGACGAGGTCAAGAAGATCGTCGGCTTCTGGCGGGGCTGAGGCCGTGAGCCACCCGCTCGACCGTCCTGTCTGGAGCGCGCTGACCTCGGAGCGCCAGGCGTCTCTGGCGGTCGGCGCCGACGGGGCGCTGCGTTTCGCCCCCGGCTACGGCGTCTTCGCCGCCAGCGTGGATCAGTCGCCCGAGAGCCTGGCGGCCATGGCGGTGCTGGAGCGCCCCGAGGGGATCATCGCCACGGTCGAGGCGGTCGCCCCGCCCATGCCGCCGGGTCTGGTCGCGCTCAAGGAAGCGACGCTGGCGCAGATGGTGCTGGTCGAGCTGACGCCCGCCAAGGCGCGCGACATCATGATCGAACCCCTGACCGAGGCCGACGCTCCGGCCATGCGGGCGCTGGCCGCCCTGACCGAGCCCGGTCCCTTCTTCGACCGGACGCATCAGCTGGGCGGCTTCTTCGGGGTCAAGCAGGACGGTCGGCTGATGGCCATGGCCGGCGAGCGGATGAAGCCCGACGGCTTCACCGAGGTCTCGGGCGTCTGCGCCCACCCCGACGCGCGCGGGCGCGGCTATGCGGGGGCCCTGATGCGGACGGTGATCGAACAGATCCTGGCGCGCGGCGAGACGGCCTTCCTGCATTCCTACGCCGACAACGCCGGGGCCATCGCCCTATATCGCGCCCTGGGTTTCGAGGTGCGCAGCGAAATGGCGATGAGGATGTTAAGCTCGGCGGAAACCTGAACAGGAGAGCGGCATGAGCGGTCACGGCGCAACAGTGGAATGGACGCGGGGCGACCAGGCTTTCGTCGACAAGCGATACAGCCGCGCCCACGTCTGGCGCTTCGACGGCGGGGCGGTGGTGCCCGGATCGTCGGCCCCCTCGGGCGTGCCCGTGCCGATGTCGGACCCGGCGGGCGTGGACCCGGAGGAGGCCATGGTCGCCTCTCTGTCCAGCTGTCACATGCTGTGGTTCCTGGCCTTCGCCGCCAATGCGGGTCTGGTGGTCGACCGCTATCTGGACGAGGCCTCCGGCGAGCTGGACAAGAACGAGGCGGGCAAGCGCTATCTGGCGCGTGTCGCCCTGAGGCCGGTGACGACGTTCACAGGCCGCCAGCCGGACCCGGCCGAACTGGACGCCCTGCACCACGCCGCGCACGAGCACTGCGACATGGCCCATTCGGTGCGGTCCGAAATCACGGTCACGGCCCGTCTGGGTTAGGCCTCGGGGGCGACGTCCCTGAGGAAGGCGGTGAAGCGGCGCAGGGCCTCCAGCGTCAGCTCGGGGTGGTGGCGCATGGGGCCGTTGCTGGTCGGCTCGTCGAAGGCGTGGGTGCCCTCGGCGATCCAGCTTTCGACCTCGGAGCCGCAGTCGCGGATCATGGCGTTGACCCGTTCGGCGTTGGACACCGTGGTCAGGTGGTCGCGCCTGGCCGTCATGGCCAGGACGCGCGGGCAGTGCCGCCACGGCTTCATCTTGTTGAAGGCCCAGGTCCCGACATAGGGGTAGGCCAGCCACACCGCCTTGACCCCCGACAGGTCACAGGACGCCGGGTCGGCCACGCCCATGCGGCCCGGTTGCGGGTCCTCGCTCATCATCTCCATGATCGACCAGCCGCCGTGGCTCCAGCCCGCCAGCGACAGCATCGTCGGATCGACGTCGGGACGCTGTGAGATGCCCTTGATCGCCGCCAGCAGGTCGCCCGCCCGCTCATAGCCGCGCAGCACCAGTCCGGTGCAGACCGTGGTCAGGGTGAAGGCCCGGTTCCAGCCGCGCGGGCCGTAGGAATCGACGATGAAGGCGCGCCAGCCCGCCGCCTTGGCCGCCTCGGCGTAGCGCGGCAGGTGATCGCGCAGACCGCCGCAACCGTGGAACAGCAGCACCGCCGGACGCGGCAGGTCGTCCTCGGGACCGACGACGGTCGTGTGCGGTTCCAGCATGGCCCAGCGGGCGTCGAGCGTATCCATCGGCCCAGCTTAGAGGTTCGCGTTTTCGAGGAAAGGGGTCTTGCAGTTTCGATATATCGATATATCTAAGCGGCAGTTCGATATATCTAAACGAAAGACGAGAGCGCGATATGAGAGGCTCCAAGAGGATCGAGAACACAGGCGGCGGCTTTGGGCACGGCCGTCACGGCGGCCACGGTTTCGGCAGGGGCGGTCACGGCCGTCCTATGCGCCCTGAAGGCGGGCGCGGCCCCGGCATGGGCGGCGAAGGCCGGATGCGCGGCGAGCGCCACGGGCGGCGCGGCGGCGGGCGTATGTTCGAGCACGGCGCCCTGCGCTGGGTGCTGCTGTCGATGATCGCCGACAAGCCGAGCCACGGCTATGAACTGATCAAGGGCATCGAGAGCCGCATGGGCGGGACCTATGCCCCCAGCCCCGGCGTCATCTATCCCAGTCTGGCCCTGCTGGAGGACATGGGCGCGGTCAGCGTCGCCGCCGAGGGCGGCAAGAAACGCTATGCGATCACCGACGAAGGCCGTCGCCTGCTGACGGAAAACACCGAGGCCCTGGCCCACATCGAGATGAAGATGAAGGCTCTGCAGGGACGCCCCGACCGACCCGCGCGCATCGCCCAGGCCATCGAGGCGCTGCGCACCGCGACGCATCGACGCCTGACCCAGGAGCCGCCGTTGACCGAGGCCGAGGTCGAGGCTATCGCCGACCTGCTGGAGGCCGCCGCCGAGAAGGTGCGGCAGGCATGAGCGAGACGCATCTGCGCCAGCCGCGCCGGGTTCGGCATGAGCTGAAATTCCGTCGCGCCCGCGTCGAGGCGTTCGAGCAGCTGACGCCGGTGCTGAAGCGCATCGTCCTGACCGGCGACGAACTGGAGGGCTTCTTCAGCCCCGGCTTTGACGACCATGTGAAGATCTTCCCGGCGCCGCGCGGTCAGGCGGTGGTCCTGCCGACCGTAGGGGCGGACGGGCCGGTCTTCGCCGAGCCGAAGCCTGTGGCGCGCGACTATACCCCGCGCGCCTTTGACGCCGCGAACCGGCGGCTGACCCTCGACTTCGCGGTCGGTCACGGCGGCCCGGCGACGGCCTGGGCCGAGGACGCGCAGGTCGGAGACGAACTGGGTCTGGGCGGGCCTCGAGGCTCGTTTCTGGTCCCCACCAGCTTCGCCGAGCACCTGCTGGTCGGCGACGAGGCGGCTATTCCCGCCATCGCCCGACGGCTGGAGGAACTGCCCGCCGGAGCGCGGGCTGTCGCCTGCATCGAGGTGGCCGACGCCTCGGGCGAGCTGGCATTGACCAGCGCCGCCGAGGTCGAGATCGTCTGGGTGCATCGCAACGGCGGCGCGCGCGGTCGGCCTGAGGCCCTGACGGCGGCGGCGGTCGCGGCGGCGGGGCGGATCGACCCGAGCGACGCCTATGTCTGGGTCGCCTGCGAGACCTCGGTGGCTCGCTCGATGCGCGCGGCGCTTCTGGCCGCACGCGCCTTCAATCCGAAATGGATGAAGGTGGCCGGCTACTGGCGCCTGGGCCGCGCGGGCGCGCACGAGGTAATCGAGGACTGACGTTCCACTCCCGCTCATCCCGGCGGACGCCGGGATCCAGTGAGAGCGCCAGTCTTGAGCTCTATCCTTGGGCGCGACGCCTGAAGCCAAAGCACTGGGTCCCGGCGTCCGCCGGGATGAGCGGCGTTGAAGGTGTGGCGCTAAAAATCGGCCACGAAAAAGGGCGCTGCCGACGACCGGCAGCGCCCTTCTTCTTGCGCTCAAGCAGCGTGCGACCGCGTCGCTCGCGTTAGCGCCCTTCCTGCCTAGTGCCGGAAGACGCGCACGCCCGTGAAGGCCATGGCGATGTTGTTCTCGTCGGCGGCGGCGATGACCTCGGCGTCGCGCATCGAGCCGCCCGGCTGGATCACCGCCGTGGCGCCGGCGGCGATGGCTTCCAGCAGGCCGTCGGCGAAGGGGAAGAAGGCTTCCGACGCGCAGGCGGACCCTTGGGCCAGCGAATGGGCCAGGCCCCCCACTCTTGAAGCATGGGCCTCGCCGGCTTCCTTGGCGCGGATGGCGGCGATGCGGGCGCTGTCGCGACGGTTCATCTGGCCGGCGCCGATGCCCGCCGTCTGGCCGTCCTTGGCATAGACGATGGCGTTGGACTTGACGTGCTTGGCCACGGTGAAGGCGAACAGCATGTCCTGGATCTCGGTCGGCGTCGGCTGGCGGCGCGTGACGATCTTCAGGTCTTCCGGCTTGATCAGCGAGCGGTCGCGCGACTGAACCAGGAAGCCGCCGGCCACCGAGCGGAAAACCTCGCCCGCGCCGTGCGGGTCGGGCAGGCCGTCGGTGATCAGCAGGCGCAGGTTCTTCTTGGCGGCGAAGACGTCCTTGGCCTCTTCATCGGCGCCGGGGGCGATGACGACCTCGGTGAAGATGCCGGTGATGGCGCGGGCGTCCTCGCCGTTCAGCGGGCGGTTGACGGCGATGACGCCGCCGAAGGCCGACACCGCATCGCATTCCAGCGCGCGGGCGTAGGCTTCCGACAGGGTGGCGCCGACGGCCACGCCGCAGGGGTTGGCGTGCTTGACGATGACGCAGGCCGGGCTCTCGAACTCGGCCACCAGCTCATAGGCGGCGTCGGCGTCGGCGATGTTGTTGTAGCCCAGCTCCTTGCCTTGGACCTGCGTCGCATAGGCCACGCCCGGACGCTTCTCGCCGGTGCGGTAGAAGGCGCCGGTCTGGTGCGGGTTCTCGCCATAGCGCAGGGTCTGGGCCAGCGAGCCGGCGATCGACTTGCGGGCCGGGGCGGCGTCGTTCAACTGGCCGGCGAACCAGGACGAGACGGCGGCGTCATAGGCGGCGGTGCGGGCGAAGGCGCGGGCGGCCAGTTGCTTGCGCAGGGCCAGCGTGGTCGCGCCGTCGGCCTTCAGGGCCTCGATGATCAGGCCGATGCTGATCGAGTCCACGGCGACGGCGACGTGGCCGTGGTTCTTGGAGCCCGAACGGATCATGGCCGGGCCGCCGATGTCGATGTTCTCGATGGCCGCTTCAAAGCCGCCGCCGTCCTCGACCGTCTTCTCGAACGGATAGAGGTCGATCCAGACGATATCGATGGCGCCGATATTGTGCTCGGTCATGGCGGCGGCGTGGGCCGAGGCGTTGCGCACGCCCAGCAGGCCGCCGTGCACGACGGGGTGCAGGGTCTTGACCCGGCCGTCCATCATTTCCGGGAAGCCGGTCAGATCGGCCACGTCCTTGACCGGCAGGCCATAGCCCGCGATCGCCGCCTTGGTGCCGCCGGTCGAGACCAGCTCGACGCCGAGACCGGCCAGGGTGCGCGCGACATCCTCCAGCCCGGCCTTGTCCGACAATGAAATCAGGGCGCGGACAGGTTTGATCGCGTCCGGGGCGGGCGGAAAGTCGGGAGCGGCGGGCATGGGCGGCGTCCGTTAACAGCTGGGGCGGGGAGATGGCGCGCGCTCTAGCACCATCGGGACCCGGCGTCAGCCCTTGGCGCCATACACACCGTCATCCTCGGGCTTGACCCGAGGATCGAGTTGTCCGCCACTCGACGTTCCATGAATGAGCGCCGCCCCTTCATCGCCGCCTATATCCTGGCCAGCCGTCCGCTCGGCGTCCTCTACGTCGGCATGACGTCGAACCTCTACGAACGCATCCGCCAGCATCGCGAGGACAGGGTCGAAGGCTTCGCCCAACGCTACGGTTGTAAGACCTTCGTCTGGTACGAGACGCACGGCTTCGTCACCGAGGCGATCCGGTGCGAGAAGGCGCTCAAACGCTGGAAACGCACGTGGAAGCTGGGATTGGTCGAGAAGACCAACCCCGAGTGGCAAGACCTCTATCCCAGCCTGTTCGGACTGGCGCCCGATCCTCGGGTCAAGCCCGAGGATGACGGAGAGGGAGAGGGCCTCGACCTATTCCTGAAACGGCTCGACGGAGCCTAGCCCTCGATGCGCTCCAGCTTCGCGACGAAGAAGCCGTCGACGCCGCCGCGTTCGGCCCATTGCGAGGGCAGGATGCGCAGCCAGCCTTCGGGGGTCAGGGCCTCGTCCGGGGCGCCGATCTCGGCGGGGACGGCGGGGACGGTGCGGAAGGCCGGGTTGCGGCGCAGGAAGGCGATGATCTGGGTCTCGCCCTCTTCGCGTTCTAGCGAGCAGACGCAATAGACCAGACGGCCGCCGGGCTTCACCTTCTCGGCGGCGACGTCCAGCAGACGGTGCTGCACGTCGGCCAGCTTGGCCACCTCGGCGGGGCGGGTGGCGCGCAGGACTTCGGGGTTGCGGCGATAGGTGCCGGTGGCGGTGCAGGGGGCGTCCAGCAGGACCGCGTCGAAGGTGCGGTCGTCCTCCCAGTCCTCGGCGGGAACGGCCACGACCTCGACCGGCAGGCCGGTGCGGTCGAAATTCTGTTTCAGACGCTTCAGGCGCGCCGCCGAACGGTCCAGAGCGACAACGTCAGCGCCGGCGGCGGCCAGCTGCAGGGTCTTGCCGCCGGGCGCAGCGCACATGTCCAGAACCGTCTCTCCGGCCTTGGCGGCCAGCAGGCGGGCGGGGACGGCGGCGGCGGCGTCCTGGACCCACCAGTCGCCGGCCTCGAAGCCCGGCCAGCCGGCGACATCGCCGCGCTTGCCGGTGCGGACCGTGCCGCCAGGCAGGACCTCGCCCTCGACGTCCTGAGCCAGGGCGTCCAGATCGACGCCGGGTTTGGCGCTGAGATCGGTGGCGGGCTCGTCGCGGGTGGCCAAGGCCAGACCGATGAGGTTGGCCTCGCCATAGGTCGCCTTCCAGCGGGCGGCCAGCCAGTCGGGCAGGTTGGATTCGGCCGTGGTCAGGCCGGGACCGTCACGGTCCACGCCGCGCAGCACGGCGTTGACCAGGTTCTTGTAGGGCCGGGTCTTGGCGTCCCGCTCGGCCAGCTTGACTGCGGTGGAGACGGCGGCGAAGGCGGGCGTGCCCAGGACCAGGGTCTGGGCCAGGGCGACGCGCAGGATGGTGCGGACTGGGGCCGGCGGCGCCTTTTGCAGGCGGCGGTCCAGAATCTGGTCGATCTCGCCCAGACGACGCAGGGCGGCCATGGCCACGGCGCGGGCGAAGGCCCGGTCGGGGCCCGCCAGATCCTTGGCCGGGGACTGGGACAGAGCCTCGTCCAGACCTGTGCGCTTCTCCAGCGCGGCGTTCAGCAGGATGCCCGCGACCAGGCGAGCCTCCACGCCGATGTCGGCGTGGGGATCATCGGTGACGATCTCGGGCTGGGCCTCGCGACGCGGACGCGATTTCTCGGCCATGCGGCGACCGCGCGCCGCCGAACTCTTACCCTTGGGCGTACCACCACTCATACGGAAACCTGCGTGCCCAGCTCGACCACGCGGCCGGGCGGGATATGGAAGAAGTCGGTCGGATTGGCGGCGTTGCGCATCAGGAAGATGAACAGCTTGTCCTGCCAGAGAGGCATCCCCTGACGCGCGGAAGCGACCACGGAACGACGGCCCAGGAAGAAGCTGGTCGACATGATGTCGAACTTCAGCCCCTGCTTGCGGCACAGGCCGAGCGCGCGCGGCACGTTCGGCGTCTCCATGAAGCCGTAGGTGATGGTCAGCCGTTTGAAGTCGTCGCTGATCGGCTCCATCGTCACCCGCTGGCTGTCGGACACGCGCGGGCGGTCGGCGGTGTGGACCGTCAGGATGACGTTCTTCTCGTGCAGCACCTTGTTGTGCTTCAGGTTGTGCATCAGGGCCACCGGCGCGACCTCGGGGTCCGAGGTCAGGAAGATGGCCGTGCCCGGCGCCCGGTGCGGCGGACGGGCCTTCAGCATCTCGATCAGGTCGGTGAGAGGCAGACTGTCCTTGCGGGTCTTCTCGGTCAGGATCTGGGTGCCGCGCACCCACGTCCACATGATCAGCACCAGGCCGCCGCCCAGAACCAGCGGCATCCAGGCGCCGTCCGGAATCTTGAGCAGGTTGGAGGTCAGGAAGACGCCGTCGATGAAGCCGAAGGGAACCAGGGTGCCCAGCACCGCCCACATCGGCCACTTCCACTTCTTGGTCACAACCGACCAGGCCATGAGGGTATTGACCAGCATGGTGCCGGTCACGGCCACGCCGTAGGCCGCCGTCAGATTATGCGACGACTGGAAGGTCAGCAGCAGGAACAGCACCCCGATCATCAGCAGGCTGTTGACCGCCGGGACATAGATCTGGCCGGCCAGGGTCTCGGAGGTGTTGCGGATGTCGATGCGCGGCAGCAGGCCCAGCTGGACCGCCTGTTGCGTCACCGAGAAGGCGCCGGTGATGACGGCCTGGCTGGCGATGACCGTGGCCGCCGTGGCCAGGATCAGCATGGGCCAGTAGACCATCTGCGGCACCATGTTCCAGAACGGGTTGTCGGCCGCGCCGGGGTTGGCCAGCAGGAAGGCGCCCTGGCCCAGATAGTTGAGCGTCAGACAGGGCAGGACCACGAACAGCCAGCCCTGACGAATCGGCGCCTTGCCGAAATGACCCATGTCCGCATAGAGGGCCTCGGCCCCCGTGACGGCCAGGAAGACGCTGCCGAGGATGACGAAGCCGAGGAAGCCGTCCTTGAGCAGCAGCTGGACGCCATAGGTCGGCGACAGGGCGCGCAGGATCGAGATGTCGTCGAAAATGTGCATCAGACCCATCACGCCCAGGCTGAGGAACCAGACGGCGGTGATGGGGCCGAAGAACTTGGCCAGACCGGCGGTGCCGCGCGACTGGACCATGAACAGGGCGATCAGGATGCCCGCCGAGATCGGCAGGATGAAGGGGTCCAGCTCGCCGTTCAGGCCCGGCGCGTCCTTCAGACCCTCGACCGCCGACAGCACCGAGATGGCCGGGGTGATGACGCCGTCGCTGTAGAACAGGGCCGCGCCGCAGACGCCGAGAATGAACAGCCAGGCGCTGCGTCGGCCGACCGCATGCTGGGCCAGGGCCATCAGCGACAGGGTGCCGCCCTCGCCCTTGTTGTCGGCCCGCATCAGGAACATGACGTATTTGAACGTCACCACGATCATCAGGGCCCAGAAGGCCAGGGAGACCACGCCGATGATGGCCAGTTCGCCGCCGACGCCCTTCTGGGCGTGGCCGATGGCCTCGCGCAGGGCGTAGATCGGACTGGTGCCGATGTCGCCGAAGACCACGCCGATGGCGCCCAGAATCAGGGCGCGATGCGTCGCCTTGCCGTGCCCTGCGCCCTGGTGGGGCGGAGAGGGAGTCCCGGCGTTCGGTTGTTCGGAAGCGTTTGCGGCGGACGCGTTCACGTCGCCACGGGGCGTGTCCCCAGCCATGCATAACCTCCGGGTCGCGCGAAGGGCGCGCCCATCAAGAGCGGCGGGCCTTTAACCGCTTTCCGTCAGCGGTTCAATCGGCCCTCGGTTCCGACCGACGAGCCGCCGACAGAATGCGGCGGTCCGTCTTGGCCTGAACCAGCACTACGACGTTGTCTTCAGAGGCGGAATCGGCCGGAAGAGCAAAAAGAACCGGACGCCCGGTCCAGTCGCCCAGTCGTCGTATTTCGCGCACCACATTGACGTGGCGCACGGCCTGGCCGCGATTGTCGCCCTGTTTGACCTCGACCGTCTGCAGGCCAGGTTGATAGACCACGGCCATGACCTCGGCGCCGCCGACGGGGGGTCGGCCCGAGCCGACGCCGACCCGGTCGCCGGTTTCGCGGAACTCGATCTCGGGCGGCCACAGGCGGGCGGCGGCCTCGGCGTCGATGGCGGCCTGAAGCTCAGGCGGGCGGGCCCCCGACAGGTGACGACGACCGTCGATCACCACCTGGGGCGTCGAGACGTTCCTCAACCTCAGCGCCTGACGATAGGCCTGCTGACGGGCGGCGAACTCGGGTTTGGCGAAGGTGTCGGACCAGCCGAGATAATCCCAGTAACCCACGCCGTAGGTCAGGGCGATGACGCCTGGCTCATTGGCCACTGCCTCCAGGGTGCGGTTGGCGTCGGGGCAGCCGGAGCAGCCCTGGGCGGTGAACAGCTCGACCACCACCGGCTGGACCGTCGCGTCGCGCTCGCGCGGCGGCGAGGCCGCGGCGGTCAGAAGGCCGACGCCCGCGAGGGCCGCCGCCATCACCCCAAACCTGATCGAACCCCGTGCCGTCATCTGGCGATCCTAGCCCCTCGATCCGTCCGCGCCGCTCATAAAACCGTGAAGGACATTATCCTTGGCCTATCGCCCTTCGGGCTGCTTGAGGCCGCGCTCCCTTCACGTCATCCCGGCCGCAGCGAAGCGGAGAGCCGGGACCGCCCAAGACGCAGACGTCAGCGCCCCTAGCGGTCCCGGATAGCGGCTGCGCCGCTTCCGGGATGACGCGCGGGCTCAGTCCATCAACTGCTGGCTGAGATAGACGTAGTGCCGGGCCCAGCGGCGGGCGTTGGCGACCGGGTCGGCGTCGTTGGAGTGACCGCCGGCCGTGTCCTCGAAATAGAGGTGGTCATGGCCCTGCTCGCCCAGGCGCGCGGCGAACTTGCGGGCGTGGCCGGGGTGGACCCGGTCGTCGCGCGTATTGGTGGTGATGTAGACGCGCGGGTACTTCGCCTCGGGCCGCAGCTGCTGATAGGCCGAGTAGCGGGCGATGAATTCGGCGTCGGCGGGGATGCGCGGATCGCCGTATTCGCCGATCCACGAGGCGCCGGCGGGCAGGTCCTGATAGCGCAGCATGTCGATCAGCGGGCTCTCGATCACCGCCGCATTGAACAGTTCCGGGTGCTGGGTGATCGACACGCTCGTCAGGACCCCGCCGTTCGAGCGGCCATAGATGCCCAGGTGGCGCGGGCTGGTGATCTTGCGCTGTTCCAGATCGCGGGCCACGGCGGCGAAGTCGTCGAAGGCGCGCTGGCGGTCCTCACGCAGGGCCGCCTGGTGCCAGGCGGGACCGAACTCGCCGCCGCCGCGGATATTGGCCTGGACGAAGACGCCGCCGTTTTCGAGCCAGAGCTTGCCCATCTCGGGCTTGTAGGCGGGCGGGAAGCTGGCCTGGAAGCCGCCGTAGCCGAACAGGATGGTCGGGCCGGTCCCGTCCATCGCCAGGTCCCTGGGCCGGGTGACGAAGTAGGGGATCTTCGTCCCGTCGCTCGAGGTCGCCTCGAACTGCTCGACCACATGGGTCGAGGCGTCGAACTTGGCCGGGGCCGACTTCAGCTCGGTCAGGGCGGCGGCGGCGACGTCGGCCAGGCTGAGGGTCGGCGGCGTCAGGAAGCCCTGCGTCGAGACGAAGACCTGGCCCTTCGACTTGGAGCTGTCGCCCAGACCCACAGCGCTGTTGGCGGGGACGGCCAGTTCGGTCACGGTCCAGCCGTTCGCGCTCGGGGTGAAGCGCTTCAGCGTGCCGACGACGTTGTCGGCGATCACCGTGACGATGCTGTCAGAGAAGACCGTCACGTTTTGCAGCGACTGGCGCGGCGAAGGCGTGAAGACGGTCGCCCGCTGGGCGCCGATGGCGATATCGAGCCGGACAGGTCCCAGAACCCCGAGCGGCAGGGACAGCAGGGAACCGGCGGCATAGTCCTGACCGTCGAAGCTCCAGGCCTGATCCGGCGAGAAGATCAGATTGCCGGCCATGACGCCTTCGACAGCGACGCGTTCCGGCAGGTTCAGCTTGACCGGCTTGCCGTCCGCCAGACGCCAGATTTCCGAGCGGAAGGTGTCCAGCGGGCGGCTGAACAGGACGGCCTCGACCGCGCCGGCCTTATCACGGAAGACCATGGGCGAGACGCCGTAGCCGCCGTCGGACTGCTGGCCGCGATAGACCTCGGTCGCCTGGGCCAGAGGCTGCCCGCGCTTCAGGGATTTGACGATGAAGGGATAGCCCGACTCCGTCATGGTGTTGGGACCGAAGTCGGTGGCGATCAGCAGGGTGTCGCGATCCAGCCAGGTCAGGCGGTGCTTGCCTTCGGGGATGACGAAACCGTTCTCGACGAAGGTCTTGGTCGTCAGGTCGAACTCGCGGACTGTCACGGCGTCCTTGCCGCCGTCCGACAGGTTGATCAGGCAGCGGGTCTCGTCCGGGGCCAGGCAGTCGGCGCCCTTGAACACCCAGTCGCGGCCCTCAGCCTTGGCCAGGGCGTCGATGTCGATCAGCGTCTCCCACTGGGGCTGGGCGGTGCGATAGCTGTCAAGGGTCGTGCGACGCCAGACGCCCTTGGGATTGGCTGCGTCCTGCCAGAAGTTGCCGAGGCCTTCGCCCAGGAAGTTGACGCCGGGAATGCGGTCGGTGGCCGTCAGGATAGCCTCGGCCTGCTGGCGGAAGGGCTCGTAGCGGCGGTCGCCGGTCAGGGCGGCCAACGCCTTCTCGTTCGAAGCGGCGACGAAGGCCCGCGCCTCGGCCCCGTCCACCTCTTCCAGCGCCAGGTGATCGTCGGCGGCCTTGACCCCCTCGGGCGACAGGTCGCGCGGGAAGTGCGGCGGGGGATTGGTCGCGGCGGCGGCGGTCGGGTCGGTCGGCGCCAGGGCCAGGGCGGGACCCGCGGCGAGGATAAGCACCGGCAGGGCGGCGGACAGGAACAGGGACTTCATGATTTTCTCCGCTCATCCCCGCGGAGGCGGGGACCCAGAACTTTGGCTCAACCAGCCGCCGCTGTGACGCTCGCTCGTATCCCAGGTCTGAGCGTGAGGCTCAAACCTGGGTCCCCGCCTCCGCGGGGATGAGCGGGGAGGGGTTACGGCTTCGCCGGTTCGTCCATCAGGCGGCGCGTCAGATAGGTGTATTCCAGCGCGATGCGGCGGGCCGTTTCGCGCAGGTTGGCGCCGGCGGCGTGGCCGCCGTCGGTGTTTTCATAGAAGAGGACCGGGTAGCCCAGTTCCTCCAGACGCGCCGCCGCCTTGCGGGCGTGACCGGGGTGGACGCGGTCGTCCTTGGTCGAGGTGTGGATGAAGACCTCGGGATAGGGCTGGCCCGCCGCCAGGCGCTGATAAGGCGAGTATTGCTCGATCCAGGCGCGCTGTTCGGGGATGTCCGGGTTGCCGTATTCGCCGATCCACGAGGCGCCGGCCAGCAGCTTGTGGAAGCGCAGCATGTCGAACAGGGGCACCTGGATGACGGCGGCGTTGATCAGGTCCGGGCGCTGGGTCAGCATGGCCCCCATGAACAGGCCGCCTTGCGAGCCACCCATGATCCCGAGGTGCGGCTGGCTGGTGATGCCGCGCGTGATCAGGTCCTGGGCCACGGCCTGGAAGTCCTCGTGGGCGCGCTGGCGGTTTTCCTGCTGGGCCGCCTGGTGCCACTTGGGTCCGAACTCGCCGCCGCCGCGCGTATTGGCGATGACATAGACGCCGCCGCGCTCCAGCCACAGCTTGCCGACCGTCGGCGAATAGCCCGGCAGCAGCGACGACTGGAAGCCGCCGTAGCCGTAGAGCAGCGTTGGGTTGGACCCGTCCATGGCCATGGCGTCCTTATGGACGACGAAATAGGGGATCATGGTGCCGTCGGCCGAACGGGCCTCGAACTGATCCACCTTCATGCCGGTCGCGTCGAACTTGGCGGGCAGGGACTTGGTCAGGCTGACCGCGCCGGTCGCCGCATCAGCCAGATAGAGGCTGGACGGGTTCAGATAGCCGGCGACGCTGACGAAGATCTTGTCGTCCTGTTCCGAGGCCGAGCCGACGCCGACGGTGACGTTCTGCGGCAGGTCCAGACGGTTACGCGCCCATTCACCAGCAGGGTTCGGACGATAGACGTAGACTGAGCCGCGCACGTTTTCATACAGCGCCACGACCAGGGTGTTGCGGGTGGCGTTGATGCCCTCGATCGCCTCGCGCTCGCCCGGACGGATGACCAGTTGCGCGGGGGTCTTGGGATCGGCCAGCCAGGCTTGCAGGTTCCAGGCGATGACGTCGCCGGTCTTGAATTCCTGACCCGAGGGCGCGGTCCAGTCCTGATCCGTCGTCACCACCATCTGGCCGGCGACCAGGGCGTTGATGCTGGACTTGAGCGGCAGGGCCAGCTGGGTCGTCGTGCCGTCGGCGTTCAGGCGCCAGGTTTCGCTTTCGTAGAAGTTGATCCCGCGGTTGAGCAGCACGGCCTGCACCACGCCGTCCGCGTCGCGCAGGGTGTAGCCGGAGACGGAGACGTCGGTCTTCTGGCCGGCGAAGACCTCGACCGCCTGATCGACGCTCTGGCCGCGCTTCATCAGGCGGACGGTGCGCGGATAGCCCGAGTCCGTCAGCGAGCCCTCGCCGAAGTCGCGCGAGATCAGGACCGTGTCCTTGTCGATCCATGTCACGCCGCCCTTGGATTCCGGCAGGTTGAAACCGCCGTCCACGAAGGTCTTGGTCACGCTGTCGAACTCGCGGATCGTCACCGCGTCCTTGCCGCCGTCGGAGAGGGACAGCAGGCAGTAGCGTTCCTCGGGCGCCAGGCAGGTCGCGCCCTTATAGACCCAGTTCTTGCCCTCGGCGGCCGACAGAGCGTCGATGTCGAGGATGGTCTCCCAGGTCGGGGCGTCGGTGCGATAGGAGTCCAGAGTCGTGCGGCGCCAGATGCCGCGCACGTGCTCGGCGTCCTGCCAGAAGTTGTCGACGTGGCCGTCGTGGGTGAAGCCCGGCGAGGGGATGCGGTCGCGCGACTGGACGATGTCCAGGGCCTGCTGGTGCAGGGTTTCATAGCGCGGGTCGCCTTGCAGCGTGCCCAGCGAGGTCGCGTTGTGGGCCTTGACCCAGTCCATGGCGCGCTCGCCCTCGACCTCTTCCAGCCAGATATAGGGGTCGGTCGCCTCGCTGGTCGCAAAGCCCGGCGTGGATGCGGCGGCGGCGGGCGTTTCAGACGAATGGGCCATGGCGACGGGTGCGGCTCCGGCGGCGAGAAGAAGGGCGGCGGCGGACGCCAGAGTGCGGATCATGTTTTCATTCCCAACAGAATTGGGCCCCAACGAAATTTGTCGGCACCTTGGCGAGAGGCGACGGCGGCGGCAAGCGGCGGAAATCTTACAAGCCTGTCATCTTTGGTCGCAGGGCGATCAGGCGCCGTCGTCCGGGATGCACAGAATCTCGCCGCAGGCCTTGCAGTGGACAGCGTCGGGGTCGTGCTTCTGCAGGCCGCAGACGGGGCAGGGGAACTTGACCTTGTGCGGCCGGATCAGGGTCTGGGCCAGGCGGATGAACAGGGTGATGCCCACCAGCATGACGATGATGGAGACGACCCGCCCTCCGTTGCCCGGCAGGGTGATGTCGCCGAACCCTGTGGTCGTCAGCGTCGCCACAGTGAAATAGAGGGCGTCCAGATAGCCGTTGATGTGCTCGGCCTTGCCCCGGAAATAGGCATAGACGAAGCCGGTCACGACGAAGACGAAGGTGATCAGAGCGGCCAGGGCTCGGGTGATTTCCTCGACCCGCGTGTCGTCGAACCGGCGACCGATGGTGCGCCAGAACAGGTCGCTGTTCAGCAGGCTCCACAATCGCAGCAGCCGCAGGAAGCCGAGGTTGGCCAGCCAGACCGGGAAGAGCAGGGTGGCCAGGACGAACAGGTCGATCCAGACAATCGGCCGCTTCAGCCAGTCCTTGATGTCGGAATAGGCATAGGCCCGCGCCGCCAGGTCCAGGCCCAGGATGGTGGCGACGACATAGTCGGCGACGTAGAAGACCCAGCCCGCCTCCTTCAGGATCGGCGTGGCCAGGAAGAAGCCGATGATGGCGATGTCGATGACGATGACCATCAGGCGGAACTTGACCGCCTTGGGCTGGGTCCCGTGATAGAGATAGCGTAGCCGCGCCCTCAGCCTCAGACCCTGGTGTTTGCCGCTGTCGCTGTGTTCGGACGTCATCGACGCCAGCGATACATGAACTGGCGAGAAATCCTATATGAAGGCCGTCATGAGCCACACGCCCCGCCCCTATATCCGCATGAACGGCGCCGGAAACGCCTTCATCGTCGTCCAGGCCTTCGAGGAGGGCTTTCATCCGACCGAGGATCAGGTGCGCGCCCTGTGCGACCCCGCGTCGCCGACCGGGGGCTGCGACCAACTGATCGGCGTCGAGCCTTCCGAGACGGCGGACGCCTTCATGCGCGTATGGAACGCCGACGGCTCGATGGTGCAGACCTGCGGCAACGCCCTGCGCTGCGTCGGCTGGCTGCTGCTGGAAGCCACCGACAAGGAAGAAGTGATCATCGACACCCTCGCCGGACCGACGACGGCGCGGCGGGCAGGCGATCATCAGGTGACGGTGGACATGGGCCAACCCCGCCTCGACTGGACCGAGGTCCCGCTGGCCGAGGAGATGGACACGCGCGGCATCGAACTTCAGGTCGGACCAATTGATGCGCCGCTGCTGCACACGCCCGGCGCGGTCTCCATGGGCAATCCGCACGTGGTCTTCTTCACCGACCAGCAGGACGACGCCTTCGTGCGCGGCTCGGGCTCGTTGATCGAGCATCACCCGCTGTTCCCGGAAGGCGTCAACGTCGGCTTCGCCAAGGTCATCGACCGCAATCATATCCGGCTGCGGGTCTGGGAGCGCGGCGCGGGGCTGACCCTGGCCTGCGGCACCGGCGCCTGCGCCGCCTTGGTGGCGACCGCCCGACGCGGCCTGACCGACCGCAAGGCGACCGTCGTGGTCGACGGCGGGGAACTGACCATCGACTGGGACGAGGCGTCCGGCCACGTCTTCATGACCGGCCCTGTCGAGATCGAGCGTACGGGGCTATTGCCACAAAGCTGAGCAATCGTCGGCCTGACGCTGCGTCAACGGTTGTCCCCACCCCTCCCACGATCTAGGAACGACGGGCGCCTGCCCTTCCCGAGATCGAAATGCCCGAATTGACCGACAAACAGACCTTCTCCGACGACGACGCTCTGGAGTTCCACAGCACGCCGACGCCGGGCAAGATCTCCATGGCCCCGACCAAGCCGATGGCGACCCAGCGCGACCTGTCGCTGGCCTATTCGCCGGGCGTGGCCGTGCCGGTCCTGGCCATCGCCGCCGATGCGGACAAGGCCTATGACTATACCGCCAAGGGCAATCTGGTCGCCGTCATCTCGAACGGCACGGCCATCCTCGGCCTGGGCAACCTCGGTCACATGGCCTCCAAGCCGGTGATGGAGGGCAAGTCGGTCCTGTTCAAACGCTTCGCCGACGTCGACAGCTTCGACGTCGAGGTGAAGACCACCGACCCGGACGAGTTCGTCACCGTGGTCAAGAACATCGGCGACACCTGGGGCGGCATCAACCTGGAGGACATCAAGTCCCCGGAATGCTTCGAGATCGAGGCCCAGCTTCAGGACCTGCTGGACATCCCCGTCTTCCATGACGACCAGCACGGCACGGCCATCATCTCGACCGCCGCCCTGATCAACGCCTGCCATGTCGCCGGCAAGAAGCTGGAAGACGTCAAGGTGGTCCTGTCGGGCGCCGGGGCCGCGGGCCTGTCGTCCATCGCCCTGATGAAGGCCGCCGGGGTCAAAGCCGAAAACACCGTCATCTGCGATCGTCAGGGCGTCATCTACAAGGGCCGCGACAACGTTTCGCAATGGCAGGCGGCGCACGCCACCGACACGCCCCTGCGCACCCTGGCCGAGGCCATGGTCGGCGCCGACGTGGTGCTGGGTCTGTCGGCCAAGGGCGCGATCAGCAAGGAGATGGTCGCCTCCATGGCGCCCAAGCCGATCATCTTCGCCATGGCCAACCCCGACCCGGAAATCACCCCGGAAGACGTCAAGTCGGTGCGCTCGGACGCCATCATCGCCACCGGCCGCTCGGACTATGTGAACCAGGTCAACAACGTCCTGGCCTTCCCCTATCTGTTCCGGGGCGCGCTGGACGTGCGCGCGCGCCAGATCAACCACGAGATGAAGATCGCCTGCGCCCACGCCCTGGCGGCGCTGGCCCGCGAGGACGTGCCGGACGAAGTCGCCGCCGCCTATCGCGGTCGCAAGCTGAAGTTCGGCCCGGAATACATCATCCCGACCCCGTTCGATCCGCGCCTGATCTGGTACATCCCGCCCTTCATCGCCCAGACGGCGATGGACACCGGCGTGGCCCGCAGGCCGATCGAGGACATGGACGCCTATCGCATCGCGCTGAAGCAGCGGGTCGATCCGTCCGCCGCCCTGATGCAGAAGATCTCTTCGGCCGTGCGCTCGGGACCCAAGCAGCGGGTGGTCTTCGCCGAGGGCGAGGAGCAGTCGGTCATCCGCGCCGCCTGGGCCTTCAAGCAGGCTGAGCTGGGCACGCCCCTGCTGGTCGGGCGCGAGGACCTGATCCGTCAGAACGCCGCCGAGGCGGGCCTGAACTTCGACGAACTGGGTATCGAGATCGTCAACGCCCGCACCTCGGGTCACAACGCCGAATACACCGACTGGCTGTACGAGCGCCTGAACCGTCGCGGCTATCTGCGTCGCGACGTGCAGCGCATGATCAATCAGGACCGCAACTATTTCGGCGCCACCATGATCGCGCGCGGTCAGGCCGACTGCATGGTCACCGGCGTGACCCGCAACTTCAACATGGCCCTGAAAGAGGTCCGCCGCGTCTTGGACGTCACGGATCGCATGATCGGCCTGTCGATCCTGCTGGCCAAGGGCCGCACCCTGTTCGTGGCCGACACCTCGATCCATGAACTGCCCAACGCCGCCGAACTGGCCGAGATCGCCATCAAGGCGGCCGCCACGGTCAAGAAGCTGGGCCGCAAGCCGCGCGTGGCCTTCCTGTCCTACTCGACCTTCGGCGATCCCCCCGGCGATCGCGGCGAGAAGGTCCGCGAGGCCATCCGCATCCTGGACGCCATGGACGTCGACTTCGAATACGAAGGCGAAATGCCGCCCGAACTGGCGCTGAACCCCGAGGCGCGCGCCAACTATCCCTTCATGCGCCTGACCGGCGACGCCAACGTCTTGGTCATGCCGGCCATCCATTCGGCGGCCATCTCGACCCGCCTGGTGCAGTCGCTGGGCGGCGCCACGGTGATCGGCCCGCTGCTGGTCGGCCTGGAGAAGTCGGTGCAGATCGTGCCCCTGGGCGCCTCGGTCAACGAGATCATCACCGCCGCCACCTTCGCCGCCTACGCCGAGGGGGCATCGGTCGAGGACTGACCGCTCAAAGCCGACAAGACGTTGAGAGGCGGCCTTCGGGCCGCCTCTTTGCGTTTGGGCGTCAGGTTTCCAGGTTCAGACGGCGACGCTCGGCCGTCAGACGCACCCACTCCATCGCGCAGAAGACGACGGCGATGACGCCCAGCCAGGCGGCGATGACGAACATGGCGGCATAGCCCTGATGCTCGATCAATTCGCCCAGAGCCCCCCGACCAAGAGTCCCGATCAGCAGGGCCAGCGAAGTGAACACCGCGAATTGGACGGCGCCGAACATCTTGTTCGACAAGGCCGACAGATAGGCGACGAAGGCCGCGCCCGCGAAACCGCCGGCGATGTTCTCGCCCGCAATGGCCAGCATCAAACGCGCCAGAGGCTCGCCCACGTGGAACAGGCCGAACAGCTTGTAGAGGCCGCTGATCTGCATGAAACCGTGGATGACCGGCGCGCCCAGAGCCAGATCCATCATCAGCAGATTGGTGGCCGCCGACAAGGCGGCGCCCAGCAGCAGACTGGCCATCCGCCCAATAACGAGCAGGGCCCAACCGCCGAGCCCGATGCCGAGGATGGTCATGACCACGCCGAAGGTCTTGGAGGCCAGGGCGATCTCGGTCTTGGTGTGCCCCAGGGCTCCGCCTGTGTCGCCCATGTAGAAGGGGAAGGCGAACGGCCCCCAGACGCCGTCGGTGATGCGGTAGGTCAGAATCAGGCCCAGGACGATGATCGCGCCCCAGCCCAGACGCCCCATCAACTCAACCAGAGGCGCCAGAATGGCGTCGTAGAGGGTGTTCAAGAACGGCGGCGCGTCGCGTTCCACCTGAACCGGCCCAGTCTTGCCGCCCCGCCAGACAATCAGCCCGGCCAGGGCTGCGGGCAGGATGACGGCGCCGCCGACGATCCACGGGCCCCAGGTGGCGGTGAACTCGCCCGCGCTCGGCGCCGGCGTGACGCTTAGCGCCGTGACCATGAAGCGGATCAGCATGAAGGCGGCCCAGGCCCAGGCAAGCAGGGTGGCGGCCAGCGCCATCATGCGCAGACGCGGCGAACCGATGCGTTCGCGGGCGATGGCCTGCCTGGGCGCCGGCTTGGGCTCGGGCGCGATCAGCGTGCCCAACAGCCCCAGGCCCATCAGACCGGCGCCGATGACAAAGGTCGCCGACCAGCCCAGGGTGTCCGCCAGAACCAGGGCGCCCGCCCCGCCGATCAGGGCCGCAGTGCGGAAACCCAATTGATAGACCGTCGACAGCAGGTCCACTGGCACGCGTTCGTCGGCGACCTCGATTCGCCAGGTGTCGATGACGATGTCCTGTGTGGCCGAGGCGAAGGCACCGAGCGCCGCCGCGCCCGCCAGCACGGCGATCGCGCCCGTGCCCGGATGCGACAAGGCGATGGTCAGCAGCGCCCCCACCACAACGACCTGACACAGGATCAGCCACGACCGACGCCGCCCCATCCTGCCGATGATCGGCGGCGTCAGGCCGACCGAAGGCGACCAGAGAAATTTGAAGGCGCCGAACAAGCCGACCCAGGACAGGATGCCGATAGTGGCCACCGACACGCCGGCATCCGACAGCCAGGCGTTCAAGGTGCCGAACAGCATGGCGAAGGGCAGGCCGGCGGAAAAGCCCAGCAGCAGCATGGCCAAGGTGCGTCGCTCGTGAAACGCCGCCTTCAGAACGCCCAGGCCTTTCGGCGACGGCTGCAGGGCCGCAACCTCGGAAGCGGGCGTCTTCGTATCGGTCATGCAGGTCTCCGGCGGACGCCGCCGGAAAACGGGCGGTCGTGGTTACTGAGCGCCGACCTTGGCGCGGTTGCCGACGTTCGTCCAGCGGGTCAGGGCGGCGCGCAGGGCGTCAGCCTCCAGCGGCTTGGTAAGATGGTCGTTCATGCCGGCCTCCAGACAGGCGATGCGGTCCTCGGCGAAGGCGTTGGCGGTCAGGGCCACGATAGGGGTGCGCTCGCCGCGCGCCCTCAGAGCGCGAACGGCGGCGGGGCCGTCCATGCGCGGCATGCGCATGTCCATGAAGATCAGATCGAAGCGGGCCTCTTTCAGGGTCAACAAGGCCTCATGGCCGTCGGCGGCGGTCTGGACCACGCAGCCTTCGCGGCGCAGCAGGGTCTTGGCCAGGAGGGCGCCGACCGGATTGTCCTCGACCAGCAGGACCCGCAGGCCCTTGAAGGCCACAGGCGTGACGCGGTCGTCGTCCTGAGCCCGCCCGACGGCGACGGTCAGGCCCTTGCGCCGCCCCGCAGCAGCCAGCACCCGTTCGGCCAATGAAGCGCGGCGCAGCGGCTTGATCAGATAGCCGTGGAAACCCGCCGCCCGGTAGCGATCCACCAGATCGCGTTCGCTGGGCTTGAGCAGGATGATGGCCTCGCCCTGCGACGGGCGCACCATCAGGGCGCCGTCCTCGGCCATGGCGTGATCGATCAGTGTCACGCCCGCTTGGCGCGCGACGCGGCCGCCGGAGGCCTCGATCTGGGCCGTCGCCGCCTGACGTACGAAAGGATCGGGCGTGCGCACCGCCACGACGACGCCCTCCAGAGCGCGGGCGCGCGGCTCGGTTCCGGCGGTTGGAAAGGGCGCCTCGAAGCGGAAGCGGGCGCCGGGGCCGTCAGGGCGGTCGGCGACGGTCACGGTCCCGCCCATGGCCTGGGCCAGGCGACGGACCACGGCCAGGCCCAGACCCGCGCCGTCAAAGCGGGCGGCGTCGGAGGCGTCGGCGTGGCCGAACTCGTCGAAGATACGGGTTCGCGCCTCTTCCGGCACGCCGGGGCCGGTGTCGTCGACGACGAAGGCCAGACGCGGACGCGCGGCGGTTCCGCCGGCGCGCTCGACCATCAGGCGCACCCCGCCCCGGTCGGTGAATTTCACGGCGTTGCCTGCCAGATTGAACAGAACCTGACGCAGCCGCCCCTCGTCGGCGATGATGTCGGGCGCGTCGGCGGCGACGGACCAGGCGATCTCCAGCCCCTTGTCGTGGGCCCTGGGGCTGAGCAGTTCGGCCACGCCGCGCGTCAGGCCTTCCAGATCGACGGGGGCGGGATCAAACTCCAGCGCCCCGGCCTCCAGCCGGGCGAAGTCCAGCAGATCGTTGACCAGGCCCAGCAGGTGTTCCGCCGACTTCTGCGCCGCCTCAGCATAGGCGCGCTGGGCGCCGTCCAGCTTGGTCCGCGACAGCAGGCCCAGCATGCCGATCACCCCGTTCAGAGGGGTGCGCATCTCATGGCTCATCAGCCGCAGAAACTGCTGTTCCGGCGCGTCCGAGGGCGCTCCGGGGGGGGCGGCGGGCGTGATCTCGGTCGGTGCGTGCGTTCTGCGTGCCTGGGCCATAGCGACCACCCTAGCGCCCAAGGGTTAAGCGTGGCCGAACGAGGATTTCAGACTTCAGAAGGCCTGCGCCTCGCTGCGATGCGCCGTCTGGCGGTCGAAATCGCCCTGGGCTCCGACGGTCGTGCGGCGATACATCAGGGCCTCGGCGACGTGGCGACGCAGCACCCCGGTCGAGCCGTCGAGATCGGCGATAGTCCGCGCCAGCCGCAGGGTTCGGGTCCAGCCGCGCGCGGTCAGCCCCCCCGCCTCGCCCGCCCGCATCAAGAGGGCGCGACCGGCGTCGTCGGGCGTGGCGAAGCGATCCAGGGTCTCGCCCGAAGCGCGCGCGTTGATGGCCTGATCGCGGGCCTTCACCGGATCGAAGCCCGCCGCACGGACCCGCTCCTCCTGCTGGGCGCGGGCGGTCGCCACGCGGGCGGCGGCCTCGGCCGTGCCTTCGGCGGGCGGCGGCAGGGCCATGTCGGCGGCGGTCACGGGCGGCGTCTCGACCGTCAGGTCGATGCGGTCGAACATCGGACCGGAGATGCGGTTCTGATAGTCACGCTGGCAGCGCGGAGCCTTGCCGCAGGCGCCCCGTCCCGATCCGCCAAGACCGCAGCGGCAGGGGTTCATCGCCGCCACCAGCTGGAACCGCGCCGGGTAGCGGACATGGGCGTTGGCCCGCGCCACCACGATCTCGCCCGTCTCCAGCGGCTGACGCAGGCTGTCGAGCGCCTGGGCCGAATATTCGGGCAGTTCGTCGAGGAAGAGGACGCCGTTGTGAGCCAGGGAGGCCTCGCCCGGCTTGGCCCGCAGCCCGCCGCCGGTCAGGGCGGCCATGGAGGCGGAATGATGCGGCGAGCGGAAGGGTCGGTCGCGGGTCAGGGCGCCGCGCTGGATCAGGCCGGCCACCGACCAGACCATGGAGGTCTCCAGCAGTTCCTGCGGCGTCAGCGGCGGCAGCAGGCCGGGCAGCCGCTGGGCCATCATCGACTTGCCCGATCCGGGCGGGCCGATGAACAGCAGGTTGTGGCCGCCCGCCGCCGCGATCTCCAGCGCCCGCTTGGCGCTTTCCTGACCCTTGACCTCGCGCAGGTCGGGCACGGCGCCGCCTGCCGTCACCGGGCCGGGTTCAGGCGCGCGCAGGATCTGCGTGCCCCGGAAATGATTGATCAGGCCGATCAGGGATCGCGGCGCCAGAATGGCGGTGTCGCCGGCCCAGGCGGCCTCAGGTCCATTGGCCTCGGGGCAGATGAGACCCAACCCCATGGCGCCCGCCGCCATCGCCGCCGGCAGCGTGCCGCCGACCGCCGCGATCTGACCGTCCAGACCCAATTCGCCGACCGCCGCCCAGCCGTCCAGGGCGTCGGGCGCGATCACGCCTATGGAGGCCAGCAGGGCCAAGGCGATGGGCAGGTCGAAATGGCTGCCTTCCTTGGGCAGGTCGGCGGGGGCCAGGTTGGCGATGACCTTCTTGGGCGGCAGGGCCAGGCCGATGCCCGCAAAGGCGCCGCGCACCCGTTCCCGGCTCTCGGCCACCGCCTTGTCGGGCAGGCCGACGATGGCGAAGGCGCCGGCGGGCGTCGCCACCTGCTGCACCTCGACATCGACCCGTCGCGCCTCGACCCCGTCGAATGCGACCGTCACCACCCGCGCGACCATGCCCTCGCTCCCTCTGTCTGAATGAGAACAAATCACGAACTCAATCAAACTGCAAGAGCGCCGTTCTTTAAGTCAGATCAGGGCAGATCGGCCTCGGGCGCCAGGGTGTGGATCACGTCGCCCGCAGCGTTCAGGAACTGGATGGCGCCGAAGCCCTCCTCCGTCACCGTCATGCGCACGCGCGGCTTGTCGTTCCGGTCGGACAGGGCGACGGCAGGCGTGCCGTCGGCGGCGACCGACAGGCGCATGCGCGTCGGCGTCTGCACCCCCGGCACCAGGGCGTCGCCCAGACCCGGCTCGCGGATCAGGGGCGGGGCCTGGTTGATGACGAAGCTGACCGCGCCGTCGGGCGAGACGCGCCAGCCGATGGCGTCCATGGCCGGGTGATCCAGGGCCAGCACCGCCATGCCCCCGTCCACGTCGGCGGTGCCGAAGCCGCCGCGCTCGCTGCCCTTGTCGTCATAAAGGATCAGCCCGGCGACGTTGAAGGCGCGCTTGTACTGGATGCCGTCGATGATCGGAGCGGGCGTGGCGCCCGAGAGGGTCATGCGGATGGTCCCGTCGGCGTCGACGATGTCGATGCGACGGGCGGTGATGCGGTCGTGATCCGGCGCCTCGACGCGCGTCTGCGGCGTGCGCGTCTCGATGATCCGCTCCAGCACCTCCAGCGAGGGGCGCTTCGGCGCGACGTCCTGGGCCGTGGCCGGCGCGGCGGTCTGCAGGGCCAGGACGGCCAGCGCCGCCATCGTCGTGGTTCTTGTCATGGGTCCCCTCCCGTTGTGCGCGCGCCTCAGCAGGCGTCGCGCTTCTTCGTTTCGATCACGTCCCACATCAGGGCCGTCGCATCGACGCCGTTGAATTGCAGCATCTGCTGGGCGCCGGTGGGGGAGGTGACGTTGATCTCGGTCAGATAGTCGCCGATCACGTCGATGCCGACGAAGATCAGGCCGCGCTCCTTCAGATAGGGGCCGATGGCGGCGCAGATTTCCAGGTCGCGCGGCGTCAGCTCGACCGGGGCGGCGGTGCCGCCGACGCGCAGGTTGGAGCGGACCTGGTCCTTGGCCGGGATGCGATTGATGGCCCCGACCGGCTCGCCGTCGATCAGGATGATGCGCTTGTCGCCCTTCGACACCGCCGGGATGAATTTCTGGATCACCAGAGGGTCGCGCGACCCGGCGGCATGGATCTCGATCAGGGCTTCCAGATTGGGATCGTCGGCCTTGAGCCGCACCACGCCCGAACCGGCGGCGCCGTGCAGGGGCTTGAGCACCACGTCGCCGTGCCGGCGGTGGAAGTCGACCAGGGCGACCGGGTCGGAGGACACCAGGGTCGGCGGCTGCAGGCCGGGGAAGAGGGTGGCGATCAGCTTCTCGGGCGCCGAGCGCACCTCAGCCGGATTGTTGACCACCAGGGTCCTGGGATGAACCCGCTCCAGCAGATAGGTGGCGGTGACATAGGCCATGTCGAAGGGCGGGTCCTGACGCATCAGGATGACGTCCACGTCCTCGGCCAGGTCAAGGACCACCTCGGGGCCGAAGTCGGCGTGCTCGCCCTGGACCGTGTTCACCGTCACCGGACGGGCGCGGCAGAACAGGCGGCCCTCGTCCAGCGCCAGGGTGCGGAAGTCGTAGATCCACAGCTTGTGGCCGCGCGCCTGACTGGACAGGGCCATCAGGAAGGTGGTGTCGGACTCGACGTTCACCGCCTCGAGCGGGTCCATCTGGATGGCGACTTTCAGCATGGAGGTCCTTTCACGCGTCTGAGCTTTGCAGATGCGCGGCGAGGAGCCCGGACGCAAGGCCGCGCGCCGCTCTTTACCATCGCCTTGCCTTTTCAGCGTCATCCTCGGGCTTGACCCGAGGATCGGGCCGTCCGTCTGCGCGACGCCAGGCAAATCGAGCGCGCCACATCACTCGATCCTCGGGTCAAGCCCGAGGATGACGGCGGAGCGAGCGGAGCTAGTTCAGGCGCATCCGCACCCGGTCCATGCTGGCGCGGTGGGCGTCGGCGGGGCCGTCGACGGCGCGGGCGCGCGACAGGGCCTCCAGAGCGCCGGTCAGGGCTCCCTGCTTTTCGCGCGCGGCGGCGACGTCCAGCCAGGGGCGGTGATCCTCGGGGTCCAGCAGGGCGCGACGCAGGGCCGAGCGTTCGGCGCCGTCGTAATCCTCGATCAGCAGGGCGCGGGCGAACAAGACGTTCTGCAACCGGATCAGGGCCTTGCGGTCGCTGACCGGCGCCATCAGCAGGTCCAGACGGTCGGCCACGTGCGGCGTCAGACCGGCCAGCAGGGCGCGCCGCGTCAGTTCGCTGGGCAGGACCAGACGCCCTTGGCTGAAGGGGTCCAGCGCCACCGGCCCCTCGGGCGTCTCGACGCGCAAGAGGACGTGGCCGGGGAAGTCCACCGCCGCCGCCTTCAGCCCCGCCCGTCGCGCGGCGTCGAGGTAGAAGACGACGAGCGCCGCCGACAGGCCGCGACGCCGCTCGGCCACGTCGATGACGTCGGTATTGCCGGGATGGTCGTAGTTCAACAGGTCGCCGTTCAGCCGCAGGTCCGAGGCCATGGTCTCGGCCAGGGCGTCGTCGGGGCCTTCGTTGGCGGCGCGTTCCTTGACCCTCTGCGCGGCCTGATCGGCCAGCAGGCGGACCGGCTCGGGATCGCGGAAGGGATAGTCGTGAATGGCGCAGGCGATGGCGCATTCGAGCAGCGGAAAGCCGTCGTCCTCGGCGGTTCCCGCCTGGGCCAGAATGATCTCGGCTTCGTCGCGCGTCACGCGATGTCCGTTCCTGTGGTCGTCACCCCGCGAAGATGACGCGGAAATCGTCCGGGAGCCAGCGCCACCATATCAATCCGCAGGTTCAGGCCCTGAAGCGAGGGTCGGCTGCGGGCCAGCGCCTGACCGGCGGCGGCCAGTCGAGCGTGCTGTTCCGGCCCCAGCGACAGGATGGCGGCTTCGATCGTGCGCCGCCGCTTGACCTCGACCACCGCCAGGGTGCGGCCGCGCCGGGCCAGGACGTCGATCTCGCCGCCGCGCCCTTTCAGGCGAAAGGCCAGGATCTGATAGCCCTTGAGCATCAGCCAGACGGCGGCGATCCATTCGGCGGCGTGGCCCTCGCGGTGCGACCGTCCGCCCAGCGCCTGACGCCAGCCTGCTTTCGGGCGACGCGGCGACGGGGAGGGCCGCAGGCGGGGCTTCACCGGCCCTGCATTTCCAACGCCCGCTTGTAGAGGGGCTTGCGGGGCAGGTTCAGCGCCTTGGACACCTCGGCGGCGGCTTCGCCGGGCGGCAGGCGGGTCATGGCCTCGGTCAGGGCCGCATCGGCGTCGGCGGCGCTGGCGACCTCGGCCTCGCCGGGCCCGATAACGACGACGATCTCGCCCTTGGGCGCGTCACAGCGCGGGTCGGCCGCCAGTTCAGCCAGGGTGCCGCGCACGGCCTCCTCATAGAGCTTGGTCAGTTCACGGGTCACGGCGGCGGGACGGTCGCCCAGCACCTCTGCCATGTCGGTCAGGCTATCCTTCAGGCGCGGGCCGCTTTCGAAGAAGACCAGGGTCTGACGCCCGGTGCGCAGTTCCTCCAGCATGGTCTTTCGCGCCCCTGACTTGGGCGGGAGGAAGCCGGCGAACAGGACCCGGTCAGCGGGTTGCCCCGCCAGGCACAGAGCGGCCAGCAGGCTGGAAGCGCCGGGAATGGGATGGACCGGCAGGCCCGCGTTGATGGCCGCGCGGGCCACGACATAGCCGGGGTCCGAGACCAGAGGCGTGCCGGCGTCCGAGACCAGGGCCACGACCTCGCCCGCCTTCAGCCGCTCGACGGCGATCTCGGCGGCGCGCGCCGAGGCGTGGTCGTCGCAGCGTTCCAGCTTGGCGCGCAGGCCATAGGCGGTCAGCAGCTTGGCGGTGACGCGGGTGTCCTCGGCCAGGACCAGGTCGGCGGCGGCCAGAACGTCCAGCGCCCGCAGCGTCATGTCGCGCAGGTTGCCGATGGGCGTTGCCACCAGATAGAGGCCGGGCGCGACAGAGCGCGCGGGCGGGGCGGTCGGCGGGAAAAGGGAGGCGTCTGACATCGGCGCGACCCTGCCAGCCCCGGCCCTTCGGGTCTAGGTCGCGCGCCTAGGTCAGCAGGGCTTTCAGCACGGCGTCGAGCAGGGGCCGTCCTCGCGCCGTGGCGGCGACGCGACCGGCTTCGGACGTAAGGAAGCCGCCGGCGATCAGGTCGGCCAGCGGCCCGGTCGTCTCCGACAGGCCCAGCGTGTGGAGGAGCGTCAGCGGCACGCCCTCGACCGTACGCAGGCCCAGCAATACGAGTTCCTCTGCGGCGCCCGGCGCATCCAGCGTCTCGCGCTCGGCCCAGGGCGCGCCGGCGGCGACGCCCGCGACATAGTCGGCGATGCGGCGATGGGCGACCGTGGCGGTGCGCTCGCCCTCAAGCGTCAGTCGTCCGTGAGCGCCGGGGCCGAGGCCCAGGTAGTCGCCGCCGCGCCAGACGTGCAGGTTGTGGCTGGACCGCGCCGCGACGTCGCGGGCGTGGTTGGACACCTCATAGGCCTCGAACCCCGCGCCCTCGAGCACCTCTTGCGTAGCTTCGTAGAGAGACGCCGCCAGGTCCTCGTCCGGCGGGGTCAGGGTTCCGCGCGCGAAGGCCCGACCGAAGGCCGTCGTCGGCTCAATGGTCAGTTGATAGGGCGAGATGTGCTCGAAGCCGAGGTCCAGCGCCGTGGCCAGCTCCGCCGTCCAGTCGGCCACCGACTGCCCCGGCCGGGCGTAGATCAGGTCAATGGACAGGCGGGGGAAGGCCTCGCCCGCCGTCTGAACCGCGCGCCGGGCCTCCGCCGCCGAATGGTCGCGGCCAAGGAAGGTCAGGGCGGCGTCGTCAAACGACTGCACCCCCATGGACAGGCGGTTGATCCCGGCCTCCGCCAAGGCGGCGTAACGGCCCGCCTCGGCGTCGGTGGGGTTGGCCTCCAGCGTGATCTCTATGTCTCCCGCCGGAGAAAACAGGGCCTTGGCCCGCGCGATCACAGCGGCCACCGCCTCGGGCGGCATCAGGGACGGGGTGCCGCCGCCGAAGAAGATCGAGGCCAGACGACGCGGGCCGACCAGCAGGCTTTGCGCCTCCATGTCCGCCAGGATGGCCTGGACCAGCCCGGCCTGCTCCTCGACCCGGCCCCGGTCGCGTACGACGTTGAAGTCGCAATAGGGGCAGATGCGGGCGCAGTAAGGCCAGTGAACGTAGAGGGCTATGTCACCACCTCCCTTCTCCCCTCGGGGGAGAAGGTGGGCGGCGGAGCCGCTCGGATGAGGGGGCGGGTTGGGCATCTCGGGCCTTCGTAGCAGAGGAAGCCGACGTCCCCCTCATCCGTCTGCCTTCGGCAGCCACCTTCTCCCCCGGAGGGGAGAAGGGCCGTGTTTAGTCAATCAACGCCGCCTTGAGCCGGGCGAAGGCGCGGGCGCGGTGGCTGATGGCGTCCTTCTCGGCGTCTTCCATCTCGGCGAAGGTCTTGTCCGAGCCCTCGGGCCGGAAGATGGGATCATAGCCGTGCCCGCCGTCGCCGCGCGGCGGGAAGACCAGGTCGCCGTCGATGCGCCCTTCAACCACCACGCAGGGGCCGTCGGGCCAGGCCACAGCGAGCGCGGAGGTGAACCAGGCGCGGCGATCGGTCGAACCGACTTCCTCCAGCCGCTCCTCGACCTTCTTCATGGCCAGGGCGAAGTCCTTGCCCGGCCCAGCCCAGCGCGCCGAGAAGATGCCCGGCGCCCCGTCCAGCGCCGCGACCGACAGGCCGGAGTCGTCGGCCAGCGCGACCTCGCCCGAGGCCTCGGCGGCATGGCGGGCCTTCAGCATGGCGTTGCCGACGAAGGTGCTCTCGGTCTCGTCCGGTTCGGGCAGGTTGAGGCTGCCGGCCGTGACGATCCTGTAATTTCCGTCCAGCAGCGCTTCGATCTCGCGCGCCTTGCCCGGGTTGTGGGTCGCGGCCACCAGCCGCATCCCCTTGATCAGCTTGAGATTCATGCAGTCACCTTAGTCCCGTCCGATGCATTGCGGAAGTTTAACATCGTTAAACGATATGTAACGTGCTTTTCGACGAGGTCGCCCCTATCTTCAATCTCAAGAACGGGGGTCGCACCGTTCAAACGAAGCGAAAACAACGCAACGTTCACCCAGCGACACCACATAAACGCACGAAAATCGTGCAACCACGGAGAGATACGATGCAAGCGATGAAAACCTCGATCTGGATGGACCGCGTCGGCCACGGCTTCTTCAACGCCCTTCTGCTGGCCGCCCTGCCGACCGCCGCCGTCGCCCTTCTGATCCAGAGCCTGTGATCCAAGGCTGGATCACATCGGGGGCTTTGACGATCAGCATGAACACCGCGAAGAATAGCGCCGCGTGAGGGTCTGCCGGACCCCGCGCGGCGATCGCGCCCTGAACCACCCGGCCCGAGACCTGACTTCATGCGCCTCCCGAAACTGCCAGCCATCGGGATAAGAGCGCCGCGCCTGCCGGGCGCCAACCTCAAGACTCTGGGCCCAGGTTCCGTCTCCAGCCTGCTGAAGATCGCGCTGGACGTCGCCTATGTGCTGCTGGCCCTGATCACCGGCGTGTTGCTGCTACTCTGGGTCGCCTCCATCTTCATTCCCATCGACAACCTGAACGTGACCGTCAGCGACGGCGCCGATGGTCGTCAGATGCCGCTGACCCGCCCCCTGCTGCTGTTCGGCGTCGGGGCCATCACCGCCTATTTCGGCGGCTTCCTGATGATCCTGCGGGGTCTGCGAAAGATTTTCCGCACCCTGACCCTGGGCGATCCCTTCCAGCCCGACAATGTCCGCCGCCTGCGCCAGATCGGCCTGATCCTGGCCATCGTGACCGGCGGCGTCTGGGTGGCGCAGGGCTTGGTCGCCGCCCGCCTGGCTCCCGGCGTCATGGAGCCGCAGGGGATCAGCGACCTGCTCACCCCCGTCTTCTCCATCCTGGTCGTCTTCGTCCTGGCGGAGGTCTTCCGCGAAGGCGCGCGCCTGCGTCGCGAATCCGAACTGACGATCTGATCTGGAAACGTTAAGCTGACCCCATGGCCATCCGCGTCCAACTTGACCGCATCCTCGCCGAACGACGCATGTCGCTGACGGAGCTCGCCGACCGGGTCGGCGTGACCGTGGCCAATCTGTCGATCCTCAAGACCGGCAAGGCGCGCGCCGTGCGCTTCTCGACCCTGGACGCCCTGTGCCGCGAGCTGGATTGCCAACCGGGCGACCTGCTGGCGCACGAACCTGGACCTGGCTCCGACGTGGGCGACCCCTTCGACGACGCCGGGGACTGAGGTGGCGCGAAAAGGCCCGCCTGCCTCTTCCGACGACGACAAACGCATCTGGGCCCGCGTGACCGGGACAGTGACCCCGCCTCCGCGCCGCAAGGCCGCCCGCGTCACCCCCGGCGCCGTCCTGCCTGATCCTGACACGGCGTCCATGCCGGCCTCGGCGGCGGCCAAGCCTGCACGCGGCGTCGCGGGCAAGAAGCGCAATGCGCCCGATCAGACGCCGACTTTCGAGGCGCTCGGGATCACGACCCCGGCCAAACCGACGCCCAGCCGCGCCCGGCCCGCGCCCGAAGAGCTGGAGCCGCGTCGCCAGCGCCGCCTGTCGCGTGAACGCGATCCGATCGAGGCCCGCATCGACCTGCACGGCTTCGGTCGCTTCGAGGCCGAGGATCAGTTGCGCGGCTTCCTGATGGGCTGTCAGGCGCGCGGCCTGCGCTCGGTTCTGGTCATCACAGGTCAGGGACGGCGCGGCGGCGGCGTCATCCGCAGTTCGGTGCATGACTGGTTGACCGGACCGCATCTGCGCGGCGTGGTGTCCGGCTTCGCCTTCGCCCACCGGCGTCACGGCGGCGACGGCGCCCTCTACGTCACGCTGAAGCCGCGCTAAATTTCCATTTCCCGCTCATCCCGGCGGACGCCGGGATCCAGTGAGAGCCTCACACGCAGAATCAAGCCAACGACAAGGCCGCCGTTGCTCTTGTCGCCAAAGAACTGGGTCCCGGCGTCCGCCGGGATGAGAGGTATTGAAGGCGCCGCCTCAGCCCTGGGCGTTACGGACCGCCGCCGCGCCGGCGACCGGAGCGATCACCATGGCGAACAGGACATAGGCGCTCAAAAGGGCCAGGGCCGACAGCGGGTCCTGACCATTGGCCGCTCGCGTCAGGGCGCCCGCGCCGAACACCACCGGCGGAATGAACAAAGGCAGCACCACCACCGCGATCAGTAGCCCGCCGCGCTTGGCCCCCAGAGCCAGAGCGGCGCCGAGCGCCCCGGTGAAGGCGAAGCCCAGACCGCCGATGGCCGCCGCCAGCGCCGTCAGACCGATCAGATGGGCCGGCTGACCCAGGGCCAGGGCCGCAACGGGCGCCGCGAGCGCCAGCGGCAGGCCCGTGGCCAGCCATTGCGCCACAGCCTTGATCGCCACGGTCGCTTCCAGAGGCAAGGGGCCGAGCGCCAAGAGGTCCAGGGCCCCGTCCTCCAGATCGCGCTCGAACAGCCGCTCCAGCGACAAGAGCGAAGCCAAGGCCAGGGCCATCCAACTGGCGCCCGAGGCCGCCGGAGCCAGGATGCGCGGATCGCCGCCCGCCGCCAGCGGCAGAATGGCGGTCAGGCACAGCATGAAGCCGCAGGCCAGCAACGGCCCGCCGCCGCCGCCCCAGGCCAGCGACAGTTCGCGGCCGAACAGGACGCGCACGGCCTTCAAGACAGGCCCCCGAGATCGAGATTGCGCGCCGGGACGGGCAGGGGGTCGTGCACCGCCGCCAGGATCATGCCGCCGGACGCCAGATGGGCCGTCATCAGCTCGGCGGCCACCGCGCGCCAGCGTTCGTCCAGCGGGGCCAGGGGTTCGTCCAGCAGCCACAGGGCGCGCGGGGCCGCGATCAGCCGCGCCAGCGACAGGCGCCGCTTCTGGCCCGCCGACAGCTTGCGCGTCTCCAGATCCAGCAGGGGCGTCAGCGAGAGGCGAGCGACCGCCGCATCCCGCGCCGCAGGATTTCCGCCCAGCCACGCCGTCTGAAAGTCGAACTCCTGACGCGCCGTCTGCGTCGGCTTCAGGCCTTCGAGGTGTCCCAGCAGGTGGACGCCCTCGCGTCGCGCCGTCTCGGGCTCCAGCGTCTCGCCGTCCAAGCCGGGTCCGGCATTCGGCCCGCCGGAAAATGTGATCGCGCCCGCATCGGGCCGGATAAAGCCCGCCACGGCCCGCAGCAGACTGGTCTTGCCCGCCCCGTTGGCGCCCGTCAGAGCCACGGCCTCGCCCGCCGAAAGCCGCAACGACAGGCCCTGGAACAGGAGGCGCTCGCCGCGCGACAGGCTCAGGGACTGGATGTCGACCGTCTTCAGCATGGCCCCGCCGATTTGCGAACCTCTCTCAATGTCCACGAGGACGTTGTGGATACATGGACGGCTCCCGCGCACAGGACTATACGCGCAAGCGCCGCAGCAGGCTTTCGCCGCGCGCGCCTGGGACCTGTGCGCCCCGGCGTCCAGCGCGCGAAGGCGCAACCGAATTGTCGGGCGGCGTTTGTCAGAGGACCCTCTCCATGCCGTCGATTGACAGCCTCAAGACCCGTCAGGACCTTTCGGTCGGGCGCAAGAAGTACGCCTATTACAGCCTTCCCGCCGCCGAGGAAGCCGGTCTGGCCGGGATTTCCCGTCTGCCGCGCTCGATGAAGGTGCTGCTGGAGAACCTGCTGCGCAACGAAGACGGCGTCTCCGTCACCGAAGACGACTTGAAGGCCGTCGCCGCCTGGATCGAGAACAAGGGCGCCGTCGAGCACGAGATCGCCTTCCGTCCGGCCCGCGTCCTGATGCAGGACTTCACCGGCGTGCCCGCCGTCGTCGACCTGGCCGCGATGCGCGACGCCATGGCCAAGCTGGGCGCCGACGCCGCCAAGATCAATCCGCTGGTCCCCGTCGACCTGGTCATCGACCACTCGGTCATGGTCGACCACTTCGGCAACGCCAAGGCCTTCGGCCAGAACGTCGAGCGCGAGTATGAGCGCAACATCGAGCGCTACAACTTCCTGCGCTGGGGTTCCTCGGCCTTCAACAACTTCCGCGTCGTGCCCCCCGGCACCGGCATCTGCCACCAGGTGAACCTGGAAAACCTGGCCCAGACCGTCTGGACCCTGACCGAAGGCAAGACGACCGTCGCCTATCCCGACACCGTCGTCGGCACCGACAGCCACACCACCATGATCAACGGCCTGGCCGTTCTGGGCTGGGGCGTCGGCGGCATCGAGGCCGAAGCCGCCATGCTGGGCCAGCCGATCCCCATGCTGATCCCGGAAGTCATCGGCTTCAAGCTGTCGGGCAAGATGCCGGAAGGCGCCACCGCGACCGACCTGGTCCTGACCGTCACCCAGATGCTGCGCAAGAAGGGCGTGGTCGGCAAGTTCGTGGAATTCTTCGGTCCCGCCATCGCCGGCATGACCATCGAGGATCAGGCCACCATCGCCAACATGGCCCCGGAATACGGCGCCACCTGCGGCTTCTTCCCGGTTAGCCAAGCCACCATCGACTATCTGACGGCCACGGGCCGCGACAAGGCGCGCGTCGCCCTGGTCGAAGCCTATGCCAAGGCTCAAGGGTTGTGGATCGACGAAACCTCGGAAGACCCCGTCTTCACCGACGTTCTGGAACTGGACATCTCGACGGTCGTGCCGTCGCTGGCCGGCCCCAAGCGTCCGCAGGACCGCGTTGAACTGACCACCGCCGCCTCCGCGTTCGAAACCGCCCTGACCGACGTCTTCGGTCGCGTGAACGACGCCGGCCGCGTGGCCGTCGAAGGCCAGAAGTTCACCGTCGGCGACGGCGACGTGGTCATCGCCGCCATCACGTCCTGCACCAACACCTCGAACCCCAGCGTCCTGATCGCCGCCGGTCTGGTGGCGCGCAAGGCCCATGCCCTCGGCATGAAGGTCAAGCCCTGGGTCAAGACCTCGCTGGCCCCCGGCTCGCAGGTCGTCACCGACTATCTGACCGACGCCGGCCTCCAGAAGGATCTGGACGCCATGGGCTTCAACCTGGTCGGCTATGGCTGCACCACCTGCATCGGCAACTCGGGGCCGCTGGACCCAGCCATCTCGAAGGCGATCAACGACAACGGCCTGGTCGCGACCTCGGTCCTGTCGGGCAACCGCAACTTCGAAGGCCGCGTGAACCCCGACGTCCAGGCCAACTACCTGGCCTCGCCGCCGCTGGTCGTGGCCTACGCCATCGCCGGTTCGATGCGCATCGACATCACCAAGGACCCGATCGGTCAGGACAAGAAGGGCAAGGACGTCTTCCTGAAGGACGTGTGGCCGACCTCGCAAGAGATCGCCGACATCCAGAAGAAGTCCGTCACCCCGGCCATGTTCGCCAAGCGCTACAAGGACGTCTTCAAGGGCGACAAGCACTGGCAGGCCATCAAGGTCACCGGCGGTCAGACCTATGAGTGGGACGACAAGTCGACCTATGTCGCCAACCCGCCCTACTTCGAGGGTTTGTCGATGGAGCCTTCGGCGGTCACCGACATCGTCGAGGCCCGCATCCTGGGCATCTTCGGCGACTCGATCACCACCGACCACATCAGCCCGGCCGGTTCGATCAAGAAGGCCTCGCCCGCCGGCGTCTATCTGACCAATCACGGCGTCGACGCCCTGGACTTCAACAGCTACGGCGCCCGCCGCGGCAACCACGAAGTCATGATGCGCGGCACCTTCGCCAACATCCGCATCCGCAACAAGATCACCCCGGACATCGAGGGCGGCGTCACCAAGCACTTCCCCTCGGAAGACACGATGTCGATCTATGACGCGGCCATGCGTTACCAGTCGGAAGGCCGTCCTCTGGTCGTCTTCGCCGGCAAGGAATACGGCACCGGCTCGTCGCGCGACTGGGCGGCCAAGGGCACGCGTCTGCTGGGCGTTCGCGCCGTCATCGCCGAAAGCTACGAGCGCATCCACCGCTCGAACCTGGTCGGCATGGGCGTGGTTCCGCTGCAGTTCAAGCAGGACGGCTGGGCCAAGCTGGGCCTGACCGGCGAAGAGATCGTCACCATCCGCGGCCTGACCGACGCCAACATCGGCAAGCTGAAGCCGCGTCAGGACCTGTGGGTCGAGATGTTCCGTCCGTCGGACGGCAAGATGGCTCGCTTCCCGGTCCGCTGCCGCATCGATAACCAGACCGAGCTGGACTACTTCAAGGCCGGCGGCGTCATGCCCTACGTCCTGCGCAACCTGGCGCGCGGCGAGGCTGAATAGGTCTCAGGCAGTCGTCTGAAATGGAAAGGCCGGCGGAGCGATCCGCCGGCCTTTTTGTTTGGGAGAGGGTGCGCTGTGTCCGCCTCGCCTTGTGATAGAACGGCGATATGCGAGTTACATATCTGCATTTGCTACCCGGCTCCGACCCGCCGTCGATAGATGCGTTGAGGCCATTCAAAGCCGTTCTTGTGCTCACCTCAGGCTGTTCCTGACGAGTGGCAAGACCATGTAAGCCAATGGCTAGTCAGCTCGGGCTGCCTCTACATGATGGCATGGGGTGTCGATTGCAGTTCGTGGGATGACAGCGTCGATTGGGCAAACCTATCGGCAGCTGGTCCTGACGAAATCCCTGACGACAAGTTTGTAACGACCACATGGCATGAGGACGAGGCGCTGTCGGAGACCTTGTGGTTTGCCGCAAACACCGCCTTTCATCCAACAGTGCCGTTGAACAACCTCATCATCATCGGTATCGGCCCTGACGAACGGGAAGCGCAGATGTTGGCCGAATACTCCGCGGCGCAGGCTTTGCTTGATTGAGTGCCCGCCGATAGCCGTTATCCTCGGGCTTGACCCGAGGATCGGGTGGTCCGCCTGCGCGACAACGGCAGGGTCGAGCGCGCCGCTGCGCTGGATCCTCGGGTCAAGCCCGAGGATGACGGCGGCGGGTGGATCGGGGCGTGGGGAAGGCCTGGCGGCTTAAGGGCCTCGCCCCCGCGTCAGTCCAGCTTGAGCGCCTCGGCCAGCAGGCGGGCCTCCGCCGCGCGGCTGGAGCCGGCGCGCCAGGCGACGACGATCTCGCGGCGGGGGGCGTCGGCGGAGATGGGGCGGACGACGACGCCGGGGTTGTCGGCCAGCCCTGCGGTCACGGCCATCTGCGGCAGGAAGCTGACGCCCAGGCCGGCGGACACCATCTGGACCAGGGTGTGCAGGGAGGTGGCGGCGAAGACGTCCTCGCCGCGCGGGGCCTCGATGTTGACGGCGGCCAGGGCCTGATCGCGCAGGCAGTGGCCGTCTTCCAGCAGGATCAGGTCGTCAGACTTCAGCATCCCCTCGGGGATGGGGCCGAGACCGGCCAGGGGGTGGCCGACCGGGGCGGCGGCCAGAATCTCGTCGTCGCCGATGCGGGCGTGGTCGATGCCGGGCGCCTCATAGGGCAGGGCGATGACGGCGGCGTCCAACTGCCCCGCCTTCAGCCCGGCGATCAGGCGCGGGGTCAGGTCCTCGCGGATGAAGAGGCGCAGGGCCGGGTATTGCTCGCGCAGGCCGGGCAGGGCGCGGGGCAGAAGGAAGGGGGCGACGGTGGGGATGATGCCCAGGCGGAACCGGCCCGACAGGGGCTTGCCCGCGTTTTTCGCCGCCTCGACCAGGTCCTCGGTGCGGGCCAGGACGTCCTCGGCCCGTTTGACCGCCTCGGCGCCGACGGCGGTCAGTTGCACCGCGCCGCGCGTGCGCTCGACCACGGGCGCGCCCAGGATCTTCTCCAGTTCCTGCACCCCCGCCGACAGGGCCGGCTGGCTGACGTGGGCGGCCTCGGCGGCGCGGCTGAACGAGGCGTGTTCGGCCAGGAGCTTGAGATAGTGGAGTTGTCGCAGGGTGGGGAGCATCCGCCCCACATAGGCGCGCCCTATCGTGTTTTCAAAGACAATCGAAACCATTGATGAAGAAAGGCGTCGCGAGCCGGTTGGCCCGCGACGCCTCCTTTACGCCTAGTGCAGATCGAAGCGGTCGGCGTTCATCACCTTGGTCCAGGCGGCGACGAAGTCCCGGACGAACTTCTCGCCCGCATCAGCCGAGGCATAGACCTCGGACAGGGCGCGCAGCTGGGCGTTGGAGCCAAACACCAGGTCGGTGCGGGTGGCGGTCCACAGCTGCTCGCCGGTCAGACGATCCGTGCCGACGAAGGTCTCGTCACCCTCGCCATCGACCTGTTTCCAGCCGGTTCTCATGTCCAGCAGGTTGACGAAGAAGTCGTTGGTCAGCTGACCCGGCCGGTCGGTGAAGACGCCGTGCTTCGACCCGCCGTGGTTGGCGCCGAGAACGCGCAAGCCGCCGACCAGCACCGTCATCTCGGGCGCCGTCAGACCCAGGAGTTGCGCCCGGTCGATCAGCAACTCCTCGGTCGGCACGTTGAAGCGGACCTGCAGATAGTTGCGAAAACCGTCGGCGCGGGGCTCCAGCACCGCAAAGCCGTCCACGTCGGTCTGGTCCTGCGAGGCGTCGGTGCGGCCCGGCGTGAAGGGGACGGCCACGTCGTGACCCGCCGCCTTGATCGCCTGTTCGACGCCGACGACGCCGCCCAAGACGATCAGGTCGGCGATGGAGACGTTCAGGCTGAGGCCGCCCTTGATGTCCTCATAGACCTTCAACACCCGCGCCAGCCTGGCCGGTTCGTTGACGTCCCAGTCCTTTTGCGGGGCCAGGCGCAGACGTCCGCCATTGGCGCCGCCGCGATAGTCCGAGCCGCGGAAGGTCACGGCCGAGGCCCAGGCCGTCGACACCAGATCGGCGACCGACAGGCCAGACGCCGCGATGATGTCTTTCAAGACCTTCACATCCGCATCCGACAGCGCCGGTCCGGTATGCGCCGGGATCGGGTCCTGCCAGATCAGGTCCTCAGCGGGCACGTCCGGGCCGAGATAGCGGGTCTTGGGCCCCATGTCGCGGTGGCACAGCTTGAACCAGGCGCGGGCGAAGGCGTCGCCGAAATAGGCCGGGTCGGCGCGGAACCGCTCCATGATCGGGCGATAGATCGGGTCGATCTTGAACGCCATATCGGCGGTCGTCATCATCGTCGGCACGCGCTTGCCGGGTGTATGGGCGGCCGGCGCCAGGGTTTCCGGCGGATTGCCCACCGGCTGCCACTGCTTGGCGCCCGCCGGGCTGCGGACCAGCTCGTAGTCGTGGTCCAGCAGCATGTCGAAGTAGGTCATGTCCCAGGTGATCGGCGTGGGAGTCCAGGCCCCCTCGATGCCTGAGGTGATGGTGTGGTCGCCGATGCCGCTTTCGTGGCCCGAGATCCAGCCAAGGCCCTGCTGGGCGATGTCGGCGCCCTCGGGGCTGACGCCGACCTTGGAGGCGTCGCCGGCGCCGTGGGCCTTGCCGAAGGTGTGGCCGCCCGCGGTCAGGGCGGCCGTCTCCTCGTCGTTCATGCCCATGCGGGCGAAGGTTTCGCGGATGTCGCGGGCCGAGGCCAGGGCTTCGGGCACGCCGCCGGGACCTTCCGGGTTGACGTAGATCAGGCCCATCTGGATGGCGGCCAGGGGGTCTTCCAGGGCCATGCCCTTGTCGGGCTGGATGCGGGTCTGGTTGGCTTCGTCGCCGACCCAGTTCTCTTCCGTGCCCCAGTAGACGTCCTTCTCGGGCTCCCAGACGTCGGCGCGGCCGCCGCCGAAGCCGAAGACCGGCCCGCCCATGCTTTCGATGGCGACATTGCCGGCCAGGATCATCAGGTCGGCCCAGCTGAGCTTAGCCCCGTACTTCTGCTTGATCGGCCACAGCAGGCGGCGCGCCTTGTCCAGGTTGCCGTTGTCCGGCCAAGAGTTGAGCGGGGCGAAGCGCTGTTGCCCCGCGCCGGCGCCGCCGCGCCCGTCGCCGGTGCGATACGTCCCGGCCGAGTGCCAGGCCATGCGGATGAAGAACGGGCCGTAATGACCATAGTCCGCCGGCCACCAGGGCTGGCTGTCGGTCATCAGGGCGGTCAGGTCACGCTTCACCCCGGCCAGATCCAGCGACTTGAACGCCTCGGCGTAGTCGAAGCCGTCGCCCATGGGGTCGCCCGACCTGCCCTGCTGATGCAGGATGTCCATCGCGATCTGGTTGGGCCACCAGTCGCGGTTGGTGCGCCCCAGAAGCGAGCGCAGCGCGGCGGGCTCCTTGCTGGGATCGTGGAGAGGGGTGGGGCCGCCTGCTTGTCCGTCCATGACTTTCCTCCTGTTGGCCGATTGTTTCGAGGAGCCTACGCCCGCTTCGACGCCAAAGGAAAATCGATAAACTTTGAGTCATTCAGCAGGAAAATTTATAGCCATCCCGAACAGACATGCTTGGTGTCCACCGCCCTTCCATAATGAAAATCTATTCGTGATTGTGAAATCATCGATTTGACTTCCGCGGCCCCACCCCCCATCTGAAGCCCAACGGCGATGCGCCTCCCTGCGTCGCCGCCTGTCTTATATTGTCAGAATGGAGCTCCACTATGCTGGGCGTCGGTCAAAAACTGCCTGAATTCAAGATCACTGGCGTGAAGCCGGGCTTCAACGACCATGAAGAAAACGGCGTCTCCGCGTTTGAAACGCTGACGCAGGACAGCTTTGACGGCAAGTGGAAGGTCATCTTCTTCTACCCGAAGGACTTCACCTTCGTCTGCCCGACCGAAATCGCCGCCTTCGCCAAGCTGGGCAAGGACTTCGAAGACCGCGACACCGTGGTGCTGGGCGGTTCGACCGATAACGAATTCGTCAAGCTGGCCTGGCGCCGCGACCACGCCGACCTGAACAAGCTGCCGATCTGGCAGTTCGCTGACACCGGCGGCAAGCTGGCCCGCGACCTGGGCATCCTGGACGAAGAAAACGGCGTCGCCCTGCGCGCCACCTTCGTCGTCGATCCGCACAATGTCGTCCAGCACGTCTATGTCACCAACCTGAACGTCGGCCGTTCGCCGGAAGACACGCTGCGCGTCGTCGACGCCCTGCAGACCGACGAACTGTGCGCCTGCAACCGCCCGGTCGGCGGCGAGACCTTGGCCGCTTAAGTACTGGCCCAGGTACGGCCCGGACCGCGTTTGTAGGGTTCGGGCCGCCCCCTCTGGAAGAGGCGGCGGCGGGCGACTGTCGCCGCCTTTTTCATGCCCGGCGCCCTGCCCTGACGGGCGCGTCGGCCCTCCCCATATTGTGTCCGGCGCAAGCGGCGCCGTTGATCTGAAGGAAGTTTCCATGTCCATCGACGCCCTGCGTGAAATGATCCCGGCCTACGCCAAGGACATCTCGCTGAACCTGTCCTCGCTGGCCAATGAGACCGTGCTGAACGACCAGCAGAAATGGGGCTGCTTCCTGGCCTCGGCCCACGCCATCGGCGTCGCCCCGGTCGTCAAGGCCATCGAGACCCAGGCCGCGACCGTCCTGTCGCCCGAAGCCCTGACCGCGGCCAAGGCCGCCGCCGCCATCATGGGCATGAACAACATCTACTACCGCTCGCTGCACCTGATGAAGAACAACGAGTACACGACCCTGCCGGCCAAGCTGCGCATGAACGTCATCGCCAACCCCGGCGTCGAGAAGCTGGACTTCGAACTGTGGTCCACCGCCGTCTCGGCCATCAACGGTTGCGGCGCCTGCCTTGACGCGCACGAAGGCGAACTGCGCAAGCACGGCGTGCCCAACGTCCAGGTCCAGGCTGCGCTTCGCATCGGCGCCGTGGTCCACGCCGCCAGCCGGATCGTCGCCTCGGAAGCCGCACTGGCGGGCTAATCTGGCGGGTTGATCCGCCACGGATCGCCAGACAGCAGAAAGGCGCGGAGCAATCCGCGCCTTTTTCAATTCCGGTTCGCCGCCTCAGCCCTTGTCGGCAGAGCCGTCGGGGCCGGCCATTTCCCGCATCATGTCCAGCACCAGCTTCTGCTGCCGCACCGACAGCTGCGGCGCCAGACGACCGATCTCCATGCTCTGGCGCGTCGCGGGGAAGTCGTGGACGAAGGGCTCGGCCTCGCCTTCGGCCATACCCGGCGCCGCCGTCGTCAGGCCCTCGAAGAAGTAGCCGATATCGACCTTGAAGAAGCGGGCGATGTCCCAGAGCTTGGAGGCCGAAACGCGGTTGGCGCCCTTCTCATACTTCTGAATCTGCTGGAAGGTCAGACCGAGCGCCCGGCCCAGATCACTCTGATTATAACCCAAGGCGATGCGTTTTTCGCAAACCCGCCGACCGACATGACGGTCCACGGGATGGGGACCATCCTCTGCCGAGCCTCTGACCATCATGCGTTCTCGCCTAAAAACTACGCTGAACTCAATTACTCAATTGTCCCGAAATGCGACGGATAGCCAGCGGTGTCACGACAATTCGCGTGATGGGCGTGTAGGCGCCCCGCTAGAACCCGCTCAGCCCTCTTCTTCGCCCTTCAACGCTCGAACAATCACGAGCGCCGTGCGCTGACGCGCTTCCGGCAGTTGCCGCACGACGGCGCCGATCCGTTGCACCAGGGGTTGAGGCGCCGCCTCCGCCGGATGCCCGGCCAGGCCCGGGGCCCATTCCCTCTCTCCCATTCCCGCGACGCTGTATTCGCCGTCCCGCAGAATCTGGAAGGGCAGCCCCTCGTAGATGGCGGCCACATCGACGTTCATCGCTTTACAGAACTGCCAAAGCCGCGCCGCCGGGACACGGTTCTTGCCGCTTTCGTGCCGCCCCCACTGATTGGCGGAAATCCCCAGCTCATGACCCATCTGGGCCTGCGTAAGACCGCGATCCTCTCTCAGGGCGCGCAGGCGCGCACCCAAGGGCTCGTCGATGTGACGGGTTCGCTTGAGGTCTTCGCGTTCCTCGTCGTCCATCTTGGTCATGCCGGCGCCTTGCGCCGTCCCCAGCCTAGACCACCCGCCAGCATCAGAACCAGCAGCAGGCCGAACAAGCCGTCGCCCCAACGGCCATAGAGGGTCGGGGCCGCCGGTTCGGGCAGGCGCACGTCGATGACCCCGGCATGGCCCGGGTCCAGCCGCTTGCCGTCCACGACGCGGCCCCAGGGGTCGATCATGGCCGAGACGCCCGTGGGGGTGGCGCGGGCGATGGGCAGACCCGTCTCGATGGCGCGATAGCTGGCCAGGTTCAGGTGCTGACGCGGACCCGAGGTGGCGCCGAACCAGGCGTCGTTGGAGACGTTGACGATCCAGGCCGGGCGCGCCGCGCCGCTGGCCGGGGTGAAGCCCGGATAGAGGCTTTCGTAGCAGATGAGCGGCTGGACGTTCGGCGCATTGACCAGGCTGATCGGCGCCGGCTTGGGCCCGGCGCTGAAGTCGGACGGGACGTGGACCAGGCTGCGCACGCCGATCTGGCTCATCAGCTGTCCCATCGGCAGGTATTCGCCGAACGGGACCAGACGGTGCTTGTCGTAGATGGCCCCGATCCGCAGGCCCGCCGCCCCCTCGTCATGCAGGGCGAACAGGCTGTTGTAGTAGCGGGCCCCGCCCTCCGCGGTGGCGTCGGCCTCGCCGCGGCTGATGCCCATCAACAGGGTCTGGCCGGTCTGCAAGGCGCCGGCGATGGCCTGGGCGTCGGACGAGTTAAACACGTCGTTGGCGGTGGCGGGCAGGGCGCCCTCGGGCCAGACCACCACGTCGGGCAGAGCCGCGCCCGGCTGGGCCGTCAGGGCGACGTAGCGGTCGACGATGGCCTGATAGGCCTCCGGGCTCCATTTGGATTCCTGAGGGATGTCGGCCTGGACCAGACGCACCAGGGTCGGGCCGTCGACCAGCTTGGCCGACGATAGGCGCAGGGTTCCGAAGGCGAACAGGCCCGCCAGGACGGCGACGCCCAGACCGGCGGCGATCAGGCGCGGACGACGCGGGGCGCCGCTAGCCAGAAGACCCAGGGCCGAAACCGCCGCCAGCGTCACCAGCCCCAAGCCATAGACGCCCGCCACCGAGGCGAACTGCGACATGGCAGAGCCGGCCAGCCAAGTGGCGCCGGTCGGATTCCAGGGAAAGCCCGTCAGCACATGACCGCGCAGCCACTCCAGCAGGGCGAACAGGGCGGCGAAAAGCAACACTCGCCGCACGGCGTCGCGCGGGGCGAAGCGGCGATAAAGCGCCGTGGCCGCACCGAAGAACAAGCCCAGCCCCATGGGCAGCAGGCTGGCGGCGAAGGGCGCCATCCAGGCCTGATCCTTGTTGACCAGGAAGGCCTCGGCCACCCACCAGCAGCCGATGAAGAAGTAGGCGAAGCCGGCCAGCCACCCCATCCAGAAGCCGCCCTTCACCGTGCGCGACCGCTCAGTCAGCAGCATCAGCAGCGGATAGCCCAGCAAACCGGGCAGGACCCCGAACGGCGGGTGCGCCAAGGCGGCGGCGGCGCCGGCCAGCAGGGCCAGAGCGATCCGGCCCCAGCGGTTCGTCAGCACGCCCCCCCAAAGGGCTGACAAACGCTCATTCATGCCTGGGCCTCGTGTTCAGCTTGATAGGGATCGGCGACGCCGAGCGCGGCCAGGATCTCGCGCTCCTCGCCCTCCATCTCCTCGGCCTCGGCGTCGTCTTCGTGGTCGCGGCCCAGCAGGTGCAGCACGCCGTGGACGACCAGATGGCTCAGATGATCGGAGAGGGTCTTGCCCTGGGTCTCGGCCTCGGCGGCGCAGTAGGCGAAGCCCAGCACCACGTCGCCCAGATGCGGAAAGGCGCTCTCGGCGGCGGGGAAGGACAGAACGTTGGTCGGCCGGTCCTTGCCACGGAAGCGGGCGTTCAGATCCTGCACCCCCGCGTCATCGGTCAGCAGCACCACAAGGTCGCCCTCGACCGTCCCCAGGGCCGCTGTCGCCGCGCGCAGAACCACGCCCTCGACATCAGGCAGAACCGCCGTCCAGGCCGCGTCCTCGACTTCGATCTCGATCATTCAGTCTTCGTCCTCGAGGTCGGGCGCGGGACGCCCCCGCGCCGCATCAGCGTCATAGGCCCGCACAATGCGCTCGACCATGGCGTGGCGCACCACGTCCTCGGCCTTGAAGGCCTGAACCCCCACCCCCTTCACGTCCTCAAGGATGCGCAGGGCGTGGCGCAGGCCGGAATCGCGCGGGTTCAGCAGGTCGATCTGCGACGGATCGCCGGTGACGACCATGCGGGCGCCCTCGCCGAGGCGGGTGAGCACCATCTTCATCTGCAAGCGCGACGTGTTCTGCGCCTCATCGACGATGATGAAGGCGTGGCTCAGGGTGCGGCCGCGCATGAAGGCGATAGGGGCGGCTTCGATCTCGCCCTTCTCGCGGCGGCGACGCACGTCATCAACGCCGAGAATGTCGTTCAGCGCCTCCCAGATCGGGGCCAGATAGGGGTCGACCTTCTCGTTCAGATCGCCCGGCAGGAAGCCCAGCTTCTCGCCCGCCTCGACCGCCGGCCGGGTGATGACCAGGCGGTCCACCTGTCCGCGCCGCAGAAGGCTCGCGCCATAGGCGGCCGCGAGGAAGGTCTTGCCCGTGCCCGCCGGGCCGACGCCGAAAGTCAGCTCGCAACGGCTGAGCAGGTCCAGATAGCGGGCCTGGGCCGCCGTCTTGGGCGCGATGGCGCCGCGCCGACCGACCGGCAGGGCGACAGCGTCTGGCACGACCCGGCCGTGATCCGATCGCGGCTGCGACACGGCGGCGCCCAGGGCCATGCGCACGTCGGCCTCGGTGATCTCGGCCCCTGCATCGGCCCGCTGGGCCAGGGTCTCGACCACGCGTTTGGCCTGGGCCCGGTCCCGCGCCGAGCCGTTGATCGACACCCCGCCGCCCGGCGCCTCGACCAAAACCTTGAAGGCGTCCTCGATCAAGGCGACGTGGCGGCTGTTGGGGCCGATCACGGCCCGCAAGGCCTGATCGCTCAGGGAAAGGAATTCGGACTCTCGGGCCATAGGTTTCCTTTTTGGGGCCCCTAACGCCTCGCTCGCGGAGCGAGCTGCTTGAGAGGCCGTTTCTTGGGGTCGCTGACGCCTCGCCCGGCGGGGCGAGGCTGCTTGAGGGACGCAGAATAATAAGCCGCCTCGTCGGAGGCGTGTCGAGTTAGATAGTGCCTTGATCGACCAACCGCCCGTTCAAACTGTTCTGCGCGCCGCTGACGATCTCGACCGGAACGATCTGGCCCAGCAGATGATCCGCAGCCTCGACGTGGACCGCCTGGAGATAGGGCGAGCGGCCGATGGCCTGACGGTCGTACCGGCCCTTCTTTTCGAACAGGACGTTCAGGGTCTTGCCCGTCTGGGCCGCGTTGAAGGCGGTCTGCTGTTCGAATAGCAGGGCCTGAAGCCGGTGCAGCCGTTCCAGCGCCACGCCTTCCTCGACCTGGCCCGCCATGGTCGCAGCGGGGGTGCCGGGGCGCGGCGAATAGACGAAGCTGAATGCCCCCGCATAGGTGACTTGCCGCACCAGATCGAGGGTGTCCTCGAAGTCCCGATCCGTCTCGCCGGGAAAGCCGACGATGAAGTCGCCGGCGATGGCCATGTCGGGCCGCGCCGTGCGGATGCGAGCGATCAGGTCGATGTATTTCTGGCGCCCATGCTTGCGGTTCATCAGCCGCAATACCCGGTCGGACCCGGCCTGCACCGGCAGATGCAGATAGGGCATGAGGGCGTCCAGATCGGCGTGGGCGGCGATCAGGTCGTCGCTCATGTCGTTGGCGTGGCTGGTCGTATAGCGGATGCGGTCCAGACCCGGAATTTCGGCCAGGGCATAGGCCAGCCGCGCCAGTGTCGACGGCTTCCCATCCGGGCCTTCGCCGTCATAGGCGTTGACGTTCTGACCCAAGAGGGTGACCTCGCGCACGCCACGGTCGGCCAGGGCGCGTGCCTCGGCCAGGACCGCCGCCGCCGGGCGCGACCACTCGGCGCCGCGCGTATAGGGGACGACGCAGAAGGTGCAGAACTTGTCGCACCCTTCCTGCACCGTCAGGAAGGCGGTGGGGCCCTCGCCGCCGCGCGTGGCGATCATCTTGGGGGTCAGGGCGTCGAACTTCTCATGCGGAGCGAAATCGGCGCCGATGCGCTCGCCGCGCGCCCGCGCCGTGCGGGTCAGCAGTTCCGGTAGCTGGTGATAGGCCTGGGGTCCGACCACCAGATCGACCGCCGGCTGGCGCTTCATGATCTCCTCGCCCTCGGCCTGGGCGACGCAGCCTGCCACGGCGATGGTCATGCCGCCGTCGCCGCGCGCGACCTTGCGCTCGCGCATCTGCTTCAGCTTGCCCAGTTCCGAATAGACCTTCTCGGCGGCCCGTTCGCGGATGTGGCAGGTGTTGAGGATGACAAAGTCGGCGCCTTCGGGCGCGTCTGTCGGCGCATAACCCAGCGGGCGCAGGACGTCGGCCATGCGCTCGCTGTCATAGACGTTCATCTGACAGCCGTAGGTCTTGATGAACAGGCGTTTGGGCGCCGCCGCCAGACCTTGGTCCGGGGCTGCGCCTTCCGCCTTTTCGATGGGCTTTTCGAGCGTATCGGTCATGCGCGGCTTATGATCGCCGAAGCCGGCGACGGCAAGGCGAACCGCTGCGCGGGATCAGCCCTCGGTCGGCTCCACGCGCGCGGCATGACGCTTGTAGATCAGGCCTTCGCGCTCGACCGGCTCGGCGCCAGGGATGGCGTGGCCGTAGAGCTCCAGCTTGTGACCGACCAGTTCAAAGCCCAGGCGCTTGGCGATCTCGGTCTTCAGGCGCTCGATCTCGGCGTCGAAGAACTCTATGACCTCGCCGGTCTTGGTGTCGATCAGGTGGTCGTGGTGGTCGTCGCCGGCCTCTTCGTAGCGGCTGCGACCGTCGCCGAAGTCATGCTTCTCGACCACGCCCGCCTCTTCGAACAGGCGCACGGTGCGATAGACGGTGGCGATCGAAATGTGCGGGTCGATAGCCGAGGCGCGGCGATACAGCTCCTCGACGTCAGGGTGATCCTCGGCCTGAGACAGAACGCGGGCGATCACGCGCCGCTGCTCGGTCATACGCATGCCGCGGTCGGCGCAAAGTTTCTCGATCCGTTCCATGCGCCGGAAGATAGGCTGAGCCGCTGACTTATGGAAGCGGTCGAGGAAAGTTCAGAGCCAGGACCAGGGCGTCCTCCCGGCGGCCGTTCGCACGCGCATAATATCCGCGCCGACGCCCGGCCTCATGAAAGCCCGCCCGAGCATAGAGGGCGCGGGCGGCGACATTGTCTTCGGCCACTTCCAGGAACATCCGATCAGCCCCGAGCGCCGCGGCGCGGACCACGGCGGCTTCGACCAGACGGGCGCCCAGCCCGCCGCGCCGGGCGGACGGACGCACCGCCAGGGTCAGGATCTCCGCCTCGTCGGCCACGACTCGGATCAGGATGAAGCCGTCAGCGTCGGCCACGACGAAGACGCCGGGCGAAGCGAGCAGGGCCGACAGGCTGGCCGCGTCCCACGGCGTCTCGAACGCCTCGGCGTGGATCGCGGCGAGGGCCTCGGTCACGAGGCGAGCGGTGGGCGCGGCTGGCCCGGCAGACGGCTGGGCGGGGTGGCGTCGGGCGCGCGCAGATAAAGCGGGCGGGGCAGGGCGGTCGCCGGATCAGCCGCTGCCGTCAGACGGGCCAGGGCTTCGGGCGTCGGCGCGGGCAGCGTCTTCAGGACCACGTCGGAGAACTGATCGGGGAAGGTCTCGCTCAGCAGCAAGGCGCCCGAACCGACGAGGCTCGGGACCGCACCGGCCGCCGCCGCCAAGATGCGATCCGTCGCCGTTTCCAGCGACAAGGCCTCAGCCTCGCCCAGCGCGACGCCGTCGCGGAACAGCCGGGCATAGACCTGGCCCCGGCGGGCGTCGATCACGGCGGCGACCAGACCGGCGGGTTCAATGGACGCCGCTAAAGCGTCCAGCGTGGAGACGCCGACGACCGGGCGATCCAGCGCTGCGCCCAGGCCCTGCGCAAAGGCCATACCGACGCGCAGGCCGGTGAAGGAGCCCGGTCCCACGGTGACGCCGATCCGCTCCAGCGCGTCAAAGCCGCCGCCGGCGTCCGCCACAGCATCGCGGGCCATACCGGCCAGCCGTTCCTGATGGCCCTTGGTCATCAGTTCGGAGCGCAGGCCGATCACGCGCCCGTCCTCGACCACGCCGGCCGTACAGGCGCCCAGCGCCGTATCCACGATCAGAACTCTCATCGTGGTCTTCCTATCGGGGTGGTCAGGCCGACGCCAGCGCCGCGACCACCTGGCTCACCGCACGACGCAGCGCCGGGTCGACGATCCGGGGAAAGGCCTCGGCCAGGGCGCGACCGTCCGCCGTCGCGGTCAGGGCGTGCAGGCCGAAGGCAGCATCGTCCTGATCGGTCCGCGATGGAAAGAAGTCGGCCACCGAACAGCCGAGGGCCGTCGCCACCTGATGCAGGCGCGAGGCCGAGACGCGGTTGGCGCCCTTCTCGTATTTCTGAACCTGCTGAAAGCTGACGCCCAGTTGCGCGGCGAGGGCGGTCTGCGACAGGCCCAGCGCCGAACGGCGGGCCGCCATGCGCAATCCGACGACAGCGTCGATATCCTGAGTGCGGCGGGTCATGAGCGGCGTCTCCGTGGCGAGTACGACGCCAAGGTTTCATATCAGACGATGAAACACAACTGTTTCGTTTCATCACTCATCCAGACGCGCCACCACGGCAGAGACCGAGCGAGCTTGGTCTCGCGCGATCCGCTCCAGCGTCAGCAGAGCCCCGGCGCCGCGCACGATCAGTTCCGCTTCATCCGAGCGCACATAGAGCCGCACCCGCAGGCTCCCGTCCGCCATCTCGACGACGCAGCCCTGATCGCGACGCGGCCAACGGCCCGGCGCATATTCCAGCACCGTACCCGCCGCCGCCCAGGGCGCCAGTTCATCCGTCGACAGACGCAGGCGTCGGCGTTCGCTCGGCGGGGCCGGATCATAGACGCGACCGCGCGCCTGCACCCCGGCGGACGAGGCTTTGGCGGCTGGGTCGGGCGAGGGGGATGGACTAACGGCTGCGCCGAGCACGAGAGCGAGATCCTCGGGCGTGGCGTCCAGGGCGCCGGTCAGGCGGCGCTGCACATCGGGGCGGAACAGGCCGGGGCGTTTACCCGCCTCATACAGGCCCCAGCCCTGGCTGGTCATGCCGATCCTCTGACCGGCCTCGGCCTGGCTCAGTCCCCGCTCGCGGCGCAGGGCGGACAGGGCCTCGCCGAGAGCGCGGCCCTCGGCCCCGGCGTCATCATCGGATGTGAAACGGGCCATGCGGCGATCATGCCCCACGGCCCGTTCGGACGATAGTGTTTCATGTGAAACATCATTCTTGTGGGCCGCGGTCGTCGGCCCTTCGGGACCTCCCGACCCGACGCGAGCATTCTTGTGGGCCGCGGTCAGAAGGCTCCGCCTTCTCGACCCGACGCGGCCTGGCGCTTCGCGCGCGCTCAAACAGCCAGCCGTCGCGCGGCAAACGGTAGCGCCCCGAAATGCGCTCAAGCAGCGAGCGACCGCGCCACAGCGGTAGCGCCCTTAAATCACCTGCTCGACGCTGGTCACTTCGGGGATGTAGTGACGCATCATCTGTTCCACGCCCGCCTTCAGCGTGGCGGAGGAGGAGGGGCAGCCCGAGCAGGCCCCGCGCATGCGCAGGCGCAGGATTCCGGTTTCCAGATCAAAATGGTCGAACAGGATGTCGCCGCCGTCCTGGGCCACGGCCGGGCGGATGCGGCTGTCCAGCAGACCCTTGATCTCGGCGACGATCTCGCTGTCTTCAACGCCGTCGTCCACGACCGCTTCGACCCCGCGCGTCAGCGGCGCGCCCGAGACGAAATGATCCATGATGACCGCCAGAATGGGGGCCTTCATCTGGCTCCAGTCCAGCCCCTCGGCGGCGCGCGTCACCGAGACATAGTCAGCGCCGAAGAAGACGCCCTCGACGCCCTCCAGCTCGAACAGGGCCTCGGCCAGCGGCGAGGCCGTGGCTTCATCGATGGAGCGATATTCCAGCACGCCTTCCGGGGCCACATCGCGGCCCGGCAGGAATTTCAGGACATTGGGGTTCGGCGTGGGTTCGGTCTGGATGAACATGGGCGGGAGATGGACCTCGGCGGCGGAGTTCGCAAGTCTCTCGCGCTTGGGTGCGGCGTCTGATGCGCCGAAGCGCCCCCACCCGGCCTCACCCTGCGGGCTCAGCCACCCTCCCCATGAAGGGGAGGGAGAAGCAGCGCTATGTCGCTCAAGCAGCGAGGCTCCGCGAGCCGAGCGATAGCGACCCCAGGATTATGCCAGATCCTCGATATCCGCGTCGGTCAGTTCGCCCGGCACGATGGTCACGGGCAGCTTGCGGCCAGTAAAGGCGCCGCCCTGTTTCAGCACCGCCGAGACCAAGGGGCCGGGACCGCGCGAGCCCGACCCCGCCGCCAGCACCAGAATCTTGATGTCGGGGTCGGCGCCGACGGCCTTGCGTATGGCGCCTTGGGGGTCGCCTTCTTCAATCAGGAAGATGGGGGAGGCGCCCGATTTCTCGGCGGCCTCCTCGCCGATGCGATTCAGCAAGACCTCGGCCTCTTCGCGTTGCTGGCGGCGGATTTCATCGCGGACGCCGGACCAGTGCTCGTCCGAGCCGCCGGGCAGGGCGCGCAGCAGGACGACGCGGCCGCCGGTCGACTTGGCTCGACGCGCGGCATAGCCCAGGGCCGCGCCGAACTCGGGGCTGTCGTCGACGACGACGAGAAACTTCCTGGGCATGGGATCTTCTTGCCTTGCGGATCTCTAAACCGCCACCTAGCCCGAAGCCGCCCCAAACGCCAAGGCCCGCCCGCCTCATCGCGAACGACGAAACGAGCGGGCCCTGAACCGACGCAGAAGCGTGCGGTCATGCGCTCAAGTAGCGAGGCTCCGCGAGCCGAGCGTAGCGCCCTTAGACTCGCTCAAGCAGCGAGCGACCGTGTCGCTCGCGTTAGCGCTCTTGGGAAGCTTCTTAGCTTCCCAGAACCTCCCGGATAGCCCCGTTGGCGATGGTCAGCTTGGCGAAGGTCCAGCCGGCGCCCGAAGCTTCGATCTCGTCCACCGCAGCGCGCAGCGCCTCGACCTGACCCATCCGCGCGCCGATCCAGGCGTCGACCGCCTGTTCCGCGCTGGCCTCTCCCGCGCCCGCCGCCTCGACCGACGCCAGGGCCACGGCGCGGGTCAGCTGCTGCTGCTCGGCGCTCAGGTCCTGAATCAGGCGACGCACGGCCAGACGATCGAAGTGATCGCTCGACGACACCGAGCCGGCGGCGACGCGCAGACGGTCGAAGTCGAAGGCGGCGCCGACCTGGTGATAGAGGCGGGCCATGGCCGGGGCGCTCCAGCCCAGTTCATTGGCCAGATCGCCGATGTCCGCCGTGGCCACCATGGGCCGCAGCAGGGCGATGTCGCGCGCCAGGTCTTCGGGGGCGCCCAGGGCCACAAAGGCCTGGACCCGGCCCTCGAAGCGTTGCTGCTCGAAGCGCGACAGCACGGCGGGACCGGCGGTGCGCAGGGCGTCGGCAGCCGGTTGGTAGGCGGCGATCATGCCGCCGACCGTGGTTTCCGTGCGGGCCGCACGACGGGCCAGCCAGTAGGTCTGACGACGCAGGACCAGGGCGATCTCGCGATAGAGGGCCGTCTGGGCCTCGGCCGGGATCTTGAGGTCCAGGGCCGAGACGGCGTTCCAGGCCTGATCCAGACGGAAGACCTGACGCGCGGTTTCAAAGGCCGTGACCATGGCCGCCGTGTCGCATTCCGCCGCCGCGCGCAGGCGGTCGGGGAAGGTCGCGCCCGCCATGTTGACGATCTCGTTCGACAGCACCGTGGCGATGATGTCGCGACGCAGGCGGTGGCCCTTCATGTCCTCTTCGAACTGGGCCAGCGGAGCCGGGAAGTAGTGGACCAGCAGGCGCTCGAAGAAGGCGTCGTCAGGCGCCGAAGAGCCGACGATCTCGTCGAACAGCTCCAGCTTGGAATAGGCCGTCAGCACCGCCAGTTCGGGACGGGTCAGAGCGGAGCCCTGCGCCTTCATCTCGGCCATGCGGGCGTCGTCGGGCAGGTATTCCACGGCGCGGTTCAGCTTACCCAGGGCCGTCAGGTGCTGCATGAAGGCCTGCTGGGCGTCCAGGGCGTCGGCGCCTTCGGCCTGTTGCAGGGTCAGGGCCAGGGTCTGGTCGTAGTTGTGCGCCAGAACCTTGTCGGCGACCTCGTCGGTCATCGACTTCAGCAGGGCGTTGCGGTCCTCGGCCTTGAGGTGGCCCGAGGCGATGGCGCCGCCGGTGAGGATCTTGATGTTCACCTCATGGTCGGACGAGTCCACGCCCGCCGAGTTGTCGATGGCGTCGGTGTTGATGCGAGCGCCCGCGCGCGCCGATTCGATCCGGCCCAGCTGGGTCATGCCAAGGTTGGCGCCTTCGCCGATGACCTTGGCCCGAACCTCGCCGCCGTTGATGCGGATGGCGTCGTTGGCCTTGTCGCCGGCCTGGGCGTTGGTCTCGCCCGCGCCCTTGATGTAGGTGCCGATGCCGCCGAAGTAGAGCAGCTCGGCCCGCGCCTTGAGGATGGCCTGCATCAGGGTCGTCGGGTCGACGGTGTCGGCCTCGATGTCCAGCAGGGCCTTGATCTGCGGCGTCAGGGTGATGGTCTTGGCCGCGCGGGAGAAGACGCCGCCGCCTTCCGAGATCAGGCTCTTGTCATAGTCCTGCCAGCTGGTGCGCGGGGTTTCGAACAGGCGCTTGCGCTCTTCCCACGACTGGGCCGGGTCCGGGTTCGGGTCGATGAAGATGTCGCGGTGATCGAAGGCGGCGACCACCTGCGTCGCCTTGGACAGCAGCATGCCGTTGCCGAAGACGTCGCCGGACATGTCGCCCACGCCGACCACGGTGAAGGGTTCGGACTGGATGTCCTTGCCCATCTCGCGGAAGTGGCGCTTGACGGCCTCCCAGGCGCCGCGCGCGGTGATGCCCATCTCCTTGTGGTCATACCCGGCCGAACCGCCCGAGGCGAAGGCGTCGTCCAGCCAGAAGCCGTAGGACTGGCTCACGCCGTTGGCGATGTCCGAGAAGGTCGCCGTGCCCTTGTCGGCGGCCACGACCAGATAGGGGTCGTCGCCTTCCCAGGCCACGACATTGGCCGGACGCACCGGCGCGCCCTCGCCGACGATGTTGTCGGTGATGTCCAGCAGCCCGGACAGGAAGGTCTTGTAGGCGCGGATGGCCTCGGCCTGGATGGCGTCGCGGTCGCCGCCGACCGGCAGGCATTTGGGATAGAAGCCGCCCTTGGAGCCGACCGGCACGATGACCGAGTTCTTGACCTGCTGCGCCTTCACCAGGCCCAGGACCTCGGTGCGGAAGTCGTCGCGACGGTCCGACCAGCGCAGGCCGCCGCGCGCCACGGGGCCGAAGCGCAGGTGGACGCCCTCGATGTGCGGGGCCCAGACGAAGATTTCGCGGAAGGGTTTGGGCAGGGGCAGGTCTTCAAGTTCGCGCGAGGCGATCTTGATCGAGATGTGGGCCTTGGGCGTGCCCTCGGCGTCGACCTGATAGAAGTTGGTGCGCTTCACGGCGCCGATCAGCAGGGCGATGCGGCGCAGCACCCGGTCGTGGTCCAGGCTCTTCACGTCCTGCAGCAGGGCCACAATCTTGTCGTTCAGCTCGGCGACCAGACCTTCGCGTTCGGCGACCGAACCGCCGTGGGCCGGGTCGAACTTGGCCTTGAACAGCGACAGGATGGCGCGGGCCACGGTCGGATATTCGCGCAGGGCCGCTTCCTGCACCGCCTGCGACGGGTCGAGGCCGGTCTGCTGGCGATAGCGGGCCAGGGTGCGGATCAGGGCCGCTTCACGCCAGTCGACGCCCAGCTCCAGCACCAGGCGGTTGAAGCCGTCGCTCTCGGTGCGGCCGGTCCAGACCGCCGAGAAGGCGGCCTCGAACGGGGCCTTGATGTCGGCAAACGTCAGGGCCTCGCCGCGCGGGTCCTCCAGCAGGAAGTCGTGGATATAGATGGGGGCGTCGCCCGTGGTGCGGACGACGTGGTCCGATTCTTCCAGCGTCTTCAGACCCATGTCGGCCAGGATCGGCAGGACGTCGGACAGGGGCACGGCCGAGCCGCGACGATAGAGCTTGAAGCGGAACTGCAGCGCGCTTTCGTCCGCCGTGCGGAAGGCGCGGACGGCCACCGGCTCGGCATGGACGCCGTCGCCCGTCGAGCCGTCGTTCAGACGGTCGAACTGCTCCAGATCGGCCACGGCCTCGGCGGCGTCATAGCGGTCGCGGTAGGAGACGCCGAAGCTGTCGGCCCATTTTGCGCTGGTCGGACCGACGGCCACTTCGTCCACATCCGCGGCGCGCAGGGCGGTTTCGAAACGGTCGATCCAGCTGCGGCCCGCCTCGGCCACCTCGGCTTCCAGGGCCTTGAGGTCGGGGTTGAGGTGAGCGCCCGGCTCGACGCCGATGATGTAGTGGACGCGCGTCAGCGGCTGGTCCGACAGCTGCGGATACCAGGCCGAAACCCGGCCGCCCCAGGCCTTGGCCAGGATGCCGCCGATGCGCTGGCGCAGGCCGGCGTCGAAGCGTTCACGCGGGATGAAGCAGAGCACCGAGACGAAGCGGTCGAACGGGTCCTGACGCGAGAACAGACGGATGCGCGGGCGGTCGTACAGGTGCAGGATGCCGAGCGCCGTCTCCAGCAGCTCGTCTTCGCTGATCTGGAACAGCTCGTCGCGCGGGTAGTTCTCCAGAATGTTCTTCAGACGCTTGTAGTTGTGGCTGCCCGGCGCCTTGCCGGCGCGTTCCAGGGCGTTGGCCACCTTGCGCCGGATCAGGGGCACCTCCTTGGCCATCTTGTCATAGGCCTCGGCGGTGAACAGGCCGACGAAACGGGTTTCGCCCGAGGCCTTGCCGTCCGCGCCGTAACGTTTGACCCCGACGTAGTCCATGTAGGCCCGGCGGTGGACGCGGCTGCGGATATTGGCCTTGGCCACCGTCACCGGCTCGCTGAGGTCCAGCTGACGCTGCATGGCGGCGGTCAGGACGGCCGGTTCCGAGGCGCGACGCAGGACGCGGCGCTCCGGGTCGCCCAAAACGCCGAGACCCTGATCCGAGACCTCCAGCGGGGCCTCGGCGGCATAACCGCCGTCGGCCTTGCGCGGATAGGCGTAGTCGCGGGCGCCCAGGAAGACGAAGTGGTCACTCTTGGCCCAGCGCAGGAAGGCGATGTTTTCTTCCAGCACGGCGGGATCGACGGCGGCGGGCGGCGCGGTTTCCAGGTGCTCGACGGCGTCGCGCATCGCCTGGACCATGGCGGCGTGGTCGCCGACGGCGGCGCGCACGTCGGCCATGGCCTGGGCCAGGCCTTCGCCCAGAACGTCGCGACGTTCCTGAGGCAGGGGATCGACGACGACGATGATAAGCGAGTCGCGACGCCCGACCTCGATCTCGGCCACCGGGTGGAACAGGGCGCGGACGGTGACGCCGGCGTCAGCCAGTTCGCCCAGGACGCTGTCGACCAGGAAGGGAGCGTCGTCCTGAAGGATCAGGACGCTGTCGTAGCCGGTCGGCGCGCCGTCGGCCCCGGCCAGGGCGCCGACGGTGACGCGGGCCGGTTCGCCGGCCTGACGCGTCTTGGCCGAACGCCAGACCTGGGCCAGCAGGGCCGCCAGGTCGTCGCCGCCCAGTTCGGGGGTCTCATCGGCGGCGTAGTCGTCAAAGGCCTGGGCCAGGAAGGACTTTTCGGCAGCGCCCGGCGGGCCGTCGACAATGCGCGCATAGGCCGCCTCCAGCGCCTCCAGGGTGGCTGGCGTGGCGGAAACGGTGCGCGAAGCGGCGGACATGGTGAAGTCTCGGACAGCACGGCCAGAGGCCGCAGGGGTTTGACCGGCGCACCTTAGCGCGGCTGGCGAAACTGGCTAGGCCGCGAGAGGCGACTAAGACCCTGAATTCCTGTGTGCAGCGCACCATGTTGCGCCCGAGGCCCACTGATGAGTGTTTCCTCCTCAACAAGGCCACATTGACGACAACAACCGCCCCAATTCCGCCCTGAACCGGACGTCCGCGCCGGTTGAATCGGGCGCTAGAACGAACAAGGCCGTCGAGCGTAAACGCTCGACGGCCTGCTCGGGTCCGGCGCAGGAGGGGGAGGGAGCGCCGGTCCTCTGGACTTCGCGGCCGGAGGGGGGAGGGAGGCCGCGTCGTCTGATTGGACAGATAGTCGGCAGATATGGCGGATCAAGGGCAGGATCAGCCTTCATTCCGATCTTTTTCGTGCGGCGTCTTGCCGCGGCTCCACAGACGCTTGAACCAACCATCCCCTTCGTCCTTTCGCGCTTCGGGCTTGCGCGCAGCATAGGGCTCGCCGTCGCCGGACAGCAGGACCGCCATCCAGCGCGAGCCCTTGAACTCGGCCAGGATGGCCATGGCCATGACCGCCAGCGGCGTCGACAGGAACATGCCCGGCACGCCCCACATCTTGCCCCACAGGGCCAGGGCCAGCAGGACCACCACGGGATCGATGTTCTGATTGTCGCCCTGCATGCGCGGCTGAACCAGATTGCCGACCACAAACAGCAGGGTCTGCAAACCGATCAAGAGGATCAGGGCGGGCCAGTAGCTCTCGAACTGAACCAGGGCGAACAGGGGCGGAGCCAGGCCGGCGATGGCCCCGCCCAGCACCGGAATAAAGCCGACGATGAAGATGACAAAGGTCCAGAACTCGGCGTTCTGAAGTCCCACCGCCCGCATCATGGCCCAGGCCACGGCGCAGATCATGACGCCGGTGACGGCCTGGACCCACAGATAGCCCTCAACCCCGCCGCGCACGCGATTGAACACCTCCAGCGCCTCGTTGCGCGCGCCCCGGTCGGGGAACATGGCGACGATCTTCTTTCGGAAGCCCGCCTGAGAGGCCAGCAGGAAGCCCAGATAGACCATGACGAAGAAGGCGCCCGAGGCGACCCCTTGCGCCTGCATCGCCGCCTGGGTCAGCCAGCCGCGCACGTCAATGCCGGCGATCAGGTCCTGAAGGGTCGGGGGCTCCTTGACCCCGACAAGGCCGCTGACGTCAGCGATGATATGGTCCAGGCGCGGACCGATGCCGGCTGAGGCGCCCGAGGCGTCGGTGAAGAAGCCCGCCGCCCCATCGACGATGATCCAGATCGACAGCAGGAAGCCGATCACCACCACGATCAGGGCCGCCGCCCCGGCGAAGCGCGACGGCACCGGGGTGCGCTGCTCGATGGCCCGCTTCATCCCGTCGATCATGATCATCAGGAAGATGGCCATGGCCAAGGGGGTCAGGATGTCCCGCAGCCAATAAAGCGCCGCCCCGCCCGCCACGACGGCGATCAGGACCAGGGCGTTGCGCGCGACCGAGGAGGTCGGAACCGTAATGGGCAGTTTCATGAGGGGGACTGTCGGCGGCGGCGGGGAGAGCGTCAATCGCTGTAAAGCCTCGCGGTTCCGCCTTGCAGCCCCCGTCGTGTCAGATAACCATGCGCCCGAAGCCGGAGACCGCCCGAATGACCGACAATCCCGCCGCCCTTTTTCTCGGCCAGTCCTTCGAGGGCGCCGCTGAAAACCTGCTGTTCAAGCGCGCCAACCGGCACGGGGTGGTGGCGGGCGCCACCGGCACGGGCAAGACGGTGACGCTGCAGATCATGGCCCAGGGCTTTTCCGACGCCGGCGTCCCGGTCTTCTGCGCCGACGTGAAGGGCGACCTGTCGGGCATCAGCCAGGCCGGCGATACGGTTCGGTTCGCCGAGCGCGCCGGCCAGATGGGGCTGAGTCTGACCGGCAAGGCCGCGCCCGTCGTCTTCTGGGACCTGTACGGCCAGAAGGGCCACCCGATCCGCGCCACTGTGTCCGACGTCGGCCCGACCCTGCTGGCCCGGATGCTGGAGCTGAACGACGTGCAGGAAGGGGTCCTGACCGTCGCCTTCCACGTCGCCGACAAGGAGGGCCTGCTGCTGCTGGACCTCGAGGATCTGCGCGCCCTGCTGGCCTATGTCGGCGAAAACGCTCAGACCATCGGCCGCGAGGTCGGCAATGTCTCTCCCACCTCCATCGCCGCCATCCAGCGCGCCCTGCTTCAGCTGGAGCAAGAGGGGGGCAAGGCCTTCTTCGGCGAGCCGGCCCTGCGGCTGGAGGACATGATGCGCACCTCGCTGGACGGGCGGGGTCAGGTCAATGTGCTGGATTCCACCCGGCTGATGAACAGCCCGCGCCTGTACGCCGCCTTCCTGCTGTGGCTGCTGTCGGAGCTGTTCGAGCAGCTGCCCGAGATCGGCGACCCGGAGAAGCCGCGCCTGGTCTTCTTCTTCGACGAAGCCCACCTTTTGTTCAACGACGCGCCCAAGGGCCTGCTGGAAAAGGTGGAGCAGGTGGTGCGCCTGATCCGCTCCAAGGGCGTCGGGGTCTATTTCGTCACCCAGAACCCGGCCGACATCCCGGACACCGTCCTGGCCCAGCTGGGCAACCGGGTGCAGCACGCCCTGCGCGCCTATACCCCGGCCGAACAGAAGGGCCTGCGCGCCGCCGCGCAAAGCTTCCGCACCAATCCCGCCTTCGACACCGCCGAGGCCATTCAGGGGCTGGGGGTGGGCGAGGCCCTGGTCTCGACGCTCGATGAGAAGGGGGGCCCGACCGTGGTGGCCCAGACGAAAATCCGTCCGCCGGACTCGCGCCTCGGCCCGGCCACCGAGGCCGAACGCGCCGCCGTCATGGCCGCCAGCCCGGTGCGCGGGACCTATGACACCGCGATTAACCGCGAGTCCGCCGAGGAGGTCCTGAAGGCCCGCCGCGCCCAGGCCGCCCGCATCGAGGCCGAAACCGCCAGCGCCGCCGCCGAGGCCAAGGCCGCCGAAAAGGCCGCGCGTTCGGCGCCCGCGCCGACCCGTGAACGCGCCGCGCCGCGCGCCCGCGCCTCATCCCGACAGACGCCGATGGAGGCCCTGACCAAGTCCGTCCTGCGCACCGCCGGCACAACCATCACCCGCGAACTGCTGCGCGGCGTCCTGGGCAGCCTAAAGCGGCGCTAGGGTGGAGTCAGCCAAGGGTGGTTGGCGGACATTGACCTTCGACGGGAATATCGCTTCGATCTACCGATTGTCGGAGCACAGAGATGATGAGGCTGGCCTCAGTGCTGGTGATAGGGGCGGCCATACTCTCGGCCTGGCATCCCACGCCCGAAGAAGTAACAGCCAAACAATGCTCCGCCTGGCGAAACATAGACTTCGCTGGGCTTCCAACACATCTCAACGATGACCCGCAAGACCCCTTGCTCGAAGACGTTTGGGAGAATTGGGCGAAAGGCGAAACTGGAATCGTATGGAGCACGGATACTCCGATCTCTACCCTTCACTTCATCACCTCGCCGGGAGGATTGGCGACTGATCCTACGGTCCGTGAAGTCATTGGCAGGCAGACTCCTTCAGGTTGGGAAATATACGCCAGATCGACGCCTGCTCATCCGCCATGGCAGCCTCAGTGGACCGCATGGCGGCGAGTCATCCTGACCTCCCAAGGCAAGCGGAAGCTGAACTCGACCCTTGCTGACCCATGTATGTGGGTCGCCCCGCGCTTTCTGGATGGGCCAGTTCGCCTCTTGAATGGGCGCGGTGACTCCCAACCTGACGGGCCTTCCACTGGATATGATGTGACGCATGGTGAGCGTCGTTGGGGCGGGTGGCACTTTTCTTGGTCAGTAGGTCCGCAAGGTCGACTGCGGTCGCTACTTCTCGCTGAATCTTTTGGATTGCCGGAGCAGCCAGAGAACAGCATTGGGCCAGACGGTTGGTTCGATTGGCCGACCCGGTGAGGTCCGCAACGGATCGAGGCTGTGTGAAAACGCCTCCAGCTCGAGCGAATTAGGTTAGCCTTCTGAGGTC
>NZ_QLLC01000010.1 GCF_003350205.1 Brevundimonas bullata | reverse complement strand
CCCCAAAACAATGGCCCCCGCCGCGCCCAGCGCCGCCGTGGCCGACACGCCCAGCACGCCAGGATCGGCCAGCGGGTTCCTCAGCAGGCCTTGCAGCACCGCCCCCGCCAGCCCCAGGGCCGCCCCGACCATCAGGGCGCAGACCGCGCGCGGCGCCCGCACCTGCCACAGCACCTCGCCCGGCCCCGACGCAGGATCAGCCAGGGCCTGCCCATACTGGGCCGCCGACAGGGCCGTCTCGCCGAACAGGACCGCACCGACCATGGCCAGAAGGATGGCCGCCGCCAGTCCGAGGTTCAGGCTCACATGCCCCTTCATCGCGCGGCCTCCGCCAGCAGGGCCGCCGCATCCGCCGCAAACCAGGCAGGACAGCTGAGGGTCGCGGCCGGCAGGTCCGCCACCGTCCGCCCCTGCGCGGCGCGCGCCACCACGGGGTGCCGCCCCGGCCCCCGCCAGTCGGCCCGCCATTGCTGGAAGAACCCGCGCACGAACAAGGCCGGCGGGCTCAGCGCGATCTTCTCGATCCCCAGCGGCTGATAGCCTGGCCCGGTCACGCCGTTGCGGAACCCCGCCGCCTTCAGAATGGAATCGATCAGAGACCCCGCCCCGGTCGTATAGCCGCCCGGCGTGACATAGACGGCCTCGCGTCCGCGCCCCGCGCCCGCCGCCTGGGCCAGCCGCCGGTCCATTTGGGCGATCAGGGCCGCGCCCCGCGCCTCCTGCCCCAGCCCCCGCGACACGGACCTCAGGTTCTCGCGGACGCCGTCCATGTCGGTGGCGTCATTGATGGCCAGCACCCGCGTCCCGCGCTTGTCCAAGGCGGCCAGCAGGCGCGGCTCCCCGCCCCAGTAGCGAACCACGACGTCCGGCTGGAACCCGATGGCCGCCTCCAGCGTCGGCCGAACCCGAGGCCGCCCCCGAGCCGCGTCTCGCATCCAGGAATCCGGATCGTCCGCCCGCGCCGACAGGGCCAGTTCGGCCTCAGGCGCCAGGGCCAGAACATATTGATCCGCGCACTGATCCAGCGACAGCACCCGCAGCGGCCGCGCCTCGGCCGCAGCCGGCGTCAGAACCAGAAGAGCCGCCAAGGCCCCGCGTACCGCCCTCACGGCCTGCGCAAGCCCGCGAACAGGACGTCCAGCATCGTCCGGGTCAGATCGTCCCGATCCGCCCATTCGAAATAGGGCTTGGTGATCCGCAGGGAGACAATGCCGTGGCCGGACGCCCAGATGACTTGGGCAATGGTCGCGGGATCGCCCTGCATCCGACCGGCCGCCACCGCCTCTTCGACCACGGCGACAAAGGCCCGGAACAGCTCGGCGCCCGTCTCCTGCGCCACCGACTGCGCGCCCTCGCGCGCCTCGACCGGCCGGGTCAGATAGGTCAGCCGATAGGCGTTGGGGTTCTCGAAGCCGAACTTGATATAGGCCTCGATCATTCGCCGCAGCCGCGCCTCGGGCGGCTCATCCTCTGCCAGAATCTGCTGGTGAGAAGCGATCAGCGCCTCAAAGGTCCCACGGCAGATTTCGTGCAGCATCTCGCTCTTGTCGGCGAAATGCATATAGAGCGCCGTCGACGACAGACCGACCTCGTCGGCGATCTTGCGGATCGTCGCGCCTTCATAGCCATGCTCGACGAAGATGCGCTCCGCCGCCGCCAGAATCTCGGCGCGCCGGACATGGCCCTCGCCCTTGGGCTTGCGGGCCGAACGTGGCGTGGGGGTCGAGTCGCCGGGCAATCCAGAACTCCATGACGGGACGCCCACTGCATAGCCGCAACCGCTGCGAATCACCAATCACTTGCCATTCGAATAACGAAGGTATTAGTAACGTTATTCTTAATATCGGTTAACTTTTTACGCCTCAGGGGGAAGGCTGGATGCACGGACGTTTCCCCGGGGGGCTGAGCGCCGTCAAATCGGCTGACGCTGCTAAGATCACGGCGACACCCGTGCAGTTGCTGGCGGCGGCGTCGCTCTGCGTCGCCTTGGCGGCTTCCATCATGGCCTGGCCGCGCGTCGGGTCCCTTCTGCTGCTGTACGTGCAGGTCGGTTTTCTGGGCATTGTGGCATGGCGGCTTCTGACGGTGATCGTCAGTCTGCGTCACCGCGCGGCGCCCATTGCGGCGGTGTCCACGGCGGCCCCTCTGCCGCGCTACTCGATCGTGGTGGCGCTCTATGACGAGGCCGCCATCCTTCCGCATCTGGTCGAGCGATTGGCCAACCTCGACTATCCGCCGGAACTTCTGGACGGCTATCTCGCCTTGGAGGCTCACGATCAGGCGACGATCAACGCCGCACGAGCCCTGGCCCTGCCAGACTGGCTTCATGTGCTTGTTGTCCCGCCCGGCGTGCCGACGACCAAGCCACGAGCCCTGAACCACGCCCTGAGCGTCGCGCGTGGGGACCTGCTGACCGTCTATGACGCCGAAGACGATCCCGACCCGCTTCAACTCCGCGAAGCCGCCGCCCGTTTTGCGGTCGAGGATGGAGAACTGGTCTGCTTGCAGGCGCCGCTGCGCATCCGTCGTCTGCACAAGGGGCGCGACACCTCGCCCTTCCTGGATCGCCAGTTCGCTGCTGAATATGCGGCCCTGTTCGAGATCACCCTGCCGGCCATGGCGCGGATGGGACTACCCTTCCCCTTGGGCGGCACCAGCAATCATTTCCGGGTTTCAGCCCTGCGCGCGCTTGGCGGATGGGACGCCTGGAACGTGACCGAGGACGCCGACCTGGGCTTTCGCATCTGGCGTCGCGGCTGGCGGCTGGGCGTGCTTAGCCGTCCCACCTACGAGACCCCGCCGGGCGACCTGGTCCACTGGCTGCCGCAACGAACCCGCTGGCTAAAGGGTTATATGCAGACCCTATTGGTTCATACCCGCTCCGCCGCGGGCATGGGCTGGCGGGGATGGACCGCGATGACCCTGACGCTCGGCGCGGGGCTGGCGTCGGCGGGCCTGCACGCCCTGTCCATCGCCTGGGTCGGCGCCTTCCTCCTGATGACGCTGATGACGGGCCAACTGCTCGCGACGCCCTGGCTCGGTCTGGGCGTTCTGTTGTGCGGTGCGTCGGCGGCCATCCTGACGACAGCCATCGGAGCGCGCCGCGCCGGCGCGCCGTTCAACCCATGGGATATGCTGGTCGCCCCCTTCTACTGGTCGCTGCTCAGCCTGGCCTTCGTCCATGCCTTCGTTCGCCTGATCGCGGAGCCTCATCGCTGGGACAAGACGGCCCATCGACCCGACATCGCCCGCGAAGAATCCGCACAGTTCCTTGAGCCCCTGGTCGCCGACGCTGGACGAGCAGCCGCCTGAGCGCCTATCAGCCGCAGATGGCTCCCGTTCTCTCTTCCACGCCCGAAACCCTCGTCACGCGAGGCTGGTCCGACTATGCGCTGCTGGACAGCGGTCATGGTCGCAAGCTGGAGCGCTACGGCCGCTACACCGTCGTCCGGCCCGAGCCGCAGTGCTTCTGGGCGCCGCGCGACCCGGCGGCCTTCGAGCGCGCCACCGCCGTCTTCGATCCGCAGCAGGAAGAAGAGGACGCCGGTCGCTGGCGCTTTGACGCTCACGGCCCCGTCGACGCCTTCCCGCTGAAATGGCGCGACGTACGCTTCACCGGCCGCTTCACCCCGTTCCGCCACCTGGCCTTCTTCCCCGAGCAGGCGGCCAACTGGGAGTGGATGGACGCCCGCGTCCGCACCCTGAGCCAGCCCAAGATTCTGAACCTGTTCGGCTATACCGGCGTCGCCAGCCTAGCCGCCGCAGCAGCGGGCGCGCACGTCACCCACGTCGACGCCTCCAAGAAGTCCGTCGCCTACGCTCGCGAGAACGCAGAACAATCGGGCCTGTCCGACCACCCCATCCGCTGGATCGTCGAAGACGCCCGCAAGTTCGTCGCCCGCGAAGTGCGCCGTGGCTCGAAGTACGACGGTATCATCCTGGACCCGCCGAAGTACGGTCGCGGCGCCAACGGCGAGGTCTGGCGCCTGTTCGAGGACATGCCCGAGTTGCTGAAAGACTGCGCCGCGCTTCTGTCCGACGGCGCCTCCTTCCTGCTGCTGAACGCCTATGCCGCCCGCATTTCCGGCCTGTCGCTGGCGCACGCCATGGCCGAGGCCACGCATGATCGCGGCGGACGCATCGACTGGGGCGAACTGGCCTTGTCGGAAGACGGCCCGTACGCCCGCGCCATCGGCCTGTCGTTCTTCGCCAGATGGAGCGCCTGATGTACGAGCGCGTCATCACCTCCCTGACCAACGACACCATCAAGTCAGTTCGCGCCCTGCACATGCGCAAGGAACGCGACCTGACCGGCCGTTTCCTGGCCGAGGGTCTGAAATTCATCGGCGAGGCCCTGGATCAGGGCCGCGCCCCGGTCATGCTGCTGGTCGGCGAGGAGGCCCGGCCGCATCCCCTGCTGGACCGCGCCAAGGCCGAGACGATCAAGGCCGGCGGCCAGATCATCGTCGTCACCCACGCCATCCTCGAAAAGATCAGCCGTCGCGACAATCCGCAGACGGTTCTGGGCGTGTTCGAACAGGTCTATACCCCGCTGGACGCCATCCAGCTCGACGCCAAACCCTGCTGGGTGGCGCTTGAGCAGGTGCGTGATCCGGGTAACCTCGGCACCATCATCCGCACGGCGGATTCCGCCGGCTGCGGCGGTGTCATCCTGATCGGCGACTGTGTCGATCCCTTCTCGGTCGAGGCCGTGCGCGCCACCATGGGTTCGGTCTTCGCTGTCACCATCAGCAAGGCGACGCGCGAGGAATTCCTGGCCTGGCGCGCCCAGTGGCCGGGCAGCGTCATCGGCACGCGCCTGGACGCCCAGCACGGCTATCGCGACAGCCCCGTGCGCCATCCGGCCCTGATCATGATGGGCAATGAACAGGCTGGCCTGACCGACGAACTGGCCGCCGCCTGCGACCTGAACGTCAAGATTCCCATGCGCGGCCGGGCCGACAGCCTGAACCTGGCCATCGCCACCGGCATCATGGTCTATGCCGTGACCGACGCGGCCTACGGCACGGATATTTAAGCTACCCCATCGTCATCCTCGGCCTTGTGCCGAGGATCCAGAGACACATCGCTCTGATGGTTAACCTCGACGCCTGGCATGGCTTAGGTCGAGTTTATGGACCCTCGGCACAAGGCCGAGGGTGACGAAAGAAGGAGAGGCTTAAGCCTCTCCTTCCGTCTTGATCCGGTTCATGCCCAGCAGAGCCAGAATGGTCAGGACGGCGGCCACGGCCAGATAGGCGCCCACCGCCTGCAAGCCGTAGCGCCCGGCCAGCCAGGTCGCCGCGAAGGGCGCCAGCGAAGCGCCGAGAATACCCGCCAGATTGAAGGTCATCGACGCCCCGGTGTAGCGCACCGCCGTCGGGAAGGGTCGCGCCAGCGCCGCGCCCAGCGGCCCATAGGTGCAGCCCATCAGACTGAAGCCGATGATGAAGAAGGCGACTACCCCCGCCAGTCCGCCGCCGCCGAACAGCGGGGCCAGAACCAGGCCGAACAGGGCTATGGCGACCGACGTGACCAGCAGCGTCCGCCCCTGCCCCCAGCGATCCGCCGCCAGGGCCGATAGAGGAATGAACAGGCCGAAGAAGCAGACCCCCAGCAGCTGGATCGGCAGGAACTGCTCGCGGGTATAGCCCATCGCCGTCGTACCCCAGCCCAGGGCGAAGACCGTCATCAGATAGAACAGGACAAAGGTCGCCATTCCCGCCAGCGTCCCTGTCAGCAAGGCGAACTTGTGCCGCGCCAGCAGGGTCAGGATCGGCGTCTCGACTCGCTCGGCCTTGTCGATGGCGGTCTTGAATTCCGGCGTCTCGGTGATGCGCAGCCGCACCCATAGGCCGACGAGGACCAGTAGCGAACTGGCGATGAAGGGAATGCGCCAGCCCCAGGTCAGGAACTGCTCATTGCTCAGCGTCGCCGTCAGGATGATGAAGCTCAGGGTCGACAGGATGAAGCCGATCGGCGCGCCCAGTTGCGGGAACATGCCGAACCAGGCCTTCTTGCCCGGCGGCGCATTCTCGGTCGCCAGCAGCACCGCTCCACCCCATTCACCGCCCAATCCCAGACCCTGCCCGAACCGACACAGGGCCAGCAGCAGGGGCGCGATCACGCCGACGGACTGGTAGGTCGGCAGCAGGCCGATGGCCACCGTCGATAATCCCATGGTCATCAGGGCAGCGACCAGGGTCACCTTGCGCCCCACCTTGTCGCCGAAATGCCCGAAGACGACCGCGCCGACCGGCCGCGCGAAGAAGGCGATGGAGAAGGTGGCGAAGGACGACAGCATGGCCGTCGTCGCGTCCTCGCCAGGGAAGAACAGGGCCGGAAACACCAGCACCGCCGCCGTGGCGTAGATGTAGAAGTCAAAGAACTCGATCGTCGTGCCAATCAGGCTGGCGAACAGAATTCTCCGCTTGGAGGCGACAGGCGGTGAGAGTACAGCGTCGGTCACGCGAAATCCTTGTATTGATGCAAGGTCATTGCGGTGCACCGCCAACCTCCGTCAAGCGGAGCCTCAGGTTCCGCGCGGCTTGACCCGGTTGGTGGGCGAAGCGTTGGCGGGGTCTTCCGGCCAGGGATGACGCGGATAACGCCCGCGCATCTCGCTGCGCACCGCCGCCCAGGACCCGGTCCAGAACCCCGGAAGGTCCTTCGTCACCTGCACTGGCCGCCGCGCCGGCGACAGCAGGGACAGCGTCAGCGGAACCCGCCCGCCGCCGACCGTGGGATGGGTCTTCACCCCGAAGAGCTCCTGCACCCGAATCTCGACGCGCGGCCCGCCCTCGGCGGCGTAGTCGATGGCGGCGCTGCCCAGCGGCGTGGTCAGACGCGGCGGGGCCAGGTCGTCCAGCTTGCGCTGCAAATCCCACGGGATCAGGCCGCGCAAGGCCTCGGCCAGCTTATCGTCGCCGATGTCGGCCAGCGACCGCGCCCCTTCCAGCAGCGGCCACAGCCAAGCCTCTCGCGCCGTGAGCAGGCCCTCGTCTGACACGTCGGGCCAGGTCACATCCAGCCCATGCAGAAAGGCCAACCGCGCCCGCAGCGCGCCCGCCTGCTCGCCCCAGTTCAGGGCCTTCAGCCCGCCCGCCTCGACCTCGGATTTCAAGGCCGCCGTCATGGTCGCCCGATCCGGCGCGCCGACGACCTTCTCGTCCACGACCAAGGCGCCGATCCGGCGAATTCGACGGATCACCGGCTTGCCCGAGGGTTCACGCGCCAGTCGGTCCTCGACCTCGATCCGGTGCGCCAGATCGGCCTCCAGCGTCGTGGCGTCCAGCGCCGCCGCCAGCCGGATGCGGTCGCGCGCCTCGCCGCCGCCCAGTTCCGCCACCGCCAGCCAGGGCTCGCGCGCCATATGTTCGGTCGGGTCAAGGAAAGCCCCGCGCCCCGACGCCAGCAGCACCTCGCCCGGCCTTCCGCGCGTCCGCGCGATTCGCTCGGGGAAGGCCTCGGCCAGCAGCAGGCCCGCGTCCGCCTCGCCACCTTCCCCGCCGCCCGCCGCCCGCGCCCAGCGCTCGGCCAGCTTCATGGCGTCCCGCGCCCGTGGCGAGCGATCCCGCTCCAGCCCCTTCAGCCGGTCATGCAGATCAACGGCGTTCCCGCCCAGCCCCGGCTCGCTCAGCACGGCCGCGATCCGTGCCCCGCCCAAGGCGTCGTCCTGATCCGAGGCCACGGCGACCATGTGCGCCAGTCGCGGTGGCAGGGGAATCCGCGTCAGCCGCCGCCCGTGCGGCGTCAGATCGCCCTTCCCATCCAGCGCGCCCAGCCGGGTCAGCACCTTCCGCGCCTCGGCCATTGCTCCGGCGGGCGGCGGATCCAGCAGAGCCAGCCCCTCGACCGACTTCGCCCCCCAACGCGCCAGATCGAGCGCGAACCCGGTCAGGTCGGCTTCCTGAATTTCAGGCCGCTGATGCGCGACCAGCCCCCGCGTCTGCTCCTCGTCCCACAGACGATAACAGACGCCCGGCTCGACGCGGCCCGCCCGTCCTCGCCGCTGTTCGGCCGACGACCGGCTGACCTTGACCGTCGCCAGCCGCGTCAGTCCGCTGGACGGCTCGAACCGGGGCACGCGCGACAGGCCGCCGTCGATCACCACCCGCACGCCCTCGATGGTCAGGCTGGTCTCGGCCACCGAGGTCGCCAGCACCACCTTGCGCCGTCCGGGCGGCGCCGGCTCGATAGCCCGGTCCTGCTCACCCTTGTCCAAGGCGCCGTAGAGGGCGACCACATCGACCGATGGGTCGCGCAAACGCTCGTTCAGGCGCTGAACCGTCCGGTGAATCTCGCCCTGTCCCGGCAGGAAGACCAGCACCGACCCCGTCTGCTTCCCCAGGGCCAGCATGACCGCCCGCGCCACAGCGTCCTCGAATCGCTCAGCGGCGTTGCGGCCCAGATAGAGGGTCTCGACCGGGAACATCCGCCCCTCGGCCTCGATCACCGGCGCGCCGTCGAGAAGTTTCGACACCCCCGCGATATCCAGCGTCGCCGACATGACCAGCAGCCGCAGATCGTCCCGCAGCACCGACTGGCTTTCCCGCGCCAGCGCCAGACCCAGATCGGCGTCCAGACTGCGCTCGTGAAACTCATCGAACAGGACGGCGCCGACGCCTTCCAGACCCGGATCGTCGAGAATCATCCGGGTGAAGACGCCCTCGGTGACGACTTCGATCTGCGTCTCGGGACCGATGCGGCTTTGTAGGCGGGTGCGATAGCCGACCGTTCCCCCCGCCTTCTGGCCCAGGGTCGCTGCCATCCGGTCCGCCGCCGCCCGCGCCGCCAGCCGGCGCGGCTCCAGCACCAAGACCTTCTGGTCGCCCAGCCACGGCTGATCCAGCAGGGCCAGAGGCACGACCGTGGTCTTGCCCGCCCCCGGCGGGGCGGCCAGAACGACCGCATGGGTCGCGGCCAAGGCCGCTTTCAGCGGCTCCAGTACGGCGTGAATCGGCAGCATCACATGGGCTCTAGCCGCAACGCCCCGGTTCACGAAAGCGTCGTCTGCGCTTCATCCAACCGAAACCGCGTTGCGCGCGGCCCTTCGGATGGTTAGCGTCCGCCCCCAAGAAGGCAGCCCGGGGAGGGCCTGCCGTGTACATCGATGGGGGCGCGACTACATGTCCGCAAACGGCGTAAAGCCAACCGGCAACCGACTTTTCCTTAGAAAGTCCATTGCCCAGATCCAGAAGGAAGCCGCCAAGAGCGAGCTGAAACGGACGCTGGGTCCAATCAATCTGATGAGCCTGGGCATCGGCGCCATCATCGGCGCTGGCATCTTCGTGCTGACGGGTCAGGTGGCCTCGGCCAACGCCGGTCCGGCCATCATGCTGTCCTTCGTGGTCGCGGGCATCGCCTGCGGTCTCGCCGGTCTCTGCTACGCGGAACTGGCCTCGACCATGCCGGTGTCCGGCTCGGCCTATACCTATGCCTACGGCACCCTCGGCGAGGTCTTCGCCTGGATCATGGGCTGGCTTCTGGTGCTGGAATACGGGGTCGCCGCCTCGACCGTGGCGGTCGGCTGGTCCGGCTATGTCGTGTCGATCCTCAGCGACTTCGGCATAAGTCAGCAGATATTCCCGTCCATACAGTATGCAGGCGGCGAAGGTCCCCAATGGGCCACGCCTCTGGTGCAGTTGGTCCAGAACGCCGGCGCGACCTCCTTCCCGATGACGGGCACCTTCAACCTGGTCGCGGCCGTCGGCATCGCCGCCGTCTGTGGTCTGCTGGTGCTGGGCGTGTCGGAATCGGCGAACATCAACAACGCCATCGTCGTCATCAAGATCATCGTTCTGCTGACCTTCATCGCGGTCGGCATCCAGTACATCAACCCCGACAACTGGGTCCCCTTCATCCCTGAGCCCACGGGCCAGGCAGGTCAGTTCGGCGTGGGCGGCATCTTCCGCGGCGCGGCCATCATCTTCTTCGCCTACGTCGGCTTCGAGGCGGTTTCGACCGCTGCGGCCGAGGCCAAGAACCCGTCCAAGGACGTGCCGATCGGCATCCTAGGCGCCCTGTTCGTCTGCACCCTGATCTACATGGCCGTCGCCGCCGTCATGACCGGCGTCGTCCCCTACCTGGAACTGGCCTCGCCGGCCCCCATCGCCGTCGCCATCGACCGCATGGGTCTGGAGTGGGCCAACGTGCCCTTGGCGGCCTCGCCCAGCGGCCAGCTGAATCTGATCGCCTTCCTGATCAAGATCGGCGCCGTCACTGGCCTGTCCTCGGTCATGCTGGTGCTCTGCTACGGCCAGACGCGCGTCTTCTACACCATGGCTCGCGACGGGCTCCTGCCCAAGGCCTTCGCTCAGGTTCACCCCAAGTTCCGCACGCCCTGGATCGGCACCATCGTTCTGGGCATCCTGATCGCCATCGCAGCCGCCTTCCTGCCGATCTCGATTCTGGGCGACCTGGTTTCTCTTGGCACGGCCACGGCCTTCGCCATCGTCTGTCTGTCGGTCATCGTGCTGCGCGTGAAGCATCCCGAAATGCACCGCCCGTTCAAGGTTCCTGGGGGTATCGTGACGGCGGTTCTGGGCATCTGCGCCTGCCTGTTCCTAGCCAGCCAGAACCTGATACCGATGTTCCAGCATGCAGCCGAGGACAATCCTCTGCCGCTGATGCTGCTTGGCGGCTACGCCGTCATCGGCGCCATCATCTATGGCGTCTATGGCTTCTGGAACTCGAAGCTGGCCAAGGGCATCGACATTACCGAGGACACCACGCTGGAAACGGCTGTGGAAGCTCTCGGCCACGGCGTCGACAACAAGAAGGACTGATCCCCGGATCAGCTCCGGCCTTAAGCAGCGTAGGCGATAGGCCGACAAGAACGGCCTCAAGCAGCGCAAGCGCGATAGGCCACAAAAACGAGAAAGGCCCCGGATCGCTCCGGGGCCTTTTTTCGATGCGGTGCGACTTATGCCGGTTGCCCAATTCCGCGCCCTCGCCTAGAGGCTTTCGCCTACCTATGCGGATGTGGCGGAACTGGTAGACGCACCAGATTTAGGTTCTGGCGCCGAGAGGCGTGGAGGTTCGAGTCCTCTCATCCGCACCACAGGTCTTCAGCCAGGATAGAGATCGGCCAGCACCGCTGGGATCAGTCCTGGCAGGTCTTCGGCGATCAGCCCTGGCCCGAACCGTCGCGCGGCATCGGCGTGCATCCACACCGCCGCGCAGGCCGCGTCAAAACTGTCCATATGCTGGGCCAGCAGCCCGCCGATCATCCCCGCCAGCACGTCGCCGCTGCCCGCCGTCGCCAGCCAGGGCGAACCGTTGCCGTTGACGACGCAGCGCCCGTCAGGCGCAGCGATGACCGTGGCGCTTCCCTTCAGCACAACGACCGTCCCGGCACGCTTGGCGGCCTCTATGGCTGCGGGCTGCCGTCCTTCCGCCAGCAAGCCGGGAAACAGCCGCTCGAACTCGCCTTCGTGCGGCGTCAGCACGTCGTCGCGATCCAGACAGGTGAAGAGGTCGCCGGGTCGATCCCGGAACAGGGTCAGGGCGTCCGCGTCGATCACCAGGGCGGCCCCCGTCCGGCCCAGAGCCGCGACATTGGCCGCTGTGGCGTCTGTAAGGCCCGCCGCGGGGCCGATAACGACGGCGTCCATGGGGTGGGCCAGCGTCGCCAGCTGGTCGGCTGTGGCGAAACTGGCCAGCATGACGGCTTCCAGCGTCGGGGCCAGCACAGGTGCGGCGTCCAGCGGGCAGAACACCTTCACCAGACCCGCTCCGATTCGCAGCCCGGCCCGCGCCGCCAGTCGCGCCGCCCCAGTCGACAGGGCGCCGCCGGACACCACGCCCAGCCGGCCGCGCGCGTGCTTGTGCGCCTCCGCGCCTGGCCAGGGCAGCCGGCTTCGCCACGTCATGGGGTCGTTGATCGGGTTCATGATCGAATTCCGTTCACGGATGGCCTCTGAGCACGAAAATTGCTTGCCTTATTGTGCAATGCAATGTCCCTTTACGACCCGAGCGTCGGACCAACCAGGGAGCCGGCTCGGGACTCGCCATGAAGAAGATTGAAGCCGTCATCAAGCCATTCAAGCTGGATGAAGTAAAAGATGCTCTCCAGGATATCGGGGTGCAGGGCATGACCGTGCTGGAAGCCAAGGGATATGGCCGCCAGAAGGGTCATTCCGAGCTTTATCGCGGTGCCGAGTACGTCATCGACTTCCTGCCCAAGATCAAGATAGAGGTCGTCGTCGCCGACGATCTGGCTCCGGCTGTGATCGACGCCATCCAGACCGCAGCCCGCACCGGCAAGATCGGCGACGGCAAGATCTTCGTCTCCGCCCTGGAAGACGTGATCCGCATCCGTACCGGCGAAACCGGCGCCCAGGCGATCTGACCACTACCCTCACGGCCGCCCCTTCCGGGCGGCCGCTTTTCGTTCCTTCTCCTCCCCGAACCCACAGGACTTCGAGCATGAGCGCCGCCCAAAAGATCCTTCAAGAGATCAAGGACAAGGACGTCCAGTACGTCGACGTCCGCTTCACCGACACCCGTGGTCGCCTGCAGCACGTCACCTTCGACATCGACCTGGTCGACGAAGAGTTCCTTGAAGAAGGCACCATGTTCGACGGCTCGTCGATCGCGGGCTGGAAGGCCATCAACGAAAGCGACATGCTGCTGAAGCCGGATCTGGAGCGGGCCTATATCGACCCCTTCTACCAGCAGACCACCCTCTTCCTGTTCTGCGACGTCGTCAGCCCCGACACGGGCGAGCCCTACAACCGCGACAGCCGCTCGATGGCCAAGAAGGCCCTGGCCTATGTCCAGTCTTCGGGCGTGGGCGACGTGGTCTATTTCGGCCCGGAAGCCGAGTTCTTCATCTTCGACGACGTGCGCTGGAACACCGCGCCGCACAACACCGGCTACAGCTTCGACTCGACCGAACTGCCGGCCAACACCGGCGCTGAATACGCCGAGGGCAACCTGGGCCACCGTCCGGGTCACAAGGGCGGCTACTTCCCGGTCAACCCGGTCGACTCCGCCCAGGACCTGCGCGGCGAAATGCTGGCCGTGATGAAGGACCTCGGCATGCAGCCCGAGAAGCATCACCACGAGGTCGCCCCGGCGCAGCACGAACTGGGCCTGAAGTTCAGCGACCTGCTGACCATGGCTGACCGCCTGCAGCTCTACAAATACGTGATCCACAACGTAGCCGCGGCCTACGGCAAGTCGGCGACCTTCATGGCCAAGCCCATGTTCGCCGACAACGGCTCGGGCATGCACGTCCACATGTCGATCTGGAAGGACGGCAAGCCCCAGTTCGCCGGCGACAAGTACGCCGGCCTGTCGCAGGAATGTCTGTGGTACATCGGCGGCGTCATCAAGCACGCCAAGGCCATCAACGCCTTCGCCAACTCGACCACCAACTCTTACAAGCGCCTGGTGCCCGGCTACGAAGCCCCGGTGAAGCTGGCCTATTCCGCCAGCAACCGTTCGGCCTCGATCCGCATCCCGCACGTCTCGTCGCCCAAGGCCAAGCGTCTGGAAGCTCGCTTCCCCGACCCGATGGGCAACCCCTACCTGACCTTCGTCGCCCTTCTGATGGCTGGTCTGGACGGGATCGAGAACCGCATTGATCCGGGCGCGCCCGCCGACAAGAACCTCTACGACCTGCCGCCGGAAGAGCGCGGCTCGATCCCCGAAGTCGCCGGTTCGCTGAAGGAAGCCCTCGACGCCCTCGACGCCGACCGCGCCTTCCTCAAGAAGGGCGGCGTCATGGATGACGACTTCATCGACAGCTACATCGCGCTGAAGTCGGAAGAAGTCGCCCGTCTGCAACTGCACCCGCACCCGGTCGAGTTCGACATGTACTACAGCTGCTGATCCCCGGATCGGCCTGACGATCAAGGCGCCGGGCGGCAACGTCCGGCGCCTTTTTCATGGGCTAAGCCCGCCAATGGAGGGAAGCTTCCAAAAGCCGCGTATAGGGAATGCAGGGCAGGCGAAGGCGAGCGATGACGCACGATATCGACAGGCTGATCGGAACCGCACGGATCGAGAATTCCCGCCTGGGAAATCTGGAGGCCGACGTCTGGCGCCGCATTGAGCAGCAACAGTCCGAGCGGCGGCTGAATCAGGTGCGTCTCGTGGCCCTGGCCATGGCCCTGGTCGTCGGCGCGGCCAACGGGGGCCTGTTCGCCCTCACCCGCCCCGCCCCGCCGTCCGAGATTCAGGTGTTCAGCCTGGCCAGCGCCTCCTCGCCCCTGTTCCGGCTGGAGGCGGGCCAATGATCGCCGGCTGGAAATCCATCGCCCTGACCGCCCTTCTGGCCGCCCTGGTCAGCGGCGCAGGCGTCTGGCTCGGGGCCGGATGGGTGTCGCAGCAACGCACCGCGCCCAGCCTTCACGACATCATCCACAACGACCTCGACCTGACCCCCGAACAGGCCGCCCGCCTCAAGGTCATCGAAGACCGCTTCGCCACGACCCGCCCCGCTCTCGAAGAAGACGTCCGCGCCGCCAACCGCGAACTGGCCGCCGCCATCGCCGCGAATCAAGGCGACAGCCCCCAGGTCCAGGCCGCCGTCGATCATTTCCATGACGCCATGGGCGCGCTGCAAAAGGCGACCATCGCCCACGTCTTCGAGATGCGCGCCGTCCTGACGCCCGAACAGACCCGCGTCTTTGATCGCGGCATCTCCGACGCCCTGCTGCAAGAAACCCGATAGGTCCGAGGGTGGAAGACGAGGCTTCCCTGCCGTCGCGCGCCGCGCGCGGCGACCGCGCAGCCTTCACCGCGCTGATGGAGGCCACCAAGGGCGACCTGCATCGCTTCGTCCGCCGCTATGTGGGCGAAGACGACGACGCCTATGATCTGGTTCAGGAAACCTATGTCGCGGCCTGGCTGGCCATTCGCCGCTACGACCCCGCGCGGCCCTTCCCGGTCTGGCTCAGGGCCATCGCCATCAACAAGTGTCGCGACTGGAGCCGAAAGCGCGCCGTCCGACGCGCCGTGCGCGGCGTCATGGGCCTGGATGCGTCCGAGGCCCTGGCTGTCGACGAGGACGCCCCCGCCGCCGAAACTCAACTGGACGACCGTCGGCGCATGGCGTTGCTGGATCGCGCCCTGGCGGCCCTGCCCGACGCGCTGAAGACGCCCTTGCTGCTGGCCACGCTGGAGGGCCGCTCGCACGCCGAGGTCGCCCGCCTGATCGGCGCGACGCCCAAGGCGGTCGAGACCCGTATCGCCCGGGCGCGCCGGGCGCTGGCGGCGGCGCTGGACCGCTCGCCCTAGCCTCTCGTCCTAGACGAGGCGGCTCTGCACCACGGCGGCGCCGATGAAGCTGGCGAACAGCGGGTGCGGTGCGAAGGGGCGGCTCTTGAGTTCCGGGTGATACTGGACGCCGATGAACCAGGGGTGGTCCGCACGCTCGACCGTTTCCGGCAGGACCCCGTCAGGCGACAGGCCGGCGAAGATCAGGCCCGACTTCTCCTCGATCGCTTCGCGATAGTTGATGTTCACCTCATAGCGGTGACGGTGACGCTCGCTGATCTCGGTCGCGCCGTAGATCTCGGCGATCTTGGAGCCCGCGATCAGGGTCGAATCATAGGCGCCCAGACGCATGGTCCCGCCCAGATCGCCGCCCTGCTCTCGCTTGACCCGCTCATTCCCCTGGGTCCACTCGGTCATCAGGCCGACGACGGGTTCCTCCGCCGGGCCGAACTCGGTCGAGGTCGCCTTGGGGAAGCCGGCCAGGTTCCGCGCCGCCTCGATCACCGCCATCTGCATGCCGAAGCAGATGCCGAAGTAGGGAATCTTGCGCTCACGCGCGAAGCGCGCCGCCTCGATCTTGCCCTCTGCCCCGCGCTCGCCGAAGCCGCCGGGAACCAGCACCGCATGGGCGCCTTGCAGACGCTCCTGGCAGGCCTCGGGATCACCTGCAAAGGTGTCGGCCTCGACCCAGTCGATGTTGACCTTGACGTTGTTCGCAACGCCGCCGTGATGCAGCGCCTCGATCAGGGACTTATAGGCGTCCTTGAGCACGGTGTACTTGCCGACCACGGCGATGGTGACTTCGCCGTCCGGGTGCAGACGACGGCGCACGATTTCTTCCCAGCTGGTTAGATTCGGCTGGGGCGCATCGGTAATGCCGAAGTGGGCCAGGACTTCGCTGTCCAGCCGTTCGTTATGATAGTCCAGCGGCACGGCGTAGATGTCAGCCGAATCCATCGCCTGGATCACGCCGCTTTCGCGCACGTTGCAGAACTGGCCGATCTTGCGCTTTTCCTCAGCCGGGATCGGCTGTTCGCAGCGGCACAGCAGGATGTCGGGCTGGATGCCGATGGAGCGCAGTTCCTTCACCGAGTGCTGCGTCGGCTTGGTCTTCATCTCGCCGGCCGTCTTGATGAAGGGCAGCAGGGTCAGGTGGACGAAGCAAGACTGGCCGCGCGGCAGGTCCTGCCCCAACTGGCGGATCGCCTCGAAGAAGGGCAGGCCCTCGATGTCGCCGACGGTGCCGCCGATCTCGACCAGGACGAAATCCACGTCCTCACCGTCGTCGGTCTTGGCCGGGCTGAGGCAGAACTGTTTGATCTGGTCGGTGACGTGCGGAATGACCTGGACGGTCGCGCCCAGATAGTCGCCGCGACGCTCCTTCTCCAGGATGGTCGAATAGATACGCCCGGTCGTGACGTTGTCGGACTTGGCTGCCGACACGCCCGTGAAGCGCTCATAGTGGCCCAGATCGAGGTCGGTCTCGGCGCCGTCGTCGGTCACGAAGACCTCGCCGTGCTGATAGGGGCTCATCGTCCCCGGATCGACGTTCAGATAAGGGTCCAGCTTGCGCAGACGGACCTTGTAACCTCGTGCCTGCAAAAGAGCGCCGAGAGCGGCGGAGGCGAGGCCTTTTCCTAGCGAGGAAACCACGCCGCCGGTGATGAACACATAGCGAGCCATGGGCAGACACCTTACTCCATGATTCGCGGCGGGAGCATGGCCCGACGCAAAACAACTGTTGAACAAAATAAGAAAGCGCGCCCTGCGGCGCGCTTTCAGGGATTTCGTGGCTGTCGGCGGTTTATGGCGCCGGAGCGGGAGCCGGGGTCGGCGCCGAGCCGGAAGCGGCCGGAAGGCTGGCTTCCAGATCGTCCAGCGACGGCGCGACCGGAGCGGCCGGCGTCGGGGCCGCTTGTTCGGCGGGCGCCGTTTGCTGGTCGGAACCGATGGCGAGGGCACCCACGGCGTCGGCATCGATGACCGAACGCGAGCCGCGTGCGAAGTTGCCCGCGATCGTCAGGCTGATGGCGCACACGAAGAACAGAACGGCCAGGATCGAGGTCGCCCGCGTCAGCAGGTTGCCCGCGCCCCGTGCGGTCATGAAGCCCGAAGGTCCGCCGCCCATGCCCAGGGCGCCGCCCTCGGAACGTTGCAGCAGGATCACGGCCGTCAAGGCGACCGAGATCAGGATCATGGCGACGAGCAAGATGGTCTGGAGCATGGTGTCAATCATGTGGGCGCGCAGATGCGCCGATCAAGCGGCGGCGTCTAACACCGATGCGGGACCGGGGCAAACGCCGAACGAAATGTGGCGCGAAATCCTCGCCTAGGCCGCGCGGATAATGCCCAGGAAATCCTCGGCCTTCAGCGAGGCGCCGCCAACAAGAGCGCCTCCGACTTCAGCCACAGCCAGAATTTCCGCCGCGTTCGACGGCTTGACCGAGCCGCCGTAGAGGATCGGCGCAACGCGTCCGCCCTCGCCCAGCCTGGCCACCATGGCGGCGCGCACGGCGGCGTGGACTTCCTCGATCTGTTCCAGTGTCGGCGTCAGGCCCGTGCCGATGGCCCAGACCGGCTCATAGGCGACGGCGAACGCCTTTCCCGACAGCGACGACGGCAGCGAACCCGCCACCTGACGGCTGACGACCTCGACCGCCTGCCCGGCCTCACGCTCGGCCAGGGTCTCGCCGATGCAGATGATCGGTTCCAGACCGGCGGCCAGCGCCGCCTCGACCTTGGCGGCGACATCGGCGTCGCTCTCGCCGAATCCGGCGCGACGTTCCGAGTGGCCGAGAATCACCAACTTGGCGCCGGCGTCCGCCAGCATGGCCGCGGACACCGATCCGGTGAAGGCGCCGGACGTTTCGGCGTGGCAGTCCTGCCCTCCCAGCTCAACCGGCCCGTCGGCCAGGACACGCGCCATCCTTTCGGTCAGCGTCGCCGGCGGGCACAGGGCCACGCGGCAGGCAGCAGCCTGTTCCTGCAAGGCTTTTACCAGAGCTTCAGCCTCGCCCAGACTCGCGCCCAGACCGTTCATTTTCCAATTGCCGGCGACCAGCTTCACAGATTGTTTCATGGGGCCTGTTTAGGTCCCGTTGTCGCGGAAGCCAAGATGTTGAGGTGCGTCCGCTTGCGGCGCCCTAGGGACTGCCCGTATAGGCGAGCGTGGCGCCCCTTTGACGCCGGCCCTCGTCAGGTTCTTTCTCGATGATCACGCTGTTCCGCAACTTCTCCAAGTCGAAATGGGCTGCGGGCCTGTTCGCCTTGATCATCCTCAGTTTCCTGATCGTGGGCGCACAGTCCGACGTCTTCTCGAGCTTCGGCCCGAAACACGTCATCGACGCCGGCGACCGCAGCATCGGCGCCCCGCAGTTCCGCGCTGACTTCGAACGCGTCCGCAACAACCTGCAGGAGCAGGCCGGTCGCCCCGTGTCCTTCGAGGACATGGTCAAGGAGAACATCCACACTCAGTACCTGGAGAGCCAGACCCAACGCATGGGCTTCCTGGCCTGGGCCTGGAACGCCGGCATCCGTCCGGGCAAGGAACTGGTGCTGAAGGAAATCCGTCAGATCCCGGCCTTCTTCAACCAGGTCTCCGGCCAGTTCGATCAGGACCGTTACGAGCAGGCTCTGGCCGCCCAGGGTCTGACCTCGGAAATGCTGGAACAGGACCTGCGCGACCAGTACGTCGCCAGCCAGTTCGGCGCCGCCGTCTTCGCCGGCGCCCGCGTGCCGCGCATCTACGGCGCCCTGCTCGCCGGTCAGGCTCTGGAAACGCGCGATGGCCGCTGGTTCGACGTGACCCAGGCCATGGCCGGCACGACGCCGGCCCCGACCGACGCCCAGCTGACCGCCTTCATCAATGAGAACGCCGCCCAGTTGCGTCGTCCCGAATTCCGCATGATCTCGATCGTGCTGTTCAACCCCGGCCCCAACAGCCAGGCGACGCCGATCACCGAAGAGCGCATCCGTGAGCGCTTCGAGTTCCGCAAGGCCGCCCTGTCGAACGCCGAGAAGCGCTCGTTCGTGACGCTGACCGTTCCGACCAAGGCAGCCGCTGACCGCGTCGCCGCTGAACTGCGCGCCGGTAAATCCCCGGCTGAAGTCGCCGCCGCCAACAAGATCGAAGCCGCGACCTATAACGACACGCCGCAAAGCGCCCTGGGCGACCCGGCCGTCGGCGCGTCGGTCTTCGCCCTGCCCGCCAATCAGGTTTCGAACCCGATCCAGAGCCGCGTCGGCTTTACCGTCGCCAAGGTCACAGGCGTCACCGCCGGCGCCCCCGCCACGCTGGAAAGCGTCCGCAGCGCCCTGATCGAGGAACTGCGCGCCGAAGACGTCAAGGGCGCGACCTACGCCAAGGTCGAGCAGTACGAAAAGGCTCGTCAGGAAGGCAAGAACCTGGCTGACGCCGCGCAAGCCGTCGGCGCCCGCATTGTCCAGCTGCCGCCCTTCACCGCCGATGGGCGCCTGCCGGACGGCCAGCCGTTGAACGCGCCGCGTCAGATTTTCGAGTCCGCCTACGCCCTGTCCAAGGGCGGCGAGAGCGACATCATCGACGCCGGTGAAGGTCAGTATTTCGCCGTGCGCGTCGACGACATCCGCCCGTCGTCGCTGCCGACCCTGGACGAGGTGCGCGCCCCTCTGACCCAGCAATGGACGATGCGTGAAAACGCTCGCCGCCTGTCGGCCAAGGCCGAGGAACTGGCGGGTCGCGTCCGCGCCGGCGAGGACATCGCCAAGGTCGCCGCCTCGGTCAACGCCCCGCTGGTGGCCCGCGCGGGCGTCCAGCAGAGCCGTGAAACCCAGGCTCAGCTCGGCGAAGGCGTCCTGCGCGGCCTGTTCGGTCAGGGCAAGGATCAGGTCTTCACCGGCCAGGCCCAGAACGGCTTCATCGTGGGCCGCGTCGACGCGATCCACGGCGCCAGCCCGGCCCTGGCCGCGCCCCTGGTCGAGCAGGTTCGCCCGCGTCTGACCCAGGAACTGGCCAACGCCATGGTTGAGACCAGCTTCAACGCCGCCGCCGGCCGCGTGAAGGCCAAGAACGACCCGGCCGCCGCCATCGCCGCCCTGGGCATCGAAGCCCCCCCAGCCGCTCCGGCGGCTCCGGCCGTCCCCGCGCCCGCCAAGAAATGAGCCAAGGCGCCGGACAGGAAGCTGAACGCGCCGCGTTTGTCTCGGGCCTGAAATCAGGCCGCCCCCAGGTCGTGGTGCGTCGCCTGATCGACGACCTGGAGACGCCCGTCTCGGCCTTCCTCAAGGTCGGGCACGGACGGCCCTACGCCAGCCTGCTGGAGTCGGTTGAAGGCGGGGCGGTCAACGGTCGCTATTCGATCGTCACCCTGGCGCCCGACGTCGTCTGGCGCTGCCGTGACGGCAAGGCTGAGATCGCGCGCGGCGAGGCCGTCCTGTCCGACCGCTTCACGGCCGAAGACCGGCCCGCGCTCGAATCCCTTCGCGCCCTCATCGCCGCCACCCGGTTCGACCTGCCCGACGACCTGCCGCCCATGGCCGCCGGCCTGTTCGGGGTCTTCGGCTACGACATGGTGCGGTTGCTGGAACCTCTCGGCCCGGCCAACCCCGACCCGCTGAACCTGCCCGACGCCGTCATGGCGCGCCCGTCCCTGGTCGCCATCTTCGATTCGGTGAAGCACGAGATCGTCCTGATCGCCGCCGCCTATCCCGACAGCGCAGCCGACCCCGACACGGCCTTCTCGGCCGCCGTCGCGCGCCTGGACGACTTCGAAGAGCGCCTGCGCAGCCCTCTGCCTATCCAGCGCGAGGCCGAGCCCCTACCCGCGCCCGACTTCCATTCGCCGGTCGACGCCAAGGGCTTCGACGCCATGGTCGCCAAGGCCAAGGACTACATCACGGCGGGCGACATCTTCCAGGTCGTCCTCAGCCACCGCTTCTCTGCGCCGTGGAGCCAGGACCCCTTCGCCTTCTATCGCTCGCTGCGTCGGGGCAATCCGTCGCCCTATCTCTTCTTCCTCGACTACGTCGATTTCCAGCTGGCCGGGTCCAGCCCCGAAATCCTGGTCCGGTTGAAGGACGGCCGCGTCACCATCCGGCCCCTGGCCGGCACCCGTCCGCGCGGCGCCACGCCCGAGGCGGACAAGGCGCTTGAAGCCGAGCTTCTGGCCGACCCCAAGGAACGCGCCGAACACCTGATGCTGCTCGACCTGGGCCGCAACGACGTGGGCCGCGTCTCGGCCCCCGGCACCGTCGAAGTGACCGAGAGCTTCATGGTCGAGCGCTACAGCCAGGTCATGCACATCGTCTCCAACGTGCACGGCGCCGCTGATCCCAAGCTGGACGCGGTGGACACGCTTCTGGCCGCCCTGCCCGCCGGCACCCTGTCGGGCGCGCCCAAGGTGCGGGCCATGGAGATCATCGACGAACTGGAAACCGAGAAGCGCGGCGTCGGCTACGGCGGCGGCGTGGGCTATATCTCGGCCAATGGCGAGGCGGACATCTGCATCGTCCTGCGCACCGCCATGTTCGCTCAGAACCAGATCTTCGTTCAGGCCGGCGCCGGCGTCGTGGCCGACAGCGATCCTGCGGCCGAATACGCCGAAACCCTGGCCAAGGCACGCGCCCCGATGAAGGCGGCCGAGGACGCGTGGCGATTCAACGCGACGACTCGCGGCCAGGGCGCCGACGGCAAGATCTAAGGATTGGAAACCGTGGAACCCTGGTCGAACGACACGCCGGGGCCCACGACCATGGTCCCCGCCAGCATCACCGCCGCCGTCGCGGCGAAGGCCGCCGCCGCCAGCAGGCGCAGCGGCTTGGGTTGCTCTGTGGCCGGCTCATCGAGCAGGGCCTGGGCGTCGCGGATGGCTTCTAAGCGGGTCAAGACGGATTTCTTCCGATGGCGATGCTCCTGTATCGCGCGGACTGCTTAACGTCCGCTTTCCTCCCGCCTTCGCTTGGCGCGTCGTCCCTCCCACCTTAAGAACCTCGTCATGATCCTCGTCGTCGATAACTACGACAGCTTTACCTACAACCTGGTCCACTACCTCGCGGAGCTGGGCGCCCAGACGCATGTCGTCCGCAACGACGACCTGACGGTGGAAGAAGCCTGGGCCTTGAAGCCTGAAGCGGTGCTGCTGTCGCCCGGGCCCTGCGCCCCCGATCAGGCCGGCATCTGCCTGCCCCTGATCACGACCGCGCCGCAGGACATGCCCATCTTCGGCGTCTGCCTGGGCCATCAGGCCATCGGTCAGGCCTTTGGCGGCGACGTCATCCGCGCCAAGACCCTGATGCACGGCAAGACCTCGCCGATCCTGCATGAGGGCCGCAGCGTCTTCGCCAGCCTGCCCTCGCCCTTCACGGCCACCCGCTATCACTCGCTGGCCGTGCGCCGCGAGACCTTGCCGGATGAGCTGGAAGTCACCGCCTGGACCGCCGACGGCGAGATCATGGGTCTGGCCCACCGCACCCGACCGATCCACGGCGTGCAGTTCCACCCGGAATCCATAGCCACCGAACACGGCCACGACATGATCGCCAACTTCCTCGATCTGGCGGGCGTCAAGCGTCTGGCCATGGTCTGACGCCATGGACGGTTTCAAGCCTTTGCTGGGCAAGCTGGTGGACGGGCGCGTCCTGACGCCGGATGAAGCCCACGCCTTCTTCTCCGCCTGCCTGCGCGGCGAGCCGACCCCGTCTCAGGTCGCCGCCGCCGTCACCGCCCTGCGTATCCGCGGCGAGACGGTGGACGAGATCGTGGCCTTCGCCACCGCCATGCGCGACGCCGCCCTGTCGCTGGATCATCCGTTCGACGAGGTGATCGACACCTGCGGCACCGGCGGAGACGGCCAGCACACCTATAACGTCTCGACCGCCGCCGCCTTCGTCCTGGTGGGCGCCGGCTTGAAGGTCGCCAAGCACGGCAACCGCGCCATCAGCTCCAAGTCCGGCTCCTCCGACGTTCTGGCCGCGCTCGGCGTCAACCTCGACGCCACCATCCCGCAACAGGCCCGCGCCCTGGATCAGGCCGGCATCGCCTTCCTGTTCGCCCCCACCTATCACGGGGCCATGCGTCACGTCGGTCCGGTCCGCGCCGAGATCGGGTTCCGTACGGTTTTCAATCTTCTGGGACCGCTTTGTAATCCGGCGCATGCGAACCGTCAGGTCATGGGCGTCTATGATCCTGCCCTCTTGGAGCCTCTGGCCGAGGTCCTGGGCCGCCTCGGCGCCCGACGCGCCTGGACCGTCCACGGTCAGGGTCTGGACGAACTGACCACCACAGGCCCGACCGAGGTGGCCGAGTGGAAGGACGGCGCCGTGCGTCGCTTCACTGTTTCGCCCGCCGACGCCGGACTGCCGCTGGCGACGCTGGACGACCTGCGCGGCGGCGACGCCGAATATAATGCAGCGGCGCTGAAGGCCCTTCTGGCCGGCGAGCACAGCCCCTACCGCGACATCGTCGTGCTGAACGCCGCCGCCGCCCTTGTCGTGGCCGACCGCGCCTCCGACCTGCGTGAAGGCGCCCAACTGGCCGCCGCCATCATCGACGACGGCCGCGCCGCCGCCGCGCTCGACACCCTGGTGCGCGTCACCAACACCCCCATCGAACCTGAGGCCGCATGACCGACGTTCTGGCGAAAATCGCCGCCTACAAGCGTGAAGACGTGGCCGCCCGCAAGCTTGCGATCTCTCAGGACGCCATCGAGAGCCTCGCCGCCCAGGCCTCGGCCCCGCGCGGCTTCCGCGCCGCCCTGGAACGCGTCGCCGAGGAAACGGGCCGCCCTGCCCTGATCGCCGAGATCAAAAAGGCCAGCCCGTCCAAGGGCCTGATCCGCGCCGACTTCGACCCTCCCGCGCTGGCCAAAGCCTATGAGCGCGGCGGCGCCACCTGCCTGTCCGTCCTGACCGACGGGCCCAGCTTCCAGGGCGACGACGCCTTCCTGGCCGCCGCCCGCGACGCGGTCGCCCTGCCCTGCCTGCGCAAGGACTTCCTGGTCGATCCCTGGCAGGTGGCCGAGAGCCGCGCCCTGGGCGCCGACTGCATCCTCATCATCCTGGCCATGGTGGATGACGCCCTGGCCGCCGACCTGCTGGCCGAGGCCGAGCGTTTCGGCATGGACGCCCTGATCGAGACCCACGACGAAGCCGAGATGGCCCGCGCCTGCGCTCTTGTCAGTGATCGGGGCGACGCTCTGGTCGGCGTCAACAACCGCAGCCTCCGCACCTTCGAGGTCGACCTCGACGCAACCGAGCGCCTGTCCATGCTCAGCCCGGTCAAGGCTCTGCTGGTGGCCGAAAGCGGCATCTTCACGCCTGACGACGTCCAGCGCGTCGCCGACGCCCACGCCCAGGCCATCCTCGTCGGCGAAAGCCTGATGCGTCAGGACGACGTGGAAGCGGCGACGAAGGCCCTGCTGTCATTGGGCTAATGTCGGACATCGACTGAGCGGTAAATGTCCCTGAGCGACCCTAACTGGATCTTGGTTGATCTAGGCTAGTGACAAAAGACCACACGTCGCGAAGGGCCTGATCCAGAGCTTCTCGAACGACGATGGTTTGAACTTCGCACCGCCACGTCGAAGCGGATGGCTCAGAAAAGACAATGTCGGTTCCGCTGATCTCCACCACGAGGATGGTGTATCCGCTCATATTAATCGCCCCATCCTGACCGCGATCCAACTCCGCCTTCGCACCGATCAGATCGCTGAGAAGGCCGACCACATCGGTGGGGTAGTAGCCGAACGCTTGGTCGCAGACATGATACGTCATGTCGTATTCAAGCCCCCCGGTGATCTCGTAAATACGAGACCAGTCCGGCTGCTCCGGCGGTGAAGTTCCGCCCCCGCTAGGAAGCTCAGGCTCGAACGATACGGTGAAGGTGGTCATTCGCAGAGGATGATCTGGATATCATCGGTTTTCTACCCTTGCGCAGCATCCTGGAGGACTGCTCAGCAGCAAAACCATCCGGCGCCGAAATCGCTCCGCCAAAAAGGATTGTGCGGCAGCGCTCGCGGAATGGGCCGAGTTGACATTCAGCAAGAACACTTACAGAACATCGACAACGGTTCACGCCTTGTTCTGGAAGCCTTGCGCCCATGCTCACCAAGAAGCAGCACGAACTCCTGATGTTCATCCACGAACGGATTCAGGAAACGGGCGTCTCGCCCTCCTTCGATGAGATGAAGGAGGCGCTGGACCTGGCGTCCAAATCGGGCATTCACCGCCTGATCACGGCGTTGGAGGAGCGCGGCTTCATCCGCCGCCTGGCCCACCGCGCCCGCGCGCTGGAAGTGACCAAGCTGCCTGAACAGGCCACGGCGGGCGCGCCGCGCGGCCACGCGGGCTTCAAGCCCGGCGTGATTGAGGGCGGCGGTCGTCCCAAGGCGGATGAACCCGCCAACGACACCCGCGAACTGTCCATGATGGGCAAGATCGCAGCCGGCACCCCCATCGACGCCATCGAGCACGAAACCGCACGCTATCCGGTGCCGGAAGCCATGCTGGGCGCGGGCGAGCACTATCTGCTCGAGATTGAGGGCGACTCGATGATCGAGGCCGGCATCCTCAACGGCGACATGGTCATCATCAAATCGACCGCCGACGCCTCATCCGGCGAGATCGTCGTGGCCCTGGTCGAAGGCGAACAGGCCACGCTGAAACGCCTGCGCAAGAAGGGCGCCTCCATCGCGCTGGAGCCCGCCAACCGCAACTACGAAACCAAGATCTACGGTTCGGATCAGGTCGCTGTTCAGGGCAAGCTGGTCGGCCTTATCCGCCGCTATCACTGAAGTCGGGATCGGCCTGACGCGTCCAGGGCCTGCGCCCTCGCACGTCAGCGGCCCAGACCGCCTTCCACCCCGTCCCGTCGCGCCACAACTCGACCGAGCCGCCGTGCGCATAGTCCACGCCGTCCAGCACCAGCCGCCCTGCGCATGAGGCCGGCAAGGACGCCAGTTCGGCCCGACTGCTGACGACCGTCGACGAGCGACACATCGCCTCCAACTGCTCAACCGTCGGTGCCTTCTTGCCCCACCAAAGCGCGACCGGCCCGGCCTGTTCCGTTTCCGGCGTGCAGAAGGACCGCTTGCACGTCCAGCCCTCCTCGGGCCTCGGCGTCAGGTCCAGCCCGCGCCGCCGCGACCACAGGTCCGCCGCGAACTGGCGCACCCCGGGACGCACGACGACCGCCACCCCTGCCTGATGAAAGGCCGCATTGGTCCCTCCATCGCCGATCCACAGATCCGGCGCCGCCGGGCGCGGCCAGATCAGCACCGCCGCCGCCAGCGGCAGGCCCAGCCACCTCAACCGCCCCCGCCACAGACAGATGAACAGGATGCCGAGGAAGGCCATCGGCAGGGCCGCCGCCGGGGCGCTCGCCACCGTCTGCACCGCCCCCGGCAGCCCCGCCGTCCAATGGCCGATGGCCAGCATCATCTCCACGCCCTTGCCCGCTAACCACAGGAAGGGCGCCCCCAGCCCCAGCGGCTCCAGCACCGCCCCCAGCGCCAGCGCCGGCATCAGGATGAAATCCGCGATCGGCGACGTGGCCAGATTGGCGATCAGGCCATAGACCGCCGTGCGGTTGAAATGTTGCATGGCGAACGGCCCGGTCGCCATGCCCGCCACCAGACTGGCGGTGCAGGCGATCAGCAGCCAGCTTCCCAGCCGCTGCGCCGCCACGATGGGCCAGGGCGCCGAGATTTCCTTGATCCGTCGCGGCCAGACCTCGACCAAGGCCACCAAGGCCGCCGTCGCCGCGAACGACATCTGGAACCCCGGCGTGACGATGGCCTCGGGCTGCAGCAACAGCACCGCGAAGGCCGCCACCGCCAGGGCGTGCATCGTCACCGCCTGCCGCTCCAGCAGGATGGCGACAAAGGCGATGGAGGCGGTGATCGCCGACCGCTCCGCCGGCGGCGGCGCGCCTGACACCACCAGATAGGTCCCGACCGCGATCAGCCCCGCGACCGCCGCCACCTTCTTTCCTGAAACCCGAAGCGCCAGCCACGGCCAGGCCGCCACGCCCAGCCGCACGGCGAAGAAGACGAAGCCCCCGACGATGGCCATGTGCAGGCCCGAGATCGACAGGATGTGCGCCAGCCCGGAATCGCGCATGGCGTCCAGATCCTCGCGTCCGATCCAGGTTTCGTGCCCTGTGGTCATGGCGGCAGCGATCCCGCCCGTCCGCTCGCCCAAGCGCGCCACGATCCTCTGCGCCAGAGCATAGCGGGCCGCATTGATCTTCATCGCCATCCGCACCCGCCAAGGCGGCTCGGGCAGAAGTGTTGGCCGCGTCTGCCCCAGGGCGAACAGCGTCCCGCCCATCCCCTGAAAATAGGCGTTGCGGCCAAAGTCATAGGCCCCCGGACTGGCCGGCGACGGCGGCGGGTTCAGAATGCCAAACAGCCGCACCGCCGTCCCCGGCGCCGGGGGCTCGCCGCGCACCGTGGCCCGCAGCCGCACTGGCGTCGCCTCGGGCGCCAGCCCCCTTATCCTCACCGGGGCCACGACGATTCGCGCCCCGCGCTCGCCCGGACTGTCGACATCCATGACCCAGGCCTCGACCACGGTCGGCTCGGCCAAGGCCAGCGCAATCGGCCCGTTGACCGCCTCGGTCCGCAGCTTGGCGACCGCCGTCCCGCCGCACAGACAGGCCAGCATCAGCAGGATCAGCGTCCAGCGCTTCGCCAGTCCAAACCGCCGCGCCGTCAGCCAGGCCCCGCCGCTCAGCACCGCCGCCACGACCAGCGGCCAGAGCGCCGGTTCGCTCTTCAAGGCGAAATAGGCCGCGCATCCGCCGCCGAAGAAGACCGGCGCCCACAACCGCCAGCGATCCGTCTGCGCCGCGACTTCATCCCGCACAGCGTCAAGAACCCTTAAGGCAAGGCTTCGCTTTGGCGCGCGCGGGCGTATAAGGGCCTCCGCAACGGACCCCTTGTTTATGACCTCCCCCTCCTCGACTGTCGTCACCCGCTTCGCCCCCTCGCCCACAGGCTACCTGCATATCGGCGGGGCGAGAACCGCGTTATTCAACTGGCTGTACGCCAAGAGCCGGGGCGGAAAATTCCTGATCCGCGTCGAGGACACAGACCGCGAGCGTTCGACCGACGACGCCGTGAAGGCCATCTTCGACGGCCTGTCCTGGCTGGAGTTGTTCGGCGACGAAGAGCCCGTCTTCCAGTTCGCCCGCGCCGACCGTCACCGCGAGGTCGCCGAGCAGTTGCTGGCCTCGGGCCACGCCTACCGCGACTTCCTCACCGCCGAGGAAACCGGCGCCTTGCGCGATCAGGCCAAGGCTTCGGGCAAGGACTTCGTCTCGCCTTGGCGTGACCGTGAGCCCGGCGTCGACGACCTGGCCAAGCCGCACACCATCCGCTTCCGCCGCCCGCTGGATCAGGCGGTCCTGGTCGAAGACGCGGTTCAGGGTGCGGTCCGCTGGGATTCGGGCTCGCTTGACGATCTGGTCATCCTGCGCTCGGACGGCGCACCCACCTACAACCTGGCCGTGGTGGTGGACGATCACGACATGGGCGTGACCCACGTCATTCGCGGCGACGACCACCTGAACAACGCCGCCCGCCAGAGCCTCATCTACGACGCGCTCGGCTGGACCCGGCCGACCTTCGCCCACATCCCGCTGATCCACGGCCCCGACGGCGCCAAGCTGTCCAAGCGTCACGGCGCCCAGGCGGTGCATGAATACGCCGAGATGGGCTATCTGCCCGAGGCCATGCGCAACTATCTGGCGCGTCTGGGCTGGGCGCACGGCGACCATGAGCTGTTCAGCGACGAACAGGCCATCGAATGGTTCGACCTGCCCGGCATCGGCAAGGCGCCCGCCCGCCTCGACTTCGATAAGCTGGCCCACGTCAACGCCCACTGGATCAGACTGGCCGAGGACGACCGTCTGGCCAAGCTGACGCTCGACGCGCACCTGGCCAAGGGGCGCGCCCTGCAACCCGACGACGAAGCCCGCCTGCTGCGCGCCATGCCCTTCGTCAAGGATCGCGCCAAGACCATCCTCGAACTGGCGGCTCAAACCGACTTCGTGCTGAAGGCCCGCCCCCTTGTCCTGGACGAGAAAACCCAGGCTCTGCTGACCGGCGAGGGCGGCGAGAGAATTTCACGACTCCGTGAACGTCTCCGTCTTTTCCAGAGCTGGGACGTTTTCGCCCTCGAAGCCGAGCTTAAGGCCTTTGCAGAGGAAGAAGGCGTAGGCTTCGGAAAAATAGGGCCTTCCATGCGCGGCGCTCTAACCGGCGGATCAGTGTCGCCTGACATTGCGCGAATTCTGGCGGCATTGGGGCGAGATGAAGCGCTCGGGCGCTTGGATGATGCGCTGCAACAGACTAAGTGATCACCCATAACCATGCAGGCTGGACGCCTCCCCGCGCCCGGCCAGAAGAAAAATAAGGGGCCTAGATGACTGAACAAGCGAAACCCGCCGGTACGGCGACCTTCACCTACGGCGACAAGAACGTCGAACTTCCCGTCCTCGCGGGCTCCACCGGACCGGACGTCATCGACATCCGCAAGCTGTACGGCGCGACCGGCGCCTTCACCTTTGACCCCGGCTTCACCTCGACGGCGGCCTGCGAAAGCGCCCTGACCTTCATCGACGGCGACGAAGGCGTTTTGCTGCACCGCGGCTATCCGATCGACCAACTGGCCTCGCAATCGAACTTCATCGAAGTCTGCCACCTGCTGCTGCACGGCGAACTGCCGACCGCAGCGCAATACGAGAAGTTCGAAAACAGCATCACCATGCACACCATGTTGCATGCTCAGTTTGATCGCTTCTTCGAAGGCTTCCGCCGCGACGCCCACCCCATGTCGATCATGGTCGGTACCGTCGGCGCCCTGTCGGCCTTCTATCACGACAGCCTGGATATCCATGATCCGGTGCAGCGCGACATCTCGGCCATCCGCCTGATCGCCAAAATGCCGACGATCGCGGCGCGCGCCTACAAATACCACATCGGCCAGCCCTTCATCTCGCCGCGTAACGACCTGTCGTACGCCGAGAACTTCCTGCGCATGTGCTTCGCCGTTCCGGCCGAGGACTATGTGGTCGATCCGGCTCTGGTCCGCGCCATGGACCGCATCTTCACCCTGCACGCCGACCACGAGCAGAACGCCTCGACCTCGACCGTCCGCCTGGCCGGTTCGTCGGGAGCCAACCCCTTCGCCTGTATCGCCGCGGGCATCGCCTGCCTGTGGGGCCCGTCGCACGGCGGGGCCAACGAAGAAGCGCTGAACATGCTCAAGGAAATCGGCACGCCGGACCGTATTCCTGAGTTCATTCAGGGTGTTAAGGACAAGAAATACAAGCTGATGGGCTTCGGCCACCGCGTGTACAAGAACTACGATCCGCGCGCCAAGGTCATGCAGCAGTCGGCCTATGAAGTGCTGGCCGCCACGGGCCGCGAGAACGATCCGCTGTTCCAGGTCGCCAAGGAACTGGAGCGCGTCGCCCTGTCGGACGAGTACTTCACCTCGCGCAAGCTGTTCCCGAACGTCGACTTCTACTCGGGCATCACCCTGTCGGCGATGGGCTTCCCGACCACCATGTTCACCGTCCTGTTCGCCCTGGCTCGCACCGTGGGCTGGATCTCGCAGTGGCAGGAAATGATGGCCGATCCCTCGCAGAAGATCGGTCGCCCGCGTCAGCTCTACACCGGCCCGACGCAACGCGACTACGTGCCGATCGAACAACGCGGCTGAGGCCGTGTCGGGTCGAGGAGACTTCGTCTCCTGACCACGGCCGATTAGAATGGCCGCGTCGGGTCGAAAAGGCGGAGCCTTTTGATCACGGCCCAACAAGAATGAAGAACGCCGGGGTCATGCCCCGGCGTTTTTCTTTGCCTATTTCCTCGGAAACACCCGGATCGTGATCCGCTCGCGCTCGCCCTCGTGGCGTTCGACCAGCAACCGCGCCACCTGGCTGTCGTCGTGGAACAGATAGCCCTTGATGGCGTCCAGCAGGGCCTTGGCCAGGTTGTCCAGATCCATCCAGGGCGCGTCCCCAACGTGCTCCATCCCGATCTCGACCACGTAGTCGCCCCAGGCCGGGCGCGACGCCCATTCCTTGCGGAAGAATTCATAGGCCAGCGGTTTGTAGTATTTGGCCTGGGTGGTCAGGCCGTCGATGGTGATTTCGACCGTGTCGCCGACCTCGCGCCCGCGCACCTTTCCCGTGCCGATCCAGCCTTCTGTCACGATCCGCATTGCTCCGGCGCAGCGCCCAGCAAGCGTGCGGACTGGATCATGACAGGCGGCGTCAGTTGCTCCTGATCGTCAGCCGGCGACATCTGAATGAGGCGCGCGACGTCAAGGCCCTCGACCAACCGCCCGAAGGCCGCGAAGCCCTGACCATCCGGGTTGCGGCCGCCGCCATAGTCCAGGCTAGGCGTATCCTGGGTCACAATGAAGAAGCTGGAGGTGGCCGTGTCGGGACCGTCGCGCGCCATAGAAATCGTGCCTGAGACGTGGCTCATTCCTGTCCGCTCCAGCTTGATAGGCGGACGCGAACGATCATCCGATCCGCGTGGCGTCGCCGCCTGTATGACGTCGATGGGATTGGGGTTCTGATTGGTTGTGCTGACAACAGTGCGGAAGAAGCTGCCGCCATCATAATCGCCATCCGCCACATAGCTCAGGAAGTTGCAGACCGTCAGCGGCGCGCGTTCCGGCGCCAGTTCCACTACCATGCGACCAGCGTCGGTTTGCAGGACCACGCGCGGTTTCTCGGTGTCCTGTGCGCTCGCCGCGCTGGCGGAGAAAGCGACGAACGTCGCCAAGACCATCATTGCACGCATCACCCGTCCTCCACCTTGTCCCATGGCTCTGTCGTGCTACACCCCCCGGCATCCTCCCGCCACGTCTGATGAGAAGCGCAGAGCCATGAGCAACGCCAAAGCCGGCATCCGTATCGAAACCGACACCTTCGGCCCCATCGAAGTCGCCGCTGACCGATACTGGGGCGCGCAGGCCCAGCGCTCGCTCGGCAACTTCAAGATCGGCTGGGAAAAGATGCCTCTGCCCGTCGTCCGCGCCCTGGGCATCGTCAAGCGCGCCGCCGCCGAGACCAACCGCGACCTGGGCAAGCTGGACGCCAAGCTGGCCGACGCCATCATCGCCGCCGCCAATGAGGTGATCGAAGGCAAGCTGAACGACCACTTCCCCCTGGTCGTCTGGCAGACGGGTTCGGGCACCCAGTCGAACATGAACACCAACGAGGTCATCTCGAACCGCGCCATCGAGATGCTGGGTGGCGAGATGGGCTCCAAGAAGCCGGTCCACCCCAACGACCACGTCAACATGAGCCAGTCGTCGAACGACACCTATCCGACGGCCATGCACGTCGCCTGCGCTGAGCAGGTGGTCAACGATCTGCTGCCCGCGCTGAAGCACCTGCACGCCGCCCTGGACGCCAAGTCCAAGGCTTGGGCCCACATCATCAAGATCGGCCGCACCCACACCCAGGACGCCACGCCCCTGACCCTGGGCCAGGAGTTCGGCGGCTATGCCCAGCAGGTCGCCAACGGCATTGAGCGCATTGAGCAGACCCTGCCCAAGCTGATGGAACTGGCCCAGGGCGGCACCGCCGTCGGCACCGGCCTGAACGCACCTGTCGGCTTCGCTGAAAAGGTCGCCGAGCAGATCGCCGGGATCACCGGCCTGCCCTTCACCACGGCGCCGAACAAGTTCGAGGCCCTGGCCGCCCACGACGCCATGGTGTTCAGCCACGGCGCGATCAACACGGTCGCCGCCTCGCTGTTCAAGATCGCCAACGACATCCGCTTCCTGGGTTCCGGTCCGCGTTCGGGTCTGGGCGAGCTGGCCCTGCCGGAAAACGAGCCCGGTTCCTCGATCATGCCGGGCAAGGTCAACCCGACCCAGTGCGAAGCCCTGACCCAGGTCTGCGCCCAGGTCTTCGGCAACAACGCCGCCCTGTCGTTCGCCGGCTCGCAAGGCCACTTCGAGCTGAACGTCTACAACCCGGTCATGGCCTACAACTTCCTGCAGTCGGTCCGCCTGGTCGCCGACGCGGCCATCAGCTTCACAGACAACTGCGTCGTCGGCATCGAAGCCCGCGAAGACAACATCGAGCGCGGCCTCAACAACTCGCTGATGCTGGTCACGGCCCTGAACGGCAAGCTCGGCTACGACACCTGCGCCAAGATCGCCAAGACCGCGCACAAGAACGGCACCACCCTGCGTCAGGAAACCGTCGGCGGCGGCTACCTGACCGACGCCGAGTTCGACGAAGCCGTCCGCCCCGAGAAGATGATCTCTCCGGGCTGAGTTTGAGCGACATCGCTGAATGAAGACGCCGACCAGGCTCGCCTTGGTCGGCGTTTTTGTACCCCCGCTCACCCCGGCGGACGCCGGGGTCCAGTTCTTCGGCTTCAACCGCAGCGGCCAGACTTCTGCTGTCGACGGCCAACGCTCTTACTGGGTCCCGGCGTCCGCCGGGATGAGCAGATCAAAGGTCAGCACCTACCTGTCCCGGATCGTCCGCCCCACCGGCGCCAGCGACAGCTTCGCCAGCTCGACGTTCTTCAGCGCGAACGGGATGCCGATCAGGCTGACGAACTGCGGCACGGCGATCAGGATATGGGCCAGGGCGATGTACCAGCCCGCCAGCACCAGCCAGATGACGTTCAGCCCGACGCCCAGACAGCCGACGCCCAGATCGGCGGGGTTGGGATCACGCCAGACAATCTCGCGCCCGAACGGCCAGATTGAATAGCTGGCGATCCGCCAGGCCGAAAACGCCCACGGCAGCCCCACCACTGTCAACGCCAGCAACAGCCCGCCCAACAGCCAGGCCAGGCCGGAAACAAAGCCGCCCAGGAAGAACCACAGCAGGTTCAGGAACAGTCGGATCAAGGTCGTCTCTCCACGCGCGGAACGGCGCGACACCCCTTGATATGGCGAAAGGCCCCGCCTGTGACAGCGGGGCCTCGGTGAATTCGCGGTAAGGCGACGCTAGTGCTTCTCGGTCCAGCGCGCCTTGGCTTCGTCCTTGGTCAGGTTCAGGTGGACGTGCTCGTCGACATGATCGACCCAGCTGACCGGGATCATGTGGTGCTTCAGACCCGCGCCCATGTCGAACTTGGCCAGCTCGATCTGATCGCCCATCACATGGTCCACCCGGCCGACGTGCCCGCCGTCCGAACCCACGACTTCGAGATGTTCCTTGATCATCGAGGCGCTTACCATGGTTGTCTCCATTGCTGATTGCGGGAGAGGGTGAAACGAGGCGCGCCGCTTTCGGGTTCATCACAAATGACCGTTCAGGGAGTTCACGATGTCGCTGACCATCCATCACGCCCCTCAGTCCCGCTCCACCCGCCTGCTCTGGCTGCTGGAGGAATTGGGCGCCGACTACGACATCCACTATGTCGAGATCGAGCGACAGGGCGGCCAGGGTCACGCAGACCCCAGCAACCCCCACCCGCTGAAACAGGCCCCCTCCGTCAGCGTCGACGGCCAACTTCTGATCGAGTCGGTGCTGATCTTCCTCTTCCTGACCGACCGCTTCCCCGCGGCGAAGATGGCGCCCAGCCCCGATGATCCGCGCCGGGCCGAGTACCTGTCGTGGCTGGGCCTCTACAACAATGTGCTGGAGAGCGTCCTGACCTCGGGTCCGCCCGACAACTGGAATGATCTTAGGAAGGCCGGCTACGCCGCGCTGGATCAGCGCTGGCGCGCGGCCATCAAGGACGGCGGCTATATCCTGGGCGAGTTCTCGGCGCTCGACATCCTTTTCGGCAGCCTGCTGCAATGGTTCCGCGCCGCCATGCCGGCGGGCGAGCCCTATGATTCCTACGCCCAGCGCATCGGCGGCCGCCCAGCCCTCAAGCGCGCCTGGGCCAAGGACAGCCCCGAGGGCCACGTCTGATGGGCGAGATCGTCAACCTGAACAAGGCGCGCAAGGCTCGCGACAAGGCCGAGGCCAAACGCACCGCTGACGCCAACCGCCTGACCTTCGGTCGCACCAAGGCCGAACGTCAGACGACGCAAAAGGAACGCGACCGCGACGCCGCCAGATTGGATGGGCACAGGCTGGACGACGCCAAAGACGACTAGGCGCCAGGACGACATCGGCGGTGTGCCAAGCATGGCGTCGATGCTTCCATCGAAACCGATACAATTCGCTGCTGATTGCCGGTTCAGAACCTGGGCGAGCCAGTCCGACTATAGATCGAAACGGCCGCTCCAGCCGTCGAAAGCCACTTCGACATTGTCGGGAAGACACCCCGACAATGCATTGTAATCCAGATCAATATGAAGGTTCGTCAGCACCGCACGACCGACCCCGGCCCGCGCAATCCAATCCAGCGCCTTATCGACATGGGCATGGGTGGGATGCGGCGTGTAGCGCAGGGCGTCGATGATCCACAGGTCGGCGCCCCTCACCGCCTCCAGCGCCGCCTCGTCCAGGTCGGACACATCGCTGGAATAGGCGACCGGCCCCAGCCGATAGCCGACAGAACGGATCGGCCCGTGGACCTGGTCGAAGGTGACGACGGGGATCGCACCGCCCGCGCCGTCGATGCCCCAGACCTCGCCGTGCGGCGGAATCCGCTGGGCCTCCAGAATGGCCGGATAGCCGTGATGGCTTTCGAAGATGTAGTCGAACCGGGTCGTCAGGGCGTGATGGGTCGCCGGGTCCATCCACGCCTGGATGCGCCGCCGCGCATGGATGGCGAAGACGCGCAGGTCGTCGATCCCATGGGTCTGATCGGCGTGGTCGTGGGTATAGAGAACCGCATCGACGTGGCGGATGTCGGCCGCCAGCGCCTGTTGCCGCAGATCGGGCGAGGTGTCGATCAGGACGCTGGTGGTCCCGGCCGGGCCGTGACGCCGCGCCAGCATGGAGCAGCGGGTGCGCCGGTTTCTGGGCTCGCCCGGATCACAATCGCCCCAGTCCCCGTCGCCCCGCGGCACGCCGCCGGACGAGCCGCAACCGAGGATGACGATCTCCAGTTCGCCCGCCTCGCTCATTCGGCAGGCCGGGGGATGCGGTCGAACAGGGCGAAGAAGGCGTCGGTCGTGCGCTGCTCAGCCTCCTCAGGCGTCCAGCCTCGTACTTCCGCGAGTTTTTGCAGCACCAGTCCAACATAGGCCGGTTCGTTGCGGCGTCCGCGATGCGGAATGGGCGCCAGATAGGGGCAGTCCGTCTCGACGATGATCCGATCCTCGGGCATCCGGCGAATGACCTCGCGCACGTCCTCCGCCGCCTTGAAAGTGGCGATGCCGGAAACGGAGAACCAGGCGCCGAGTTCCGCTGCAGTTTCAGCCAGTTCGACGCCGCTGGTGTAGCAGTGCATTAGCAGCTTGAACCGCCCCCTGGCGTGCTCCTCGCGCAGGATCGCGGCCATCACATCGTCGGCCTCACGCGTATGCACCACCAGCGGCAGGCCGGTCCGGCGCGCGGCGTCGATATGCTGACGGAAGACCGCCGCCTGCTCATCGCGCGGGCTGAGATCGTAGTGGAAGTCCAGACCACATTCGCCGATGCCGATGACGCGCGGCCGTTGGGCCAAGGCGACCAGTTCGTCGGCGGTCAGTTCGACATGGTCCTTGGCTTCATGCGGGTGGGCGCCGACCGTGCACCAGATGTCATCGTGCGCCATGGCCAGGGCGTGGGTGGCCTCAAAGGTCGACAGCTTATCCGAAATCTCGACCATCAAGCGCACGCCGGCTTGGCGAGCGCGGGCGATGACTTCGTCGCGGTCCTCGTCGAACTGAGGGGCGTGCAGATTGACGTGACTGTCGATAATCATCTCAGGGCCTTGGTGCGGGCGATGTCGGCCAGGGCGCCGGCCAAGACGTCGGCGCGGTCCAGGTTGATGGCCGCCGTGCGGTCCGGCAACTCGGCCAGGCGGGTCCACAGCTCAGCCCAGCGTGCGCCCTGCCCCGCCGGCGCCTCCAGCGCGCGCACCTTGACCGCCGCGATCAGCCGATCCATCAGGGCCTCGAACCGCGCCTGGCCTTCAGCCCCCCGAAAACCGTCTGCGACAGCCAGCTGCTCGGCCCGATCGACACTGTCGCCCAGCACCCAGCTGCGCGCCAGGGCGTCGACTTCCTGCATGGCGCCCGACGACAGAGCCAGGGCCGCGCCGGGCGATCCTCCGGCCATGTCCGCGGCCAGTCGCGCATCCTCGGGGTCGGCGCCGGTGCGATTGCGCACCAGGGTTTCCAGCTGATCCGGCGTCCAGATCGGGAAGCTGAGGCGCCGGCAACGCGAGCGGATCGTCGCCAGCAGCCGCCCCGGCGCATGGGTCACCAGCAGCAGAACGCCACGCTCAGGCGGCTCTTCAAGAATCTTCAGCAAGGCATTGGCGGCATTGACGTTCAGGTCATCAGCAGCATCAATGATGGCGACCCGATACTGGGCCTGAGACGGGCTCTTGGCGAAGAAGCCCGGCAGATCGCGCGCCTGATCGACCGAGATCGTCTTCTTCTGCTTGCCGCCCTCGACCAGCCGCTCCATCACCAGCAGGTCGGGATGGGACTGGGCGGAAACCAACTGGCTGACCGGATCATAGGGCGCAGCGCCCAGCGGCCCGCGCGTCAGATCAGGCGCGGCCCCCAGCAGGCGGCGCGCTGCGCGATAGGCGAAGGTCGCCTTGCCGCTGCCCTCGACCCCGCACAGCAGCCAGGCGTGGTGCAGCCGGCCCCGATTCAGCGCGTCCAAAAAGGCCTCTTCGGCCGCGACGTCCGGGACCAGATCGTGCCGGTCACGCGGGTGTTCGCTCACAGCAACCGCTCGGCGACGGCGCTCCGCAGGCGTTCGGAAACGGCCTCAAGCTCGCCCGTGGCGTCAATCACGACGCAGCGTTCCGGGTGACGGCGCGCCACGCCCAGAAAGCCGTCGCGAAGCTTTTGGTGGAAGGCCAGGCCCTTGGATTCGAACCGCGTCTCGAACAGACCGCGACCAAAGGCGCGCTCCAGACCCACTTCGACCGGCAGGTCGAACACCAGGGTCAGATCCGGCTGATCCTCCGCCACGATGGCGGCGTCCAGGGCCTCGATCAGGCTCTCCGGCACGCCGCCGCCAGCGCCTTGATAGACGCGGCTGGAGTCGGCGAAACGATCACAGACGACCCACTTGCCCTCGTCCAGCGCCGGTCGAATGGTGCGTTCCAGATGGTCCGAGCGCGCGGCGTACATCAGCAGGGTCTCGGTGCGCGGCGACCAACGCTCGGCGTCGCCGGCCACCACGATATTGCGGATGACCTCAGCTCCCGGCGAACCGCCGGGTTCGCGCGTCTGAATGACGTCGATTCCAAGCGAGCGAAGATGCGCAACCAGCAGGCGCGCCTGCGTGGTCTTGCCGGCTCCCTCGCCGCCCTCGAATGTGATGAACTTACCGCGCTGCACCCGCGCACAATGGCGAGCGCGGCGCGACAGGCAAGCCCTAACCGCCTGATATCAACAGCGCGTCGCCAAACCCGCGTGCGATGACCGCTTGGCGGGCCTGTTCGGCGGCGTTGGCGTCAGGCCAGGGACCGACGATCACCCGAAACAGGGGCCGTCCGTCGCTGCGAATGTCCTGAACCGAAGCCCGGTCGCCCAGTCGGTCAGCGATTCGCTTGGCCGCCCGGCGATCGGAAAAGGCGCCAGCCTGAACCCAATAGGCCGAGGACTCCAAAGCTGCAGGCGCAGCCACCTGACGCGGCGCTGTCGGTCGGGCGGCGGGTGCGGCGTCCGCCCGCTGCATCGGCGTGCCGCCGCCCGTGCGCGGCGCCCGCCCGACATAGCGCACCCGCACCTCGCCCACCCCTTGCGACAACAGGCCTAATTCCTCAGCCGCCGCGCGCGACAGATCGATGATCCGGCTGTCGACAAAGGGGCCGCGATCATTGACCCGCAGGATGACCCGACGCCCATTGGCGCGGTTGGTCACCTCGACCAGGCTGGGCAGAGGCAGGGTCTTATGCGCCGCCGTCAGGGCGTTCATGTCGAACCGCTCGCCGGTCGAGGTCGGGCGACCGTGGTGCTGTGATCCGTACCAGGACGCCTGTCCGACTTCGTCATAGCCGGGCTGTTCAGCCGGACGATACCAGCGGCCACGGATCTGATAGGGCCGCATCGTACCCGACACGATGGGCGCGGGATCAGTCACAACCGGCGGGCGCAGAGGGGCGTCTCGTCCCCCGCCGAAACTGGCGCAGGCCGCCAGGGTGGAAAAGGCGGCGGCGACCGCTGCGCCCTTCAACAATTTCGCCATCATGGCCGCACGCACTCCGGTTCACTCGAAGTGATCATCGCCGAGGACGTTTCCGGTTTGGTTAACAAGGCGTTTGAGGCTATCGCCCGGTCGCGGCGACGCCTGTGCGCCCGCGCCCCTTTGAAGCGAGCACCTTGAAACCCTCCCTCTACCAGACCCGTTCGAGCGTCTTCGCCCTGGCGACCCTGTGCTGCATCCTGTGGGGCAGCGCCTATCCGGCCATCAAGAACGGCTATGCCCTGTTGCATATCGCCCCCAGCGACATCGCCAGCCAGATGCTGTTCGCCGGCTGGCGCTTCGCCTTGGCGGGCGCCATCCTGCTGATCGTGGCGGCGGCGATGAAGAAGCCCATCTTCACGCTCAACGGACGTCAGATGCGCCAGGTCGCCCTGCTGGGCCTGACCCAGACCGCGATCCAGTACGTCTTCTTCTATGTCGGCCTGGCCCACGCCAGCGGCGTGAAGTCGTCGATCATGAACGCCACCGGCGTCTTCTTCAGCGTGGTCCTGGCCCACTTCGTCTATGCGAACGACCGGATCACCGCCCGCAAGGCCATGGGCTGTCTGATCGGTTTCCTCGGGGTCGTCGTGGTCAACCTGGGCGGCGGCGCCTTGGGCTTCGACTTCAGCCTTCTGGGAGAAGGGTTCGTCATCATCGCCGCCTTTGTCCTGACGGCGGCCTCGATCTACGGCAAGCACCTGTCGGCCGCCATGGACCCCATGGTCATGACGGGTTGGCAGTTGTTCATCGGCGGCCTGATCCTGACCGGCATCGGCATGGCCGGCGGCGGTCATCTGGAGGCGCTCGGGCTCCACTCCGGCGCCCTGCTGCTCTATATGGCGCTGTTGTCCTCGGTCGCCTTCGCCGTGTGGAGCCTGCTGCTGAAACACAATCCGGTCGGCCTGATCGCGGCGTTCAACTTCCTGATCCCGGTCTTCGGGGTGGCGCTCTCGGCCATCTTCCTGGGCGAATCCCTGCTGCGCTGGAGCTATCTGGCGGCGCTGGTTCTGGTCTGCGCCGGCATCTGGCTGGTGACCAGGCCGTCCGCACCCGCGAAGGCCTGACCCGCTCCGCGCCTCACCTGCGCTTTATGCTTGGGCGAGCGCGAACTTGACGCTATGCACGCCTCCGCGCGCTGTCTCGACTCGCGCCGCCGGTCGCCAGAACCAGACCGGCTCGATGTGGAAGTGTGGCCGAGTGGTTTAAGGCACTGGTCTTGAAAACCAGCGACGGTGAGAGCCGTCCGTGGGTTCGAATCCCACCGCTTCCGCCAACCGTCTTGTTTTCTAGCGGACTTTCCCCGCTCGAATCTGCTCCCTCCAAACCTGCGAGCGGCGGCGGCGGCATTTCACTGCAGGGCCTAGGTGAACGCGAGTTCACTGGGCATCCTCTTCCCGCCTCTCTACACGAGGATCGATAAAACTGAGTTTTTCCGGAGGGGCGTGTGTCGAGAGTTCATTGGTGTTTGTCTGCGATGCTTCTGGGCAGTCTGGCCGCCCTTGCAGGCGGCGCCGCCGCCGAGGAGCCAGCGACTCCGCCTTTTCAGGCGCGGCTCGCTCAAGTGACTGCACCTCTGGACGTCAGCCCTGCCGGATTCTCTGGCGCAGGCGCGGCCACACTCACCGACGCCGTCGCCGCCAGCCGTTATGTCTTGATCGGCGAGAGCCATCTGACCCGCGAAATCCCCGCCTTCACAAGCCAGATTTGCCGCCTGATGGCGCCTTTCGGCCTGACCGCCATGGCCATCGAGACTGGTCCCGAAGCCGCCCGCGTTGTTGATTCCGTTATGAGATCGGCGGACCGCGAAGCACGGATCGCCGCCTTCATGCGCCGTCACCCCGACGGGATCGCTTTCTTCAACGCGCGCGACGAAGTCCAGATGGCCGGCGATTGCGCCGCCGTCGCTGGACCGGATTTCGCCTTGTGGGGGCTCGATCAGGAATTCCTCGGTTCCAGCGGCCACCTGCTTCAGGAGATGCTCGCTGCCCGCCCCGGACCCAGAGCGCACGCCGCCCTGAGCGAACTGGCCGCTCAGGATCAGGAGGCGACCGCCGCAGCGCTCGCTTCAGGTTCACCTGGAGACCTGTTCCTGTTCTCGGTCACGCAGGAGGCGCTCGATCAGGCCGCCGCCGCGGTCTCACAGGACGGAGGGGAACGCGTCCAGCATCTGTTCGGCCTGCTGACGGAGACCCGCGCCATCTATCAGGCGTCGCAGACCAGGCAGGGAGATCCGAACGGGCGCCGGGCGCGGCTGATGAAACGCACCCTCGCCGCTCACCTCGCAGACAATCCTGGCGCACGCGTCCTGATGAAGTTCGGCGCATGGCATTTCTACAAGTCGCTCAATCCGCTCGATCAACGGGACCTCGGCGCCTTTGTGGCGGAACGCGCCGACGGCGAGGGCGTCGCGGCCCTGCATATCATCGTGCTCGGAGCCAAAGGCACAGAAGCCGGCTATGACGGCGTCGGACGGCCAGCAGTCGTTCGCGGATTCGATATGATGGATGACGAAGGCCCGGACTGGCGAAAGGATGTCACCCTTGCGCGGTCCGCTGACGTCTCGCCAGACTCCTGGATGCTGGTGGATCTCCGGAAGCTGAGAACCGACGGTCTGGCCTCGGCGCCGGCGGAGTGGCGTCAACTCGCACTGGGCTATGATATCGCCATTCTGGCTCCGACACTCGCCGCCTCCAGCCTGCTGGGCGCAGAGGCGGCGGCGACGCCTTGATCTGATCTCATGAGGATCAGTCTGGCGCCCAATGGCGATATTGGTTCGCGCCAGACGATCCAGGTCGAGCCGACTTAGCTTAGGCCCCGGCTCGGCTACGCCCTGCGAGCGTCTATATCCGAAATCGGAGCGCGCCGCCTCGTCTGGATCAGATCGACATTCGGGCTAGAGTGAAATCATGCGGAACCTGGCTCCAGAATGAGAAGCGCCGAGATCACCCGTCAGGTCCTCCTGCGCGCGGCGCTGAAGCTCTTCGCCGAGGAGGGTTTCGAAACGGTCGGCGTGCGCGACATCGGCTTGCGGGCCAAGGTCGATCCGTCGCTGGTCAATCGCTACTACGGCGGCAAGGATGAGCTCTTCATCGAGGTGGTGAAGGCCTGCGAGGCCGACTGGCGCCGACTGTGGGGCGAAAAGACGGACTTTGCGGCCCGCGTCGCAAAGGAGATGCTTCAGGGCGGGAACGACGGGAAGGTGCTCCAGGGCCTCCTCATCCTGCTGAGAGTGACCGGCTCGGGGCGCGCACGACACCTCGTCGACGAAACGCTTGGCTCCAGCATGTTCGGCCAAGTCGAGAGCTGGCTTGATGGCCCGGATACTGATGTGCGAGCCCGGCTGCTGATCGCGCTGATTGGCGGCATGGCGTTCGCCCGCGACCTGAGCGGCGACTTTCCGTTGAAGGAGGCCAGAGCCGCCGCTCTGGCGCAGGCCTTCGAGGCCTCCATCGAACAGCTTCTGACATCTTCGCCCAAGCCTATATCGCAATCAATCGCGCCGCCGCTGAACCGCGCCGTCACATCCTGAGACTGACAAGCGCGGCCCTTGACCTGACCAGACCTCGCGCGCCACCACAGGGCGCTCGGGAGCCTGATATGCAGAATCGATACGGAAAACTCGCCTCATGGGTCTATGACCTGGACAAGCCCGTCGGCCATTCGTTCGGAGATCAGGAATTCTATCGGGCGCGGCTGTCGCAGTGCGACAGCGGGCCCGTGCTGGAGCCCGCTGTAGGCAACGGACGCCTGTTCATCCCCCTGATCGAGGCGGGGTTTGAGATGGAAGGCTTCGACGCCTCGGCTGAAATGCTGGGCTATTGCCGGGAAGAGTGCCGCAAGCGATGTCTTTCCGCCCCGCTGACGCAGCAGTCGTTTGAAAGCTATGTCTCTACGACCCGCTTTTCCGCGATCATCATCCCGGCCGGCTCGTTTCAACTGATCACCAGCACGGCGTCGGCGACCACCGTGCTCAGGCGATTTCACGATCTTCTGGCCCCAGGCGGCCGACTGATCCTCGATCTGGACCCCATCAGCGGCTTTCTGGACAGCCCCGAGTCCATCCGGTCATGGACGACGGACGAAGGCGACCTGTTGACCCTCACCGCTCGCCGGGTGGAAACGGACTACATCGCCCAGACCACGCTGTCCCACCTTCGCTATGAACACTGGCGGGACGGCGTGCTGGCGGCGACCGAGTTGGACCTGTTCAAGCTGCGCTGGTGGGGCGTCCATGAGTTCGAACTGGCCTTGAGGGCCGCAGGCTTCACGGACGTGTCGGCCTGCGGCGGCTACCAACAGGGTCGCGCGCCGGATCGGGACGACCAGATCATCAGTTTCGAAGCCCGGCGTCCGGCCTAGACCGACGCCGTCGGAGACGTCATGTCGCGCATTGTCTTTATTCTGTTCAGCCTCGCCGCCCTCTTGGGCGGTCTCAATGCACTGGTGCTGATCTACGACCTTGTGGCGCTGACCTCGACCTATCTGGTGACAGCCGTCGTGGCGGCTCTGTTCGCACTGACGGCGGCGCTGGTCGGGGGCGTCGGCCTGGAGCTCTCACGGGCGCTGGCGGCCTCGACGACCTCGCCCCCGCCGCTTCAACGCTCCCTGCGCCGCCTTGCGGGGCTGCTCTCGACAGCTGGACTGATGGCGGCGGTGGTCTTTGCGCTTTGCTTGGTCGGGATGATCAGTCGCCAGGCGACGGGAACGCCCGTGTTCGGCTAAACCGCCGCCACCGTCGACGATCTGGACGAAAGCGCCGACCTCGGCGGGCGCTCGGATCCGATCAGGCCGTCTCACCAGCTCATAACCTTCTCGCAGGTTACCAAAAGGTGGTCAGATGCTGGTATAGCTCGGCAATAGAAATATCGGGTGAGAAGGCGATCAGCCGAAAGGCTTGGAACGACGCCGCATCCGCTCGCCGCCAGAACGAGAACCGCCCATGCCGCGCCCCAAACGCCAGAGCGATGAGACCGTCCTCGACACCGCTCTCCAGGTCATCCTGGACAAGGGGCCGGTCTCGTTCACCCTGACCGATGTCGCGGTCGCTGTGGGCCTGTCGCGAGCCGCACTCATCCAGCGTTTTACCGACAAGGCGACGCTGCACCGCAAGGTCATGGAGCGCATGACCCAGGCGGTCCGCGACTATTTTGGGGGACTGTCCCCGGAAACTGGCCTCGACCCTCTGTGGTCGATGCTGAAGGACCTCATCGCTGGGATGGGCGGCGGCGGCGGAACGGAGCGCTATCTGCTTCTTCTCCTGTCCGACATCTCCGAACCGGATCTTCAAGACCTCGCCGCCGAACGCAATCGACTGGCCATGCAGGCTGTCGAAAGCCGGTTGCCGGCAAGTCCGCACGATCCCGCCAGAACCGCCAGAACCGCCAGTCTGGTGCAGACGGTCATGCAAGGGTCCTGCATGCAGTGGCTCGTCGAGCCGCACGGCGATCTGTCCGCCCATATGACGGCCGCCACACGCGACCTTCTCACTCTACTCTACCCCGGCCACGCCTTCGACTAGACGCTTGCCGTCAGCCCTGTCGCTGCCGGGATTGATTTATAACCGTCGCGTTGGTTATAAACCAATCGTTGTCCATCAGTGTGACGGCGCCTGCTGTCTTGGAACGCGAAAATGCCTGACCACCTCGAGCCGTCCCTGGTGGCTTCATCGATCTCGCCGACCCGTCTCGCCCTCGATCTCACGGCGACCGAGTTCGACTCCCTGAACAGCGGCGTTCAAGGTCGCCCATCCTATCGGGCGCTCTTCTCCCCTCACGCGGACCTGCCGAGGTCTCTAAGACTCTGGGCGGACGCCTCAGGCCTGCGATTGCGAAGACTGAAGCGCCTCACACAGGATCGCGGCGGCCAATCGCAGAAAATCCTCTTCGGACTGCCCGACGGCTATGCGGTCGAGAGCGTCCTGATCCGGTGTCACGACGGGCATACCGCCTGCGTCTCCTCTCAGGTCGGGTGCGCATTCGCCTGTCAGTTCTGCGCCTCCGGTCAGGCCGGTTTGATGAAAACCTCTCGGCGGGCGAGATCGTCGAACAGGTCGTGCAACTGGGCCCGAAGGTCAGACGCATCGTCTTCATGGGCATCGGCGAACCGCTCAATAACTATGAGCAGGTTATCAGGGCGATCCGCATCCTGCGGGACCGGCGCGGCTACGATTTCCCCACCACAGGCATCACGATCTCGACGATTGGCGTTCCCAAGGCTCTGGCCCGGCTGCGTGAAGAACATCTGGGCTTGAACCTGACCATATCCCTGCACGCCACGACGCAGGATATCCGGGACCGCCTGATCCCCGGTGCGCGCAAGCACGACATCGGCGAGGTCGTCGCTCGAGCCCTGTCCTGGGCCGAACGGCACAACCGCACTGTCACCTTCGTCTATCTGATCCTGCCCGGCATCAATGATACGCAGTCCGATGCACGACGCCTCGCCGAGATGATGGCCGGCCAGAGGGCGAGGGTGAATCTGATGCGCTGGAACCCCGTTGAAGGCATCGCCCTCGACCGCACGCCCGACCATAGTCTGGTAATGTTCCGCAGGACGCTTGAGCGCGCCGGCGTCCCCGTGGTCGTCCGCGACACGCAAGGGCGCGACATTTCCGCTGCGTGCGGCCAGCTCTGGTTGCGCGACCTGAAGGGGCTCAGAATCGAAAAAGGGTCAACGCGGCGCAAGGCGGCCTAGCCGCGCGGTCAAGGCTGCGCCAAGGACAAGGAGCCCCCATGCTTGGGTGCAAAGGCGAAATACTGATCCTGACCGGGCCGCCAGGAGCCGGAAAAACCACAGTCGCCGCCGCTCTTGCACGAATATCGGGCTCGTCGAAGGTTCATCTTCACGCGGACGACTTCTGGCGCTCCATCGGAAACGGCGCCGTCCCGCCCCATCTGCCGGAATCGGACACCCAGAACCGCGTGGTGATGGATGTCCTGTCGCGCGCGGCCTCCGCCTATGCCGAGGGCGGGTATTTCGTCATTCTCGACGGAATCATCGGCCCCTGGTTCCTGTCAGCCTTCCAGAGGCTGCAGGTTCCCATCCACTATGTCGTTCTTAGACCGCCGCTCGATACGGCCATACGCCGCTGCCGGCAACGCGGCGGCGAAACCATGGCTGATCCTGCGGCGATCACCTCGCTGCACCGACAGTTCGACAGTCTCGGATCACTGGAAGCCCACGTCCTGGCAGTCCATAAAGACGATCCACCCGATCAAGTGATGCGCAGCATTGCATCCCTGGTCGTCGCCAAGACCAACTTGCTGAACAACAACCGCTAGGGCGAGGCGCATTCCTGCACGCCGCGTCGCATCGCCGCTTCAGGATTTCCGCGACTGGAAATCCGGGCGGTTCACGCGAATGTTGTCGAGAGGCGCCCATCCTGTTGCGCCGTCAGGAATGCGAACGGCCCATAGCCAGCCGTTCAACTGACGCTGTCCACGCAGTTCTTCGCCTTCCAGGACAGTGAGCTCCCGGTTGGTGAAATCCTCCAGCATCGTGGCCGAGCCGTCTGCATGGCGATCAAGGATTTTCCCCGGCACGTAGCCCGGTTCCTGGCCCGGAGCCGAACAGAGATACCAGTCAGGCCAGCCTTCGGGACCGTCGTAAAGCGCGCCGACCGAAACCCGGTCTCCCTTCTTCAGGGCCAACGGCGCGGGGACTTCGCTGACATGCGGCTGAATGACGATGTAGCTCTGATCGTGCGTCACGTCTTCCTCTCGCTGAATTTCGGCGACCTCAGGACAGAGCGGCCAGTTGCGCCAGATGGGCCTCGAACCCGACGTCGGCGCCTGCGGCGTTGATCGTGTCGAAATAGTCATGCCAGCCGGTGGCGGCGATTCCTGCAAGCAGGGCGTCCAAGGCCGCCTCATCCGGGAAACGCCAGAGGGCGAAGAAGGCATGGGTAGCGGCATGGATCTTCCCTGCATCGCGCGCGCCTATGGCCAGGACTTCGACCCCCATCGCGGCCAAAGCCTCCATTCCTCCGCCGACCAAAGCGAAGAAGGCCGCGCGCTGGCTCGCATCAAGCGCCAGCCAGGCAGGTTTGGGCGAGTAGAGTTCAGCCAGATACAGCGACATCAGCCAGGGTCCTCGACGTTGGAATTTGAAAGGCGCTCAGTTCGACGTCCAGCGTCTGTGCGCAGCCAGATCTTGTGAAGAAGCCGGGCGAGGCTCTCGCGTTCGCCTGGGTCGATGTCGCCGAACAGGGCGTCGATCCATGCGGCGTGTTCAACGAAAACCGCCCTGGCCGCAGCCTCGCCGCGCGGCGTGAGCCACACCTGCAGGCTGCGACGGTCTTGGGGATCAGGGGCTCGGCGGACCAGACCGTCCCGCTCCAGTCCATCGAGCAGTCCGGTGACGGTGGCGCGGCTCACCCCGAGTTGCTGGGCGAGCACATGGGGCGCAGCCGCCTCGCCTCGCCCCTCCAGGATGCAGAGGAGCACGAAACGGGCTTCGGACAGCCCGTGAGACCCAAGGCGGGAGGCACAATCCTGATCAATGGCCGCAGCCAGGGAAAGAACCTCGAAGCAGGCGTTCAAGCCGCCCGTTGGCACGTCTTGCTGCCGAGCTTTCGCTAGAACGGCGTGGTGTTTGGCCTGAAGAAACATAATAAGGCAGCTTATTATAAGCCTACGCACTAAAGTCAACGCCAGAGGGGTCGTCACCTCTCGTGGAGCCAGCGAACACCGCCCTACCCGCCAAGGCGGCTCAGGAGCCTTGCTGTGAGGATTCTGCGGCAGCCTTCGCCAAGGCTCGTTTGATGGGCCGTTGCAGCCCAAACAGAATGACGCCCGCTACGACGGCGTGCGCCATCCAGAAGCGATCCGCAGCCATGGTCTCGAACCGCGTCCCGCCATCTTCGGGCGCCAACCGGGACCTGAACTGCGGGCGCTTCGCCCCAATGCGGGCCTATCGACTTTTCCAGGTGCAGGCGTTTGGCGGCCGTCCCGCAGCCGCCGCTTCCGCCATCAAGCCGCCGACCGTTTCGGCGCCCGGATCAGGAACAACTGCCCCGCCAGCACCAGCGCCAGGCCGACAAAGGCGATCATGCCGAACCGCGCGCCCTCGAAGAGCACCGACACCAGCATGGCGATCGGCGGCGTCAGGGCCGAGACATAGCTGGCCAGGGCAAAGCCTCGCAGACGGGCGATGGTGAAATACAGCCCGAACGCGACCACCGAGCCAAACAGCGACAGATACAGCAGCGAGATGACATAGGCCGGGCTCCACGCCACCGACCACGACACACCCGTCGCCAGGCCATAGAGCGCCAGCGCCCCCGTGCCGTAGGCCATGGCCCAGGCTGTGCCAGACAGGACCTGCGCGCCCGCCTGCTGCCCCTTCCACGCGAACCAGTTGCCGAAGGCCGAGGCCACGACCGCGATCACGGCGAAGGTCACGCCCTCGACCGCGTGCAGGCCCAGTCCCGCCCCCATGACCTCGCCGCCTGACAGGACGGCCACTCCGATCACCCCCATGCCCGCGCCCAGCCAGGCGGCCGACGCCGCCTTCTGCTTCGAGACCACGCGGAACAGGATCAGGTTGAGGAAGGCCAGGGCCGCAAAGATCACCGCCACCACGGCCGAGGCGATCTTCTCCTCGGACGCATAGACAAAGGCGTAGCTGATGGCGAAGGAGAACAGCCCCTGCCCCATGGCCGCCAGGTGCTGCGGCCGCGTCATGGCCAGCTTTCCGCCCGTCGCCTTGACCGCCAGAGCCAGCACCGCCGCCGCGATGGCGAAGCGCAGCACCACCGACACCACCGGATCGACCGCACCCAGCTGAAAGGTGATGGCGTACCAGGTCGTGCCCCAGATCAGGGCGCAGACCCCGATCCCGCCGATGGCGAGGGCGGCGGGAGACAGCGGAGCTTTTACAGACTGGGTCACGGGCAGGGCCTCAGGGCGACTCGACGGAAACGAAACCGGAACCCCGTTATCATCGGTTTTCGTACAGCGCCGCCATGATCTTGCAGCCTTCTGCCTTCATGGAGCGTTCTGCTAAGCTATCCCCCTCAAAGGACCCTTCGTCATGCGCTTCCTTCCGCTGATCGCCCCGCTCGCCCTCGTCGTCGCCGCCTGCTCCAGCATGCCGGACGCCGAGAGCGCCTCGACCCAGGTCGACGTCACCGCCGCCTATCGCGAGCGCATCATGCTGACGCCGGGCCATGTGCTGACCGTCAAGGTCGAGGACGTCAGCCTGATGGACGCCCCCGCCCGCGTTATGGCCCAGACCAGCCAGCCGCTCGACGGCCGCGGCCCGCCCTACGCCGTCACCCTGTCGGTGCCCAACAGTCAGATTGACGCTCGCCACACCTATGCCGTCCGCGCCGAAATCCGCGATCCCGCCGGCGCCCTGCGCTTCACCACCGACACCCGCCATTCGGTCCTGACCAATGGCGCGCCGAACAAGGCCGACATCATCATGGTCGGCGTCCGCTAAACCGTGAGCAGCCTCGCCAAGCGTTCGGTCCTCCTGTCCGGCCACGCCACCTCGGTGGCGCTGGAGCCGGAGTTCTGGGCTGTGCTGGACGCTATCGGGGCTGAACTGAACCTTGGCCGCGCCGCCTTGTTGATCCGCATCGACGCCTGGCGCGGCCGTCGCCCGCTCGCCTCGGCCTGCCGCGTGCTGGCCCTGCAATGGGCCGGCGGCGACCACAGCTTTGCAGGAACCGAGACATGACCACCGACAGCCGCCTGATCCCCGCCACCGTCATCGGCGGCCTACTGGCTGTCGGCCTGATCGGCGCCGGCGCCCTGATTGGTCAGGGCGTGGTCAACGCCCGCGCCGGCGACCGCTCCGTCACCGTGCGCGGCCTGGCAGAAAAGGACGTGAAGGCCGACCTCGCCGTCCTGCCGATCCGCTTCACCGCCTCGGGCGAGGTCCTGTCCGAGGTTCAGGCCCGCATCGACGGCGACCTGGTCATCGTGCGTCAGTTCCTGAAGGCCCAGGGCTATCCCGACGCCTCGGTCGATCTCGGCCCCCTGGGCGTCGCCGACACCCGTTCGCGCGAATACGCCAGCCAGACCGGCGGCCCCCGCTTCATCCTGAACCAGACGGTCATCGTGCGGACCAATGACGTGGACCGGGTTCAGACTACCACCCGCAACCTCAACGATCTGGTGCGCCAGGGCGTGGTGCTGCAGGACTTCCAGGGTCCGTCCTACATCTTCACACGGCTGAACGACGTGCGCCCCGCCATGATCGCCGAGGCCACCGCCGCCGCCCGCACCGGCGCCGTCCAGTTCGCCAAGGACTCCGGCGCGCCTCTGGGCCCCATCAAGTCAGCCGGTCAGGGCTCGTTCGAAATCCTGCCCCGCGACGGCTCTGGCGACGAGGCCACCTCGCTGAACAAGAAGGTCCGCGTCGTGACCACCATCAGCTACCGGCTGAAGTAGCCGCCAGACGCCGATGTCCCGACATAGAAAAAGCCCGCCGACCCTTGCGGGCACGGCGGGCTCATAAACGCTTCACGACCGCCCTGCGCGGGCAGCGTCTCCTAGTCTCAGCCCTGCGGCTCAGCCGCGGGCGCGGTCACGGTCGGCGGTTCGGCCGGGCGCGGCATGTCCGGCATGCGCGGCGTGTCCGGCAGCTTCGGCGCGGGGACATTGATGTCCAGATTGACCTCCGGCGCTTCCGGCACAACGGGCGCCCGCCCGCCGGAATAGAGGAACCAGCCGATCACGGCGACGGCGACGATCAGGCCGCCGACGATGAAGGCCAGCATGCCGCCGCCTCCCTTCCGCTCCGGGGCCGTGGTGTTGATCGTCGTCTGGTGCACAACGCGCTCAGGCGGCGGGATATTGGGGTCCGTCATTCAGAGCCTCCTTACTGGCCGCTCGGCACGGCCGGAGCCGACACCTCGGGCAGTTTCACGTCCACGTCGATATCCTTGGTTTCCGGCGCGCCGCCACGGCCCAACAGGAACCAGGCCAACACCGCCACCACGACCACCAGGCCGCCGACGATGAAGGCCAGTCCGGCGTTTCCGCCTCCGCTTGAACTCTCGGCCATTCGTTTCCCTTCCATTGCTTCCCCTGAGGTCGTGAGAACGAGGGTCAGGCTTGGCGGTTCCCATCGGCCATTTTCAATCGGGGCCTGACTTTGGCCTCTGTGCTGCTTATGTTCTCCCCCGAATCCGCCCTGCGTGAGCCGCTTATCCTGTGACCGACCTGCCCGCCCCCCGCATTTCCGACCTCGCGCGCGCCCAGTCGCCCGATGGCGCCGCCGCTGGCGTTCGCGACTACCTGTCCGGCCTGAACCCCGAACAGAGGCTGGCGGTCGAGACGACCGAGGGGCCGGTTCTGGTCCTGGCCGGCGCCGGCACCGGCAAGACCCGCGTCCTGACCACCCGTCTGGCCCACATCCTGGCCACAGGCCGGGCCAAGCCCTGGGAACTGCTGGTCGTCACCTTCACCAACAAGGCCGCGCGCGAGATGCGCGAGCGGATCACCCACCTGATCGGCCCCTCGGCCGAGGGCCTGCGCTGGCTCGGCACCTTCCACTCGGTCGCGGCCCAGATCCTTCGCCGTCACGCCGAACTGGTCGGGCTGAAGTCCAGCTTCACCATCCTGGACACTGACGATCAGGAACGGCTGCTGAAGCAACTGCTCGAAGCCGCCAATATCGACACCAAGAAGCACACGCCCAAGTCGCTGGCCCACCTGATCGACCACTGGAAGAACCGCGGCTGGACGCCCGATAAGCTGCCGCCGGGCGAAGACTTCGCCAACGGCAAGGGCCAAGCCCTCTACGCCGCCTATCAGAAGCGCCTGGCCACGCTGAACGCCTGCGACTTCGGCGACCTGCTGCTGCACAACCTCACCATCCTGTCGAAACACGCTGACCTGGCTGAGGAATATCGTCGCCGGTTCCGCTACATCCTGGTGGACGAGTATCAGGACACCAACGTCGCCCAGTACCTGTGGCTGCGCCTGCTGACCGCCTCCACCGGCAATGTCTGCTGCGTCGGCGACGACGATCAGTCGATCTACGGCTGGCGTGGGGCCGAGGTGGACAACATCCTGCGCTTCGAACGCGACTTCCCCGGCGCCAAGATCGTCAAGCTGGAGCGCAACTACCGCTCGACCAAGCATATCCTCGGCGCCGCCTCGGCCCTCATCGCGACCAATCAGGACCGTCTGGGCAAGACCCTGTGGACCGAGGACGAAAGCGGCGACAAGGTCCGCGTACGGGGCGTCTGGGACGGTGAGGCCGAGGCCCGCCTGATCGCCGACGAGATCGAGACCGCCCGCAAGTCGGGCATGAAATACCGGGACATGGCCGTCCTGGTCCGCGCCTCCTTCCAGATGCGGGCGTTCGAAGAGCGCTTCGTCATGCTGGCCGTCCCCTATCAGGTCATCGGCGGCCCGCGCTTCTTCGAGCGCGCCGAGATCCGCGACGCCCACGCCTACCTGCGCCTGATCCAGTCCGAGGACGACGATCTGGCCTTCGAGCGCATCGTCAACGTGCCCAAGCGCGGCATCGGCGAGACCAGCGTCCAGAAGATCCTGCACATCGCGCGCGAGAACGGCGTCTCGGCCATGCAGGCCGTTCGCCACCTGATCACGACGGATGAGCTTCAGGCCCGCACGCGCACCCCCCTGGCCAACTTCGTCCGCGACCTCGACCGCTGGCGCGATCTGGCGACCATGGGCACGCCCCACTGGCAGGTGACGGAAACCCTGCTGGACGAGAGCGGCTACACCGACATGCAGAAGGCCGATCGCACCAGCGGCCAGACCCGCCTCGACAACCTCAAGGAACTGACCCAGGCCATGCAGGCCTTCGACACCCTGCAAGCCTATCTGGAGCACGTCTCCCTGGTCATGGACCTCGACCGGGCCGCGCCCGAGTCCGAAAGCGGCGCGGTGCAGATCATGACCCTGCACGGCGCCAAGGGGCTGGAGTTCCCTCTGGTCTTCCTGCCCGGCTGGGAGGAAGGCGTCTTCCCCTCACAGCGCAGCATCGACGAGAAGGGCGTGAAGGGCCTCGAAGAAGAACGCCGCCTCGCCTACGTCGGCGTCACCCGCGCCAAGCAGGATGCGCGCATCAGCTTCGCCGCCAACCGTCTGGTCTATGGCCGCTGGACCTCGCAACTGCCCAGCCGCTTCGTCGACGAACTGCCCCTCGCCCACGTCGAGCCCCAGTCGGACACCGGCTACTACGGCGCCTCGACCGGCATGAAGGAGGCCAAGAGCCGCTGGGACGACGCCCCCTCCTTCGGCAGCGGCTATTCCAGCCCCGGCTGGAAACGCGCCCAGAGCTTCACCTCGGGCCAGCCGGCGCGCTCCGCCTCCACGCCCGCCCGCAAGGCCATCATCGAGGGCGACGGCCGCCTGATCGCCACCGCCGTCTCCAAGCCCGGCAGCGACTGGTCCCGCGGCGACCGCGTCTTCCATCAGAAGTTCGGCTACGGCGCCGTCCGCGCCGTCGAGGGCAACAAGCTGGTCGTCGCCTTCGAAAAGGCCGGCGAGAAAAAGGTCATCGACAGCTTCGTCGAGAAGGTCGCCTAGACGAACGCCCGCCGCATCCCCTCCAGAACCTGCGGGTAGCGCTCCAGATAGCGGCTGGCCGCCTTTCGCAGTTGCGCGACCTCCGGCTTCAGCCAGCGATCCATATCGCCGTCGTCGCCCTTGAGCGCGGCGAATACGGCCAGTGCAAAGGCCCAACTGCGCGGCGACAGATAGCCCGACCGACGGCTCATCCAGCCCTGACTGAAGGCGTCGCCGTGCTGGGCGAAGCTGAAGGCCGCATTGGCCCCGAACAGGCCGAAGCCCGTGTAGGCGACCATCAGATCCGTGGCGAGTTCATGGGTCTCGTTCTCGACCAGATCCGCCTGCCCCGACAGCAGGTAGTGCGCCGCCTCGTGCGCCAAGGTCGCGACGAGGTCCGAGGTCCGCTCCACCAGCTCCGGCGAATATGAGATCACGGCGACGCCGTCCGCATCGAAATGGAAGGTTCCGTTCGGTTCATCCTCGCCTTCCAGCGTCAGGAAGGCGCCGACCTGCATCCCGCCTCTCCGCTCCGGCAGCGCCTCCAGCCGACACGGCCAGTCGCCGATACCCATGAGGTTCATGACGCATCGAAGGATGTGCTGAACACGCTCGTGCCCCTGCGCCTCGGTCGCCGGAAAATAGTCGGGCGTCGGCAGCACCAGCGGCGTCTCGCGAAAGGGCGCCTCTCCTCCGAACCGCTCTAGCAAAAGCGCCCAGGTCGTCAGGTGCCACTCCTGCACGTCTTCATCCAGAAACGGCTTCGGCCGCACCCGACGACCAAACAACAACTCCAGCATTCTCTTCCCCCAAAATCCGCGAAAACAGCTCGACGAAGCCGACCTTGGCGTGCTCCCCCTCCCGCCGGACGCGCATCAGACTGGTCATGCCCCTACCCTTCCTTAACCCTGTTCGGCGACCGTGCCGCCGTGCGCGCCGTCCGTCCAGAGCCTGAAGTCATCCCCCCCGGCCCGCCCCTATGGGAACAGGTCGCGGCGGGCTTTGTCGTCTGCATGCTGACCGGCGCCCTGATCGGGCCGGTGTTGGCGCCGGATCAGGGCGAGACGCCGCTGCTGCGCCTGTTCTGGCTGCCGGTTTACGCCATCGTCGCCGGCCTGGTCCTGCTGCGTTTCAAGACCATCGCGCGGGCCTGGCCCGCCGTGCTCGCCTGGGCCTGTATCGTGTCCCTGGCCTTCGCCTCCAAATACTGGTCGATCGACCCGTCCATGACCGGCCGCCGGGTCATCGCCATGGTCATCAGCGGCTCGTTCGCCATGTATCTGGGAACGAGCTTCCACGGGCATTGCCTGCCGCGCTTGCTGACCCACTGCGCTTTCATCATGGGGCTGCTGAGCATCCTCATGGTCTTCGCCGTCCCCTCCATCGGCGTGCATCAAGACGTCAACGCCGGGATGTGGCGCGGCATCTGGTACGAGAAGAATCAGATGGGGATGGTCATGGCTGCGGGGGGAACCGCGGCTGCGGCCTGGGCTGCATCCGAAGATCGGCGGTGGAAGACGCCGCTGCTGACCATCCTGCTTTGCATTCTGCTGGTCTTGGCGGCCCGGTCCAAGACCTCCCTGCTCTGCATCATGCTGGGCGTCGGCATGGTCGGCGCGCTTTGGACGCTCAAGCGCGGAGGCCCCGCCCTGGCGGTCGCCGCCGTCTGGATGGGCGTCGTCGGCGGCGCAGCGGGCTGGTGGCTGTGGACCTATGAATCCGCCGAGATTCTCGCCGCCCTCGGCAAGGACCCGTCCCTCACCGGGCGCACAGGAATCTGGGACGCCCTGTTCGTCAAGATCGCCGAGCGCCCCTGGACCGGCTACGGCTACAACGCCTTCTGGGGACTGGACTCTGAGCCCGCGCTCTGGGTTCGCTATCAGACAGGCTGGGTCGTGCCCTCGGCCCACAACGGCTGGATCGACCTGCTGGTCCAGCTGGGTTGGCCCGGCGCCGTTCTGGTCGGGACGATCATGACCTCGTCCTATGTCCTGACCCTGCTGCGCCTGCCGACGGCGGGCCTGCGCGAGGGCTTCTGGGGCATCGCCTATCTCAGCGTCTATATCCTGCTGACCTTCTCCGAGAGCGTACTGCTCAGCGCCCAGAGCCTGCCCTGGACCCTGTGCCTGGCGATCCTGGCGCGCGCCGTCTATCCCGAGCCGCCGTTCGACCGGGTGACGCTTGCCCCGAAGCGACGCGGAGCCTACCAGTCCGGTCCCCGAATCACCGCAGACTGCGTAGATGGCCGACCTATTCTCCACGCTCGACGACGCTGAACCGACTCTTCCGACTGCCAAGGCAGAAGCGCCCGCGCCGGTCGCGGCTGCGCCGCGTCTCGAGCCGACAACGCCCGCCCCGGTTCAGACCCCGGCCCCGGCCCTGACCCCGATCAGCGCAGCTCAATCCAGAGACGCCGCCACGGCCACGGCTGCGGCCAACGCCACCGGCTATTCCGCCTCCTCGATCGAAGTGCTGGAGGGGCTGGAACCCGTCCGCAAACGCCCCGGCATGTATATCGGCGGCACCGACGAGCGCGCTCTGCACCACCTCTTCGCCGAAGTCCTCGACAACGCGATGGACGAGGCCGTGGCCCGCCACGCCAAGCTGATCACCGTCGATCTGGATGCCGACGGCTTCCTGTCGGTGCGCGACGACGGCCGCGGCATCCCGGTCGACCCCCACCCCAAGCACCCCGGCAAGTCGGCCCTGGAAGTCGTCATGACCGTGCTGCACTCGGGCGGCAAGTTCTCGGGCAAGGCCTATGAGACCTCGGGCGGCCTGCACGGCGTCGGCGTCTCCGTGGTCAACGCCCTGTCGGACCATCTGAACGTGACCGTCTGGCGCGACGGCTTCGAATGGCGCCAGTCCTTCAGTCGCGGCCTGGTCATGGGCCCCATCCAGCAGATCGGCCCGTCGAAGAAAAAAGGCACCCTGATCCGCTTCCATCCGGATGAGCAGATCTTCGGCGTCGGCGCGGCCTTCAAGCCCGCCCGCCTCTACCGTATGGCCCGCGCCAAGGCCTATCTGTTCCGCGGCGTCGAGATCAAATGGACCTGCGCCCCGGAACGCATCACCGACGCCACCCCGGCATCGGCCACCCTGCACTTCCCCGGCGGTCTGGCCGACGCCCTGGCCGAGCGCGTGGGCGAGCTGGAAACCGTCACCCCCGTCTTCGCCGGCCGCGCCGAGCGCAAGGGCGAGGCGGGCGCGCTGGAATGGGCCGTCACCTGGTCGCCCATCGGCTTCGGCGATGCCGACAGCTTCATCGGCTCATACTGCAACACCGTCTCGACTCCCGACGGCGGCACGCACGAGGCCGGTTTCCGCTCCGCGCTGGTCAAGGGGCTGAAGTCCTACGGCGAGCTGATCAACGAGAAGCGCGCGGCCCAGATCACGGCCGAAGACGTCATCGCCAACGCCGGCGCCCTGATCTCGGTCTTCATCCGCAACCCGGAATTCCAGGGCCAGACCAAGGACCGCCTGTCTTCGCCCGAGGGTCAGCGCCTGACCGAACAACTGCTGCGCGACCCCTTCGACCACTGGCTGACCGAAAGCCCGAAGCAGGCCAACGCCCTGCTCGGCTTCGTCATCGACCGCGCCGAGGATCGCCTGCGCCGCCGCAAGGACAAGGAAGTCCAGCGCGCCGCCGCCACCCGCAAGCTGCGCCTGCCGGGCAAGCTGTCCGACTGTTCGCGGCAATCGGCGCAAGGCACCGAACTGTTCATCGTCGAGGGCGACTCGGCCGGCGGCTCGGCCAAGCAGGCGCGCGACCGCACCACCCAGGCCATCCTGCCCCTGCGCGGCAAAATCCTGAACATCGCCTCGGCCACGGCGGACAAGCTGCGTCAGAACATCGAACTGTCGGACCTGGCCCTGGCCCTGGGCGTCCAGCCCGGCAGCCGCTTCAACATCGAAGACCTGCGCTACGAGCGTATCGTCATCATGACCGACGCCGACGTGGACGGCGCCCACATCGCGGCCCTGCTGATCACCTTCTTCTATCGCGCCATGCCCGAGACGATCCGCCAGGGTCGCCTCTTCATGGCCCTGCCGCCGCTCTATCGGATTTCGGCCGGCCCCCTGTCGGAATACGCCCGAGACGACGCCCACCGCGACGAGTTGCTGGCCACCGTCTTCAAGGGCAAGAAGGTCGAGATCGGCCGCTTCAAGGGCCTGGGCGAGATGATGGCCTCGCAACTGAAGGAGACCACCATGGACCCGAAGAAACGGACCCTGGCGCGCGTCTCCCTGCCCGACAGCGAGGAAGAGATCGAGGACCTGGTCGAACGCCTCATGGGCCGCAAGGCCGAGGCCCGCTACCAGTTCATCCAGGAAAACGCCCGCTTCGCCGTGGCGGATCTGGACGTCTAAATCGCCTTCCTTCGCCTGGCTGGCTTCCTTCTCCCGGTGGGAGAAGGTGGCCCGCAGGGCCGGATGAGGGTCGGCGCTTCGCCTCGGCGAAGCCGCCTCGCCTACGTCTGACAAAGGCCCGGATGCGCGCGCTATCGCCGTCCAGCCATCACAAGTCTCAGGCGCAAACCATTGAAAAGACAGGCCTAGACCTGGAGATCAGCCTCATTTGCGCGCCGAGGCCTAGAATAGGCCCAGACTGCGGGCTGTTCTTTGACATCGCCGCCCGCCCCGGTCCGCCCAGGCCCCCGGCTCAGACCCTTGCGAAAACCGTGCCTGACGCCGTGATCTGGTCCCGCTCACTCCCGGCTCAGGCCGAGATCAGCGGGAGCAAAGCCGCCGCCGCTTATTGCGCCAATTGCACTGTTTTTTTCTAGATGTAGTGCAATAGCCAACCCGCTCCCCGTCGCTAGAGGCCAAGACCTTCCGCCACCCTGGCCGCGACCGCCGCGAACCGGGCCGCCACTTCGCCGTACGGCTCCGCCGAAACCAGCGGCCGACCTGCATCCCCCGCCTGACGCAGGGCCGCGTCCAGCGGCAGGTCGCCGAGGAAGGCCACGCCCAGCCGGGCCGCCTCGGCCTCGGCCCCGCCGCGCCCGAACACCTCTCCGCTCATGTTCTCGATCAGGCCCAGGGTCGGCACATTGACCCTCTGGAACAGGGTGTGGGCGCGGCGCGCATCGGCCAGCGCCACCTCCTGCGGGGTCGAGACAATGACCGCCCCGTCCAGCGGCGTCTTCTGGATCAGGGTCAGTTGCACGTCGCCTGTGCCGGGCGGCAGATCGACCACCAGCACGTCCAGCGGCGCTTCCTCCGTGCCCCAAAGCGTCTGGGTCAGCATTTGAGTGATGGCCTGCGACGCCATCGGCCCGCGCCAGATCATGGCGTCGTCGGCCTTGGTCAACAGCCCCACCGACATGGCCTTCAGCCCAAACGCGACGTGCGGCACGATGGCCCCGTCCACATAGGCCGGCTGGCCCGACAGCCCCAGCATGGTCGGCAGCGACGGTCCATAGACGTCGGCGTCCAGAATACCGACCGACAGGCCCCTCGCCGCCAGCGCCGCCGCCAGATTGACCGCCACCGTCGACTTGCCGACCCCGCCCTTGCCGCTGGCCACCGCCAGAACACGCTTCACATGGGCCGGACGCTCGGTCGGAACCGGCGCCTTAGCCCGCCCCTGATCGGTCGCGGCCTTCGACAGGCCAGCCGTGCGACGGGGAGCCGCAGCCGCCACGGCCTCAGCGGTCAGCACGACGGATACCCGCGCCATGCCCGGCATGGCCTTCAACGCCGCCTCGGCTGCGTCGCGCACGGGGGCGTAGATCGCCGTCTCGCCTGCCGGAACCTCCATGACGAAGCCCGCGCGATCCTCGGCCACCGTCAGCCCCTGAACCAGACCGGCGGCGACCAGCCCCTGTCCCGATTTCGGGTCGATGACGGCGTCGAGGGCGGCGATTACAGCGGTGCGGTCGATCAAGGCTCTGCTCCTTGGCCCTTGCCGGGCCGGTCGCGGGCGTTCTATCGCCCTCTGGTCCTGTTCGCGAGCCTGTTCCTTTGACCAAAACGCCCCGCCTCACCCTGATCGCCGGCCCCACCGCCTCGGGCAAGTCGCGTCTGGCGCTGGACATGGCGGAGAAAACCGGCGCCGTCATCGTCAACGCTGACAGCCAGCAGCTCTACGCCGACCTGCGCGTCCTCAGCGCCCGCCCCACGATCGAGGACGAAGCCCGCGCCGAACACCGCCTCTACGGCGTCGCCGACGCCGCCGAGTCCTGGTCCGTCGGCCGCTGGACCCGCGCCGTCATGCCGCTGCTGGAGGAACTGACCGCTCAGGACCGCCCCGCCCTGCTGGTCGGCGGCACCGGCCTCTATTTCAACGCCCTGACGCGCGGCCTGGCCGACATTCCCGCCGTGCCCGACGCCGTCCGCGACACGGTCCAGGCCGCCTATGACCTTGAGGGCGAAGCCGCCTTCCGTCGCCGCTTGGCCGAGGTCGATCCGACCGCCGCCGCCGCCATCACCCCCGGCGACCGCCAGCGCCTGATCCGCGCCCTGGCCGTGGCCCAGTCCACCGAGCGCTCGCTCAGCGACTGGAAGGCCGACACCCGGCCCCTGCTCACGCCGGGCTCCTATGAGACCCTCGTCGTCGAGCCGCCCCGCGACCGCCTCTACGCCGCCTGCGACGTCCGGGTCAGCCAGATGATCCAGAACGGCGCCCTGGACGAGGTCCGCGCCCTGCTCGCCCGCAACCTCGACCCGACCCTGCCCGCCATGAAGGCCGTCGGCGTCCCCGAACTGGCCGCCCATCTGTCGGGCCGGACTTCGCTGGATCAGGCGATCGCCGCCATCCGCCTGTCCACCCGCCACTACGCCAAGCGCCAGCTGACCTGGTTCAGGAACCAGACCTCGGACTGGGCGCGCGTTTCGCCGGGGACCTAGCCTCGCGCCCACGCGCCACCGCCGCCCGCCGCAAGCGGTTGAACGTCGGACACTCCATATGGCTGGGCGCCGGACATTCCGCTGCATGACGCAGGGCTTTGCTTAGGGCGGTCAGCCGCCGGATCGTCTGATCCAGCTCATCCGCCCTCTCCGCCAGCCTGGCCCGATCAATCCGCGGCGGACCGTCGAGACCCAGCATGTCCCCGATCTCGTCCAGCGAGAAACCCGCCGAGCGCCCGAGGGCGATCAGCGACAGCCGGTCCAGCGCCTCCCCGTCGAACAGCCGCCTCAAGCCGCGCCGCCCGACCGAGGCGATCAGTCCCTTTTCCTCATAGAATCGCAGCGTCGAAGCCGGCAATCCGCACAGCTCCGCCACCTCGCCGATATCCAGCAATTTCACGGTTGACCTCAAGTGGACTTGAAGTCGTATCGTCGCGCGGTTCAAGACCAGATACAAGGACGCCGCCATGACCCAATCGCCTATCCCGCCCAATCAAACGCAATCGGCCCTGTGGAACTCGCGCGGCGGCGAGGTCTGGGTCGAGCAGCAGCAACTTCTGGACCGCCTGTTCCTGCCGTTTGAGCGCCTGCTGGCGGACGAAGTCGCAGCCGGCGGCGCCCGCAACATCCTCGATATCGGTTGCGGGGCAGGCGCGACGACCCTCGCCGCCGCCCGACGACTGGCGCCCGAGGGGCAATGCACAGGACTGGATATCTCGGCGCCCCTGATCACCGCCGCCCGCCGTCGCGCCGAGAACGAGGGCCTGACCAACGCCCATTTCATCGCCGGGGACGCACAAGGCCATGCCTTCGCGCCCGACAGCTTCGACGCCGTCATCTCGCGCTTCGGCGTCATGTTCTTCGACGACCCGGCAGCGGCCTTCGCCAATCTGCGCCGGGCCGTTCGTGACGGAGGCGATCTGACCTTCATCGCCTGGCGGGGTACGGTGGAAAACCCCTTCATGGTCGCCGCCGAGCAGGCCTCCGCCCCCTACCTGCCCAAACTTGAGCCCCGCGAACCCTCTGCGCCGGGCCAGTTCGCCTTCGCCGACGCCGACCGAGTGCGCGCCATTCTGGAGCCGGCATGGCGCGACATCGACATTCAGCCGCTCGACGTGCCCTGCACCCTGTCGGCAGACGACCTCGCGACCTATGCCGCGCGCATGGGGCGTGTCGGCCAAATGCTGCCTGATCTGGACGAAGCCACCCGAACCGCGGTGATCGACGCGGTCAATCAGGCCTTCGCGCCCTTTGTGGCTGACGGCGTCGCCCGTTTCACCGCCGCCTGCTGGCTGGTTCGCGCGCGAGCCAGATAGGTCTCATCGACTATCCCACTGTAAAATCGACGCAGACGACGTTGCGCCCTTGGAACACGTAGGCTGACCGCCTATATTGGTCATGTCCGGGTTCGCCCGGACTATGGCGATAAACGCGCCTGTAATAAGCGGACCGGACCCGGGTGCGATTCCCGGCGGCTCCACCAAATCTCTCACCGCGTTATCGGCGGGAGCTGCGGGGCCGACTAGCATCGACGGACGTGTAAAGAGGATGCTTTTGCCCGTCTTGGCCCACCGTATCGGGCCATTTTCTAACTGCGAACGATAACTTCGCTGGAGAAGTCCGCCTCGCCGCGTAATGCGGTTCGGTAGATTTCGAACACTTAAGTCCTGAGGGATCAGTTCCTCAGGCGGGGCCCGGAGGGCGCCTGCCAACAGAAGCCCTCCACTTTCCCCAAATCACCATCTTCCGTCATTCCCCTGTCGCGGGTAACAGTCGCGCGTACCCAGTTTCGAGGCTTCCGATGACGGATCAATCTCCCCCGGTCGACGAGATGTTCTATGAGCAGCTCGCCCAGGACGCCCTGCGCGGCGTGGTCCGCTCGGCGCTTGAACGCGCCGCCGAGCCCGCCGGCATACCCGGCGCGCACCATTTCTACATCACGTTCAAGACGCGGGCGCCCGGCGTCTCGGTGCCGCCGGACGTGCTGGCCAAATACCCGGACGAGATGACCATCGTCCTGCAGCATCAGTATTGGGACCTGGACGTCCAGCACGACCGCTTCTCGATCATGCTGAAGTTCGGCGGCATGCCCAAGGTCCTGGCCATGCCCTATTCGGCCGTGACCCGCTTCTACGACCCCAGCGTCCAGTTCCTGCTGCAGTTCGAAGAGCCCGAGATCGTCGAGGCCGAGATCGCGCCGCTGACGCCCCCTGCCCGCGACCCGAACGCCGCCCCGCCCCCCACAGGCGACGACGACGGCCCCAAGGTCGTCTCCCTGGACCAATTCCGCAAGAAATAGGCAGCGAAGGCCGGCGCTCGTGCGCCTTGGCTGGACAATGTCGGGATAAGCCCTGGCGCGCCCTGCAGGACTCGAACCTGCAACATCCCGCTTAGAAGGCGGGTGCTCTATCCGGTTGAGCTAAGGGCGCGTTGGGCCGGAAAGCGTTGCTCAGTAAGGGGTTTCGCGGCGCCGGGCAAGAGAACCAATGCCCAAGATCAGGTTCGCATCAGACCGTCCCTTCGGCCACGGTGCACACGGCGTTTTCAGCGCCCCCTTCCTCTCAGCGTTCATCGCCACGCGACAGTCGCGCGGCAGGATTCGGGTCCGAGTCGGGCCACGAAAGAGCCGCCCGGATCGCTCCGGGCGGCGCTTTTGTCCAAGCTGGCGGCTGAACCCTTAGTGGGTCCAGGACTGCTTGCGATTGGTGGCGAAGTTGTCGGCGTAGGCCTTGAGGATCAGCGGCGCGTCCTGCGGCTCGTGCAGGCGGAAGGCGATGCCGTGACGTTCGGCGTATTCGACCGCCTCTTCCTTGGTCTCAAAGCTCAGCCGCACCTGACCGTTCATGTCGGTGGTGCTGGTCCAGCCCGTCAGCGGGTCCTGGGTCCGCGCCGAGGCCGGTTCGAACTCCAGACGCCAGTCGTGGGTCTTGGCCTTGCCCGACTGCATCGCGGTCTTGGCCGGGCGATAGATGCGAGCGAGCATGGGCGTAATCCTTCGGCGACGTGTCTTGGCCGGGTCCATAACCCGACCTCGCCGCCCGGTCCAGCCGTCCGCCGCGACTTCAGGCGGCGAGCGTGGTCGAACCGGCGTCGATCCAGCGACGCGCGGCGCGCTGGGCCTCGGCGATCTCGTCGTGCTCCATCTCCTGGCTCAGGTCGCGGCGATATTCGCGCGCCTCGATCGAGCCCTTCATGGCCGCTAGATTGAAGATCATGTGGGCCGAGACCCGGTCGATGGGACAGCCGTCCAGACCGGCCGAATAGGCCAGCCCCAGTCGGAACAGGGCGTCCCCGTCCATGTCGACGGTCGGCAACGGCAGGGCCGCAGTCTCAATAGCCTCAGGCGCGGTTTCGTGCGCGGTCATAGCCAGTCCTCCGGGCGTCGGTCATTCTGACCCTGCCTTTCGAACCCTATTCAAATACCGCCGGTTTGAAATTAGAGTTAACGCCCGCGCTGACCGAACAGAACAGCGCGCGCCGCCTCCGCCGTCTGGCCCGATGCGGCCAGATTGGCGCGCTGTTCCTCGGCCAACGCCCTGCCCGCCTGAACCGCCGGTCGCGCCCCGACCCGTTCCATCCAGGCGGCCAGATGCGGAAACTCGCTCAGGTCCTGCCCCTGATGCTTCGGCAGGACCCACGGCCAGATCGCCATGTCGGCGATGGAATAGTCGCCCGCGACATAGTCCCGGTCCGCCAGACGCCGGTTCAACACGCCGTACAGCCGATGCGTTTCGTTGGTATAGCGCTGGACGCCATAGGCGATCTGGCGCTGATCCTTGATCATGGCCGGGGCGTACTGGCGGAAATGATGCGTCTGGCCCGCCATCGGCCCCAGGCCGCCGACCTGCCAGAACAGCCACTGATCGACCTCGGCCTTGGCGCGCACGTCGGAAGGATAGAAGCGCCCCGACTTGGCGCCCAGATATTGCAGGATGGCGCCCGATTCGAAGATCGACAGCGGTCGGCCGTCCGGGCCTTCCGGATCGACGATGGCGGGCATCCGGCCGTTCGGGCTGATGGCCTGAAAGGCGGATTCGAACTGTTCTCCAACCCCGATGTTCACGGGCTTGACCACATAGGGCAGCCCCATCTCCTCCAGCGCGATGGAGATCTTCCAGCCGTTCGGCGTGGGCCAGTACCAGAGCTCGATGGGCTGGGTCATCGCTGTCGCCTTTGCTCGCGTCGGGGCCTCAGAGATGGCGCGTGGGCCGGGAACAGACAAGGCTGAAAGCTGACATCGTCATTCAGGAGGAGTTCATGCGCCAGGACCGACCCTGGGCTCCTGTTCAACGGGCCGTCCGAAGCTTCCCTCCGGCGCCCAGACCATGGAGACGTAAGGATGAACCGCCTGACCAAGGCCGCCGTCGTCGCCCTGGCGCTGGCCACCACGGCCGCGCCGCTGGCGGCCCAGGCCCAGAACCGCGATCACCGCGAGTATCGCCAGGAGCGCCGCGAGGACCGACGCGATGATCGCCATGACCGCCGTGAGTGGCGTCAGGATCAACGCGATGATCGTCGTGAATGGCGCCAGGACCGCCGCGATGACCGTCGCGACTATCGCCAGGATCAACGTCGCGCCGACCGCTGGGACCGCAACAACCGCGACTGGTGGCGTGGCCGGCCCGAGTTCCGCGACTATCGCGGCGCCCGCAACGGCTACTGGTATGCGCCGGGGCGCGGCTACTACCGCGTCGATCCGCGCTATCAGAGCTATCGCTGGCGTCAGGGGGCCTATCTGCCCTCGGCCTATCGCGGCTACTACGTGAGCGACCCCTATTATTACAACCTGCGCCCGGCGCCGCGCGGCTATCGCTACGTTCACGCCAACAACGACATCCTGTTGATCGCGGTCGCCACCGGCCTGATCGCCAGCGTTCTGCACGACGTCTACTAGGCCTCGCGCAAGACTTTCAGACAGCCCCGCAGAGCTCGGCTTTGCGGGGCTTCTTCTTGGAATATGCCCATTTCCATCGACCCGCGTTCAGCCGTGGTTCATGGCGGCGGCGCCAGATTGATGCTCAAGCCGCCAGTCTCGGCGTGCGAGGAACAAGACCATGAAACGTTCCCTGATGGTGTTCACGGCCATCGCCAGCTCTATCCTTCCGGCGCTCGCGCCGGTGGCGACCCTGGCGCAGTCGCGCGAGGTTCAGTCCGACGACAGACCGCGCCAGCGCCCTCAACATCGCGCAGAACGTAGCGAGCCGTCCGCCTCGCCTCAACAGAGGCGTGACAGTCCTCGCGCGGAGGCGCGTCCTGAGCGCCCTGACAGGCCGCGTCCGTCGCGCCCTGAGCGCCCGGATGGCGAACGTCCCGACCGGCCGACGCGCCCCACGGATCAGGGCCGCCCCCAGACGCCTCGCCTCGATCAGCCGCACCGCCCCAGCCGTCCAGAGCGGCCTGACCGTCCGGATCGGCCCGATGTGCGGCCAGACCGTCCCAGCTCGCAGCAGCCTGGTCGTCCGAACCGGCCGGACAGGCCTGACTGGAATCGACCCGACCGCCCCGGCGCCCAGCAGCCCAATCGTCCCAACAGGCCTGATCGCCCGGATTTGAACCGACCGGATCGACCGAACCGACCGAACCGTCCCGACCGGCCCAACCGCCCGGATCGTCCGAACTGGAACCATGACCGCGACTATCGCGACTTCCATAATCGCTGGAACCGTGACCAGTGGCGGCGTGACTGGGATCGTCGCCACCGCAGCGACTGGTGGCGCAACGACAGCCGCTTCCGGGGCTGGAACGGCGTGCGGCTCGGCTTCTATTTCGCGCCGGGCTACGGCTATTACAGCGTGCCGCGGACCTACTGGAACCGTCAGTACCATGTCGGCCAGTATCTGCCGGAGGTCTTCTGGCGCTATCAGGTCAACGATTGGCGGACCTACGGCCTGGGCTACCCGCCGCCAGGGACGCGCTGGGTCTATGTCGACAACACCATCTACCTGATCGACGACCGCGACGGCTACATCATCGAAGTCGTCCGCGACGCCTGGAACTGGTAAGCGCCACAAAAGCAGAAAGGCCCCGAGGAGCAATCCCCGGGGCCTTTTCCATATCTATCCCCCTGTCGCTCAAGCAGCGAGCGACCGCGTCGCGAGCGTTAGCGACCAGCCGGGGGTTTGGGGGCCGCAGCCCCCAAGCATCAAAGCCCGAGCTTTGATTTAAGGATGTCGTTGACCGCCGCCGGGTTGGCCTTGCCGCCCGTCGCCTTCATCACCTGACCGACGAACCAGCCCAGCGCCTGCGGCTTCTCGGCCACGGCGGCGGCCTTGTCCGGGTTGGCGGCGATGATGTCGTCCACGGCCTTCTCGATGGCGCCGGTGTCCGTCACCTGCTTCAGGCCGTGCTTCTCGACCACCTCGGCGGGCGAGCCTTCGCCGTTCCAGACGTAGTCGAACACTTCCTTGGCGATCTTGGACGATATTACATTGGTCTCGATCAGTTCGACCAGCTGAGCGACGTGCGCGGCTGGCAACGGGTTTTCGCTGAAGTCCTTGCCGTCGGCGGCCAGACGCGCGGAGACCTCGTTCGTCACCCAGTTGGAGACCAGCTTGGCGTCGCGGCCCTTCGCAGCCGCCTCAAAGTAATCGGCCTTGGCCTGCTCCGAGATCAGCACCACGGCGTCGTATTGCGACAGGCCGTAGTCGGCCATCAGACGACGGCGCTTCTCGTCCGGCAGCTCGGGCAGATTGGCCTTGATCTCGTCGATCCAGGCCTGTTCCAGCTCCAGCGGCAGCAGGTCGGGGTCGGGGAAGTAGCGATAGTCCATCGCCTCTTCCTTGGACCGCATCGAGCGCGTTTCGCCCGCCGTCGGATCATACAGACGGGTTTCCTGAATGATCGAGCCGCCGTCCTCAAGGATCTCGATCTGGCGACGCGCCTCGTAATTGATCGCCTGAGAAATGAAGCGGAAGCTGTTGACGTTCTTGATCTCGCAGCGCGTGCCTAGGAAGCCGAAATCGCCGGTTTCCTTGAACTTGGCGTAGTTGCCGGCGCGACAGACCGAGACGTTGACGTCGGCGCGCAGGTTGCCCTTGTCCATGTCGCCGTCGCAGGTGCCGAGATAGATCAGGATGGTGCGGATCTTCTTGACGTAGGCGACCGCCTCTTCCGGCGTGCGGATGTCGGGACGCGAGACGATCTCCATCAGCGCCGTGCCGGCCCTGTTCAGGTCGACGTAGCTCTCGGTCGGCGACAGGTCGTGGATCAGCTTGCCCGCGTCCTGCTCCAGGTGCAGGCGCTCGATGCCGACGTTGAAGAAGCTGCCGTCCTCGGCCTCCACCTCAACCACGCCCTCGCCCACGATGGGGTGATACAGCTGGCTGATCTGATAGCCGGTCGGCAGGTCGGGATAGAAGTAGTTCTTGCGGTCGAACTGGCTCTTCAGATTGATCTGCGCCTTCAGGCCCAGACCCGACTTCACCGCCTGCTCGACGCAGTGCTTGTTCAGGGTAGGCAGCATGCCGGGGAAGCCGGCGTCGACCAGCGACACCTGCTCGTTTGGACCCGCGCCGAAACCGACAGCGGCGCCCGAGAACAGCTTGGCCTTCGACGCCACCTGGGCGTGGATTTCCAGCCCCATGACGATTTCCCAGTCGCCGGTGCGACCTTTGATCAGTGTTTTGTTGTCAGACATGCTCACCACCACTTGGCCGGTTTGGCGACGAAACCGGCGGAGTCTTCCAGTGCGGCCGCGACCTGGAAGACGGTCGCCTCATCAAGGGCCTTGCCGATGACCTGAAGCCCCAGCGGCAGACCATCGCTGCTCAGACCCGCAGGCACCGAGATGCCCGGCAGACCGGCCAGGTTGGTCGTCACCGTGAAGACGTCGTTCAGATACATGGTCAGCGGGTCGATCTGCTTGTCGCCCAGCTTGAACGCCGCCGTCGGGGTCGACGGGGTCAGGATGGCGTCCACACTGCCCCAGACTTTGTCGAAGTCCTCGGCGATGCGGCGACGCACCTTCAGCGCCTTGACGTAGTAGGCGTCATAGAAGCCCGCCGACAGCACATAGGTGCCGATGGTCAGGCGGCGCTGAACCTCCTTGCCGAAGCCCTCGGCGCGCGAGGCGGCATAGAGATCGTCCAGCGACGAGAACTCCTCGGCGCGGTGGCCGAAGCGCATCCCGTCATAGCGGGCCAGGTTCGACGAGGCCTCCGCCGGGGCCACGATGTAATAGGCCGGCAGGGCGTATTTGGTGTGCGGCAGGCTGATCTCGACGATCTCGCAGCCGGCGGCCTTCAGCCACGCGACGCCCTGCTGCCACAGCGCCTTGATCTCTTCGGACATGCCGTCGATCAGGTATTCCGCCGGGACGCCGATGCGCAGGCCCTTGACCGACTGACCGACCGACTGGGTCCAGTCCGGCGTCGGGATGTCGAGGCTGGTCGAATCCTTGGCGTCGAACGAACACATGGACTTCAGCAGGATGGCGGCGTCCGTCACCGTCTTGGTGATCGGCCCGGCCTGATCCAGCGAGGAGGCGAAGGCCACCATGCCGAAACGGCTGGCGCGTCCGTAGGTGGGCTTGATGCCGACCGTGCCGGTGAAGGCGGCGGGCTGGCGGATCGAGCCGCCGGTGTCCGAGGCCGTCGCGGCCAGACACAGGTCAGAGGCCACCGCCGAAGCTGAACCGCCCGACGAGCCGCCTGGCGTCAGCTCGGCGTCCGAACTCTTGGCCTTCCACGGGTTCTTCACCGGACCAAAGGCCGAGGTCTCGTTGGCCGATCCCATGGCGAACTCGTCCATGTTGAGCTTGCCCAGCATGACCGCGCCGTCGCGCCACAGATTGGCGGTGACGGTGGATTCATAGGGCGGCACGAAGCCGCGCAGCATGTTGGAGCCGGCGGTCGTCTGCACGCCCTCGGTGCAGAACAGGTCCTTGATCCCCAGCGGCGCGCCTTCCAGCGCCCCGCCTTCGCCCTTGGCCAGCCTGGCGTCGGAGGCGCGCGCCTGTTCCAGCGCCTTGTCCGCCGTCACCTCGACATAGGCGTTCAGCGCCGGGTTCGAGGCTTCGATATTGGTCAGGAAGGCGCGGGTCAGTTCTTCCGACGTGAAGGTCTTGGCCTTCAGGCCGTCGACGGCGTCTTTGAGGGTAAGCTTGGTCAGATCGCTCATGACTTAATCCACGACCTTGGGCACGACGAAGAAGCCGTCCGCCGACTTCGGGGCGTTCGACAGGACCGCATCCACCTTGGCGCCGTCGGTGACGACGTCTTCGCGCAGACGCAGGGGCTGGGCGACGTTGGAGGTCATCGGCTCGACACCCTGCACGTCGACCTCGTTCAGCTGCTCGATCCAGTTCAGGATGCCGTTCAGCTCCTGGGCCAGCGGCTCCAGGCGGTCCTCGGGGGTCTTGATGCGGGCGAGGTGGGCGACCTTGCGCACCGTCGCGGCGTCGATAGCCATGGAAATCTCCGAAATTCATCCAGCCGGGGCGCGCGGGAGTCGCCCAGACTGACTCCTGTCGTGGGTTAACCGCCCGATGCGGCTTCGACAAGCGTTCCGCATTGCAATATGGGGAGGCCGTGCCCGTATTCGACCTGACAGACCTGCCCGCCGCCTGCCCGCCCGACACCCCCTGGATGGGGCTGGATCTGGGCGAGAACACCATTGGCGTGGCCGTGTCCGACACCAGCCGCATGATCGCCAGCCCGCTGCAGCTGATCCGCAAGGTGAAATTCAGCCAGGACGCCGAGCAGCTGATCAAGCTGATGAACGGCCGCAACGTCTCGGCCCTGGTCATCGGTCTGCCGCTGAACATGGACGGTTCCGAAGGCCCGCGCGCCCAGTCCTGCCGCGCCTTCGCCCGCAATCTGGAACGCCTGCGTCCCGTCAACGTCGCCTTCCAGGACGAGCGCCTGTCCACCAGCGCCGTCGAACGCTTCCTGATCGAAGAGCTGGACCTGAACCGCAAGCGCCGCGCCAATGTCGTGGACCGCACCGCCGCCGCCTGGATTTTGCAGGGCGCGCTGGATCGCCTGCGCCGCTAATCCCCGCCTGATCTTCCCTGCCTCATCTTCCCCTGAGGCAGAGTCGGCTCTATAGCGGCGTCTCGATGACCCATGCCGCTTCCGTCACCGAAACCATCGAGGAGCGACTGACGCCGTTCCCCCGCGATCACTTCCTCGCCGCCGGCGATCTGAACCCGCCAGCCGCCTTGGCGCTGCTGGATCTCGCCGACGCCTTCGTCGACTTCAACCGACAGTCGGCCAAGGGCATTGACCTGATGCGCGGCCAGACGGTCGTGAACCTCTTCTTCGAGAACTCGACCCGCACCAGTTCCTCGTTCGAGATCGCCGCCAAGCGTCTCGGCGCCGACGTCGTCACCATGCCGGTCTCGGCCTCCTCGGTCGCCAAGGGCGAGACCCTGATCGACACGGCGGTGACGCTGAACGCCATGAAGCCCGAGATTCTGGTGGTTCGCCATTCGTCGTCGGGCGCCGTGGACCTGCTGTCGCAAAAGGTCGGCTGCGCCGTCGTCAACGCCGGCGACGGCCGGCATGAACACCCAACGCAAGCCCTGCTCGACCTGCTGAGCCTGCGCCGCGCCTTCGGCGACGTTGGCGGCCTGACCATCGCCATCTGCGGCGACATCGCCCACAGCCGCGTGGCCCGCTCCAACGTCGCCCTGCTGTCCATGATGGGTGCGCGGGTGCGCCTGATCGGCCCGCCGACCTTGGTGCCCGGCGACGCTGACCGCTGGGGCTGCGAGGTCTTCCACGACATGAAGGAAGGTCTGGCCGGCTGCGACGTGGTCATGATGCTGCGCCTTCAGCTGGAACGCATGACCGGCGCCCTGATCCCTTCGACCCGCGAGTATTTCCGCTTCTGGGGTCTGGACCGCGAGAAACTGGCCTGGGCCGCGCCGGGCGCCAGGGTCATGCACCCCGGCCCGATGAACCGGGGGGTCGAGATCGATTCCGACGTGGCCGACGACCTGACCGTCTCCCTGATTCAGGATCAGGTCGAGATGGGCGTCGCCGCCCGCATGGCCGTCCTGGCCGCCCTCGCCCACCGCCGCGCGGGAGCCGCCGCATGACCGTCGCCTCCCAAACTCTGGCCATCATCAACGCGCGCCTGCTAGACCCCGCCAGCGACTACGACGGTCCCGGCGCGGTCCTGATCCAGAACGGTCGCATCGTCGAGGTCGTCCACGGCCAAGCCACCCAGCGCCCCGACGGCGTCACCGTCATCGACGCCCAGGGCCGCTGCCTCGCCCCCGGCCTGATCGACATCCGGGTCAAGACCGGCGAGCCGGGCAATGAGCCCAAGGAAACCCTGAAGTCGGCCAGCCTGTCGGCGGCGGCGGGCGGCGTCACCACTATCGTGGTCCAGCCCGACACCGACCCGGCCATCGACGACCCCGCCCTGATCGACCACATCCAGCGACGCGGCGCAGCCCTCGATCTGGTCAACGTCCGCGCGGCGGGCGCGGCGACGCAAGGCCGCGACGGTCAGCGCATGGCCGAGATCGGCTTGATGCACGAAGCCGGCGCCCTTTATTTCACCGATGGCGACCGGGTCATCGTCAACACCCGCACCCAACAAAGGGTGATGAGCTACGCCGCCGCCTTCAACGCCCTGATCGCCTGCCGCCCGGCTGAGCCCTGGTTGTCAGAGGGCGCCGTCGCCACCTCGGGCGAACTGGCCACCCGCCTCGGTCTGTCCGGCGCCCCCGCCATCGCCGAGCGCATCCAGCTGGAACGCGACCTGGCCCTGGTCGAACAGACCGGCGCCCGCTTCCTTGTCGATCAGATCTCGACCGAAGGCGCGCTGGAAACCCTGGCCCGCGCCCGCGCTAGGGGCCTTGAGGTCTCGGCCTCGGTCTCGATCAATCACCTCTGCTTCAACGAGATCGACATCGGCGACTACCGGACCTTCTACCGGCTGGACCCGCCGCTGCGCCCCGAGAGCGACCGTCAGGCCCTGGTCGAGGCCGTCCGCGACGGCCTGATCGACGCCATCACCTCGGCCCATGCGCCCGAACCTGCCGAGAACAAGCGCCGCCCCTTCGCCGAGGCCGCGCCCGGCGCCGTGGGTCTGGAGACCCTGCTGCCCGCCGCCCTGATGCTGCACCACGAACACGGGCTGGACCTGCTGGACGTGCTGCGCCCGCTGACCCAGGGCCCTGCCGGTCTGCTGGGTCTGGACGCCGGCGTTCTGGCGGCTGGCGCTCCGGCGGACCTGGTCCTGTTCGACGCGGGCGCTCCGGTTGTGGTCGATGCGGCCACACTGCGTTCCAAATCGAAGAATTCTCCCTTCGATGGCCGCCGCCTGCAAGGGAAGGTCTTGCTCACGGTCGTTGGTGGACGCATCGTCCACGACGCACGCTAAACGGGAGCGAATCACTTGCAGGATCTGGCCGCACCGGCGCTTCTCACGCTCGGGCTTGTCGCGATTGGCGGATATCTGCTCGGTTCAATCCCGTTCGGGGTCATCCTGACCCGCGCTGCGGGCGCCGGGGACGTGCGCAATATCGGCTCCGGGAATATCGGCGCGACCAACGTCCTGCGCACGGGCCGCAAGGACCTGGCCATCGCCACGCTGATCCTCGACGCGGGCAAGGGCGCGGTCGCCCTGCTGATCGCCCGCTATCTGTTCGGTGAAGTCGCGGGCGCCATCGCCGGCGGCGCCGCCTTCATGGGCCACCTCTTCCCCGTCTGGCTGGGCTTCAAGGGCGGCAAGGGGGTCGCGACCTTCTTCGGCCTGATCCTGGCCGCCTGCTGGCCTCTGGGCCTGATGGCGGCGGCGACCTGGCTGATCACAGCCTTCGCCCTGCGCTACTCCTCGCTGGCGGCCCTGGTCGCGGCGGCGGCGACGCCCTTCTATGCGCTTCTGCCCCTCGCCATGCTGGGCCTGCCCGCCCCTGCGCCCATCCTGATCCTGGCCGTCTTCACCGCCGTGCTGATCTATATCCGCCACCATGAGAACATCGCCCGGCTGCTGAAAGGCGCCGAGCCCAAGATCGGGGCCAAGAAGGCTTGACCCCGCTGTCCGACGCCGAGCGCTTCGCCCGGCTTCGGCTGGCCCGCACCGACCGCGTCGGTCCCGTGGCCTTTTCCCAACTTTTGCAGCGGTTTGGCTCTGCCGTCCGTGCGGTCGAGGCCCTGCCTGATCTGGTGCGCCGCAGCGGCCGCGACGGCTACGCCCTGCCCGCCGTCGAGCGAGTCGAGGCCGAACTGGCGGCGGGCGAGCGCGTCGGGGCGCGGCTGATCCTGCTGGGCGACGCCGACTATCCCGACCTGCTGGCGGCGGTCGATCCGCCTCCGCCCCTGCTGTGGACCCGCGGCGACATCAGTCTGCTGTCGCGCCCCTGCATCGGCGTAGTCGGCGCCCGCATCGCCTCGGCCGGCGGCCAGCGCATCGCGCGCGGCCTGTCGCAGCAACTGGGCGAAGCCGGCCGTGTCGTGGTCTCCGGTCTGGCGCGCGGCATCGACGCGGCGGCGCACCTGGGCGCCCTGCCGACTGGCACGGTCGCGGTTCTCGGCGGCGGCGTGGACGACATCTATCCGTCCGAGAACGCCGACCTCTATCGCCAGATCGTCGACCAGGGCTGCATCGTCTCGGAAAGCCCCGTCGGCGCCCGCGCACAGGCCCGCGACTTCCCGCGCCGCAATCGCATTATCTCGGGCCTGTCGCGCGGGGTGATCGTGGTCGAGGCTGAAATCCGCTCCGGCTCCCTGATCACCGCCCGCCTGGCCAATGAACAGGGCCGCGACGTCTTCGCCGTGCCGGGTTCGCCGCTGGACCCCCGCTCCAAGGGCCCCAATGAACTGCTGCGTCAGGGCGCCATTCTGTGTGAGGGGCTGGAGGACGTCGAGCGCGCCTTCACCACCCTGCGAACCCTGCGCGAGCCGCCCGGCGATTCGCCTTTTGACGGCGCGCCGGACGATCTGGACGACGCCTTGATCGAACAGGTCGCCGCCCTGTTGTCGCCCGTCCCGACCCCGCGCGACGAACTGGCCAGGGCCCTGGACCTGCCCATCGGCGTCGTTGCGGCGGCTCTGCTGGAGCTCAGCCTGTCGAACCGTGCGACCCTCCTGCCCGGCGGCCTGGCCTCGTCCTAGGTCGAGGACGCCGAGGTTTCCTTGCGGGCCATGTCAGCCGCGACTTCCAGCGCAGACGCCAGCGTCTCATCGCCGTCCCAGCGGGCCATGCTCGCCAGTTCTACAGCCATCGCCGCCACATATTCCCGTACCGGGTAGTCGGCGGCATAAGCGCCAGCGCCCGGCTCCTGTGATGCTTCCCTATCCGGCACGCTCGAACCCTCCTGACAATACCGGCAGTAAGCCACAATTTTTGGTTGTGTCGCAAGAATCTAAACACGCTAAAAGCGCACCTCTCAATGTGCCGATTGACTTCCCCCTCGGCGCCAACCACGTTCGCGCCCCGATTTCCCGAATAGAGCGCCATGAATCTCGTCATCGTCGAGAGCCCCGCCAAGGCCAAGACCATCAATAAATACCTGGGTTCTGGCTACGAGGTGCTGGCTTCCTACGGCCACATCCGCGACCTGCCGTCCAAGGACGGCTCCGTCCTGCCCGACGACGATTTCGCCATGGTCTGGGAGGTCGACGCCAAGGCGTCCAAGCGCCTGTCCGAGATTGCGGAGGCGGCCAAGCGCGCCGACCGCGTCATCCTCGCGACCGACCCCGACCGTGAGGGAGAGGCGATCAGCTGGCACGTTCTGGAAGTCCTGAACAAGAAGAAGGCGCTGAAGGACACCGAGGTCCAGCGCGTCACCTTCAACGCCATCACCAAGGCCGCCGTGCTGGAAGCCATGGCCAATCCGCGTCAGCTGGATATGGAGCTGGTCGAGGCCTATCTGGCCCGCCGCGCGCTGGACTATCTGGTGGGCTTCAACCTGTCGCCCGTCCTGTGGCGCAAGCTGCCCGGCGCCCGTTCGGCGGGCCGGGTGCAATCGGTCGCCCTGCGCATCGTCGTCGATCGCGAGATGGAGATCGAGAAGTTCAAGGCCCAGGAATACTGGTCGGTCGAAGCCGACCTCGTCGCCGACAGCCCCCCCTTCACCACGCGCCTGGTCAAGCACGCCGGCAAGCGCATCCAGCGTCTGGACATCCCGACCGAGGAAATGGCCTTCGCCGCGCGCGACGCCATCAAGGCCGGCGACTTCACCATCAAGTCGGTCGAGAAGAAGCCGGCCAAGCGCTCGCCGGCTCCGCCCTTCACCACCTCGACCCTGCAACAGGAAGCCTCGCGCAAACTGGGCTTCACCGCCCAGCGCACCATGCAGGCGGCGCAAAAATTGTATGAGGGCGTCGACGACACCGGCGGGTTGATCACCTACATGCGGACCGACGGCCTGTTCGTCAGCCCCGAGGGCATCGCCCAGGCGCGCGAGGTCATCGCCGACCGCTTCGGCCCCGCCTATGTCCCGGCTGAGCCGCGCTACTACAAGACCAAGGCCAAGAACGCCCAGGAAGCGCACGAAGCCATCCGTCCGACCAATCTGACGCGCCATCCTGACAGCCTGCGCATCGATTCCGACCTGCAACGCCTCTATGAGCTGATCTGGAAACGGATGATCGCCTCGCAGATGGAGAGCGCCCGTCTGGACCGCACCACGGTCGAGATCGAGACGCCCGACGGCCAGACCGGCCTGCGCGCCACGGGCCAGGTCGTCGCCTTCGACGGCTTCATCGCCGCCTACGAAGAAGGCCGCGACGAGAAGCAGAAGGGCTCCGAAGACGAGGAGGACGACGGCGGTCGCCTGCCCGCCCTGAAGGAAGGCGCCAAGGCCAAGGTCGAAGCCGTCCGCACCGACCAGCACTTCACCGAGCCGCCGCCGCGCTTCTCGGAAGCCACCCTGGTCAAGAAGCTGGAAGAGCTGGGCATCGGCCGTCCCTCGACTTACGCCTCGATCCTGACGACCCTGCGCGACCGTGAATACGTCCGCATGGACAAGAACCGCTTCTATCCCGAGGACAAGGGACGGCTGGTCACGGCCTTCCTGGAGCAGTTCTTCAGCCGCTGGGTCGAGTACGACTTCACCGCCGCGCTTGAGACCCAGCTCGACGAGGTCTCCGCCGGCGAACTGGACTGGAAGGCGCTGCTGCGCAGCTTCTGGACCGACTTCCACGCCGCGACGCAAGCCGCCGGCGAACTGCGCACCACGGCCATCCTGGATCACCTGAACGACGCCCTGGGCGCCCACATCTTCCCGGACAAGGGCGATGGGTCTGATCCGCGCGAATGCCCCCTGTGTCATCAGGGCCAGCTCAGCCTGAAGACCAGCCGCTTCGGCGCCTTCATCGGCTGCTCGCGCTATCCCGACTGCAAATACACCCGCCCGGTCGCCTCGCCTGACGGCGCCGAAGGCGGCGCGGACGGCGGCGACCGCGAACTGGGCGTCGATCCGGCGACCGGCCAGCCGGTGCAGCTCAAGATCGGCCGCTTCGGTCCCTATGTCGAAACCACGCCGCCCGGCGAGGAAAAGCCCAAGCGCTCGTCCCTGCCCAAGGGCTGGAGCCCGGCGTCCCTGACGCTGGAGCAGGCCCTGCGTCTGCTGGCCCTGCCGCGCGAAGTCGGTCCTCACCCCGAGGACGGCAAGATGATCACGGCGGGTCTGGGTCGTTACGGCCCGTTCGTCCTGCACGCCGGCACCTACGCCAATGTCTCGGACATCGACGAGGTGTTCGAGGTCGGGATCAACCGCGCGGTCGCCCTATTGGCTGAAAAGCGCGCCGGTCGACCCGGTCGCGGCTCGGCCACGGCCCCGCTCAAGGAACTGGGCACCCACCCCGAAGACGAAGCCCCCGTTCAGGTCATGGCTGGTCGCTTCGGCCCCTACGTCAAATGGGGCAAGGTCAACGCCACCCTGCCCAAGGGCATGGCGCCCGAAGACCTGACGCTGGAAGACGCCCTGCCCCTATTGGCCGCCAAGGCCGGCGCGACGCCGAAGAAGAAGGCGGCTGCGGCCAAGAAGCCTGCGGCGAAGAAGGCTCCGGCCAAGACCGCTGCTGAGAAGAAGCCTGCAACGGCCAAGAAGTCCGCCGCCAAGAAGCCGGCGGCAAAGAAGGCCGCGCCCAAGAAGGCGGCTGACGTCGAGTAGATCGCCATGGCCCTCCCGGTTCGCTCAGCGGACCGGGAGACGTCTAGCGCCCCGCCACCAGTTCGTTGCGAACGCGGCGTCCCAGCGGATCACGGGCCGGCCAGGTCTGACCCACAGACGCCTCGACCAGGGTCGTGCAGAACCGAGACAACAGCATCCTTGGCCTGATCCCGTTCAGGCAGACGCGCTCGCCCTCGACAGCCCAGCGCGCGGTCAGTCGGCGCCCGTCCGAAAAGACCGCCCGATAACTGCCGTCGCGATCAAACAGATGTTTGACCCAGCTGCCATCCGGGTAGTGCGACACCACAGTATTGCCAAAGGCCGATTCCATCTCCGCCTGGGCCGGCAGCGCCGTCGCGCAGCAAGCCGCCAAGGCGAACGCAAGCGTTTTCAACCGCATACGACAACCCTTCCCTACCCCAAGGTGAGATTACAGACCTGTAAGGCTTTGCCAAGCGCCTGGTTCCCGAACGGAAATACTTGACTGAGACGTAGGGGTTTCCATATACCGCCGCAGGCTCGGGATAGGACTGGCGATGCGCGCCGCCCACTCGCCCACCAGGGGCGGTTCCGTAAGCTGAAGACGTTACGACGTTTCCTCCGTCCTCAAGGTTGCATGACAGAATTCACTAAGCTGGGCCTCTCGGCCACGACCCTGCAAGCGGTCGCCGATACGGGCTATACCGTGGCGACGCCCATTCAGGCCGCCGCCATCCCCGTGGCCCTCGCGGGCCGCGATGTTCTGGGCATCGCTCAGACCGGCACCGGCAAGACCGCCGCCTTCACCCTGCCGATGATCGACCGCCTCGGCTCGGGCCGCGCCCGCGCGCGTATGCCGCGCGCCCTGGTCTTGGCCCCGACCCGCGAACTGGCCGACCAGGTCGCCGAGAGCTTCGCCAAATACGCCAAGGGCACCAAGCTGACCTGGGTCCTGCTGATCGGCGGCGTGTCGATGGGCGACCAGGTGGCCATGCTGAACAAGGGCGTCGACGTCCTGATCGCCACGCCGGGCCGTCTGCTCGATCTGTTCGAACGCGGCAAGATCCTGCTGACCGGCGTCGAGATGATGGTCATCGACGAAGCCGACCGGATGCTCGACATGGGCTTCATTCCCGACATCGAGCGCATCTTCAAACTGACGCCGCCCAAGCGTCAGACCCTGTTCTTCTCGGCGACCATGCCGCCTGAGATCACGCGCCTGACCACGCAGTTCCTCAAGGACCCGACCCGGGTCGAGGCCTCGCGTCCGGCCATGACCGCCGACACCATCACCCAGTATGTCGTCCGCATTCCGTCCTCGGACCCCAAGGCCAAGCGCACCGCCCTGCGCGCCCTGGTCGGCCGCGAGGACGTCAAGAACGGCATCGTCTTCTGCAACCGCAAGTCGGAAGTCGATATTGTCGCCAAGTCGCTGAAGACGCACGGCTTCGACGCCGCGCCGATCCACGGCGACCTGGACCAGTCGCTGCGCACCAAGACCCTGGCCGACTTCCGCTCGGGCGCGTTGAAGATCCTGGTGGCCTCGGACGTCGCCGCGCGCGGCCTGGACATCCCCGACGTCAGCCACGTCTTCAACTACGACGTCTCCCACCACGCCGACGACTACGTCCACCGCATCGGCCGCACCGGCCGCGCCGGCAAGCTGGGTCAGGCCTTCATGATCGTCACCCCTTCCGACGACAAGGCGTTGGACAAGGTGCTGAAGCTGATCAAGATGGACCCGCAGGAGTTGACGCTGGAAGGCATCGACTTCAACGCCATCAAGGACCGCCCCCGCACCGACGACGCTAAGGGCCGCAGCCGCAGCGACCGCCCGCGTCCCGTCCCCAAGAGCGACAACGTCGCCTCGATGGAGCCGATCACGTCGCCGCTTCCCCGAGCCGAAAAGCCTGAGGAGGCCCGCGAAGAGGCGCCGCGCCGTTCGCGCAGCCGTCGTTCGACCAAGCCGGAAACCGCGCCCGAAATCGTCGATGTCGCTGTCGATGCAGCCCCTGAAATCGCCGTCGAAACCGAGACGGCTCCGGCCAAGGCCGCCCCCCAGCGTCGCGACCGCAACCGCGATCGGGATCAGACGCGCGAAGCCAAGAAGCCCGAGCCCCAAAAGGAACCGCGTCTCCAGGCCGCGCCGGGCGGTTTTGGCGACGACATCCCGGCCTTCCTGCGTCGGCCCGTCGTTTTCTCCGACTAATCCGCAACCATGCTGATGGCCAGCTTAACTGGTCATTACGGTTCCCCGTTCTAGTATCTACGTAACATTACTGGGGTCGCGAGAATCAGAATGACGGCGCAGGTCGAGACCTCCCTTCGGGGACCAGAGGCTTATGCCTTGGCGCATCGCGTCATCGACGCGATGCAGCAGGCCTCGATCTGGCCGACGCCGCTGAATTTCGAGCTGTGGGTGCACTACGTCAGCGATCCGGAAGGACCGCTGGGGCGCGAGTTGCACCGACTGCTGGCCGGCGACGCGCCCTTCACCGATGCGACGGCGGAAATGCTGGCGGCGGAATTCCTGCCGCGCGGCCGCCTGTCCGAGGAAATCCGCGACGTCGGCGCAGTGCTGAACCGCGAACTCGCCGCCGTGGCGGAAGCCATCGACAACGCCCGCAAGACCCAGACCGCCTATGGCGAGACCCTCAGCACCGCCTCCGCCCGGATGCAGGTGGCCGAGGGACCGACCGATCTGACCGCCATCGTCAGCACCCTCTCCAGCGCCACGCGCAAGGTCCAGCGTCACACCTCGGCCCTGGAAAAGCGCCTGGAATCCTCAAATCGCGAAGTTGTCCGCCTGCGCGAGCATCTGGAACAGGTCCGTCGCGACGCCATGACCGACGCCCTGACCAATCTGGCCAACCGCAAGACCTTTGACGAGCAGTTGGCGCGTCTCTGCGACGAGGCGGAAGCGGAAGACAAGAGCCTGACGCTGGCCATCGTCGATATCGACCACTTCAAGCGCTTCAACGACACCTGGGGTCATCAGACCGGCGATCAGGTGCTTCGCTACGTCGCCAGCGTCCTGGGCCGGATCGCCCGCAATCCGCGCGTCGCGGCACGTTATGGCGGCGAGGAGTTCGCTGTCATCTTCCCCGGCGAGACGCCCGGCACGGTCGAGGCGGCGCTGAACGCCGTCCGCGAAGAAATCGGCTCGCGCTCGCTGCGTCGCCGCTCCACCAACGACGACCTGGGCGCCGTGACCATCTCGGTCGGGTTTGCCGAGCGTCGCCCCGGCGAAACCGCCCTGAGCGTGCTGGAGCGCGCCGACGAGGCCCTCTACGCCTCCAAGCGCGGCGGTCGGAACTGCGTCACCAACGCCGAACTGATGGCTCAAGCCGCAGCCTGAGCGGGGCCGCCGCTTAAGCGCTTGCTGACCTGCCCCCGCATCATGTCATAACGGCGGAATGAGAAGCTTCGCGTTCAACGCCGCCTACTGGGCCCTGTCCATCGTCTATTGCCTGGCGGCGGCCTTCGCCGCCCTCGCGCCCGGCCGACGCGCGACCAGCTGGATCATTCGTCGCTATGTCCGTCGCATGGTGCAGGCCATGGCCCTTTTCGCCGGCATCCGGTTGCAGGTGCGCGGCAAGGAGCGCCTGCCGCAGGGCGGCTTCATCGTCGCCTCCAAGCATCAGAGCTGGGGCGACGGCTTCACCACCTATGACCAGTTCGACGACCTGGCCTTCGTCACCGGCGACCACCTCGAAAAATTCCCGCTGCTCGGCACGGTGCTGACCAAGCTCGGCGCCATTGTCGTCAACAGCTGCGGCGGCCACACCGCCCGCGCGGCGCTCAAGGAACGCGCCGCTGACGCCCACCGCGAAGGCCGCAAGATCCTCATCTACCCGGAGGGTCATCTGGCCAAGGTCGGCGAGAAGTTCCGTTACCGTTCGGGCGTCTGGCACATGTACCGCGACTTCGACATGCCGGTCGTGCCCCTGGCCACCAACCTCGGCCTGTTCTGGCCTCAGGAATCCTCGCGCAAGACACCGGGGACCGCCACCCTGGAATTCCTCGAACCCCTTCCGACTGGCCTGCCCAAGGACGAGTTCCTGGCCCGCCTGGAAGCCGCCATCGAAGGCAAGACCGCCGAGCTGATCGCCGAGGCCACGGGGCGCCCTGTCACGCCGGCCGTTCAGGTTCCGACGCCCCACGAAGTCGCGCTCGCCGCCGCATCAGCCTGACGGCCCGCTCTGTTTTGGGCCGCGATCGTCGCTGCCCAATTTGTTCTTGATTTGTTCCAATCCTGTGCCATCCTCTGGGCATGAGAACGGCGATGAAAGGACGCGGCGCACGCTCCAACGACTCGGGCCGGTATGAAGCCGACCGGCGCGAGGAATTCGACGACGGCTGGACGGATCAGGACGAAGCGGCCGCCCCGCTGCGCACCACCCTCTCGCCGGAACACGCGCGCACCATCATCGCCAAGAATACGAGTCCCGACGTCGGCTTCGATCGCTCCATCAACCCGTACAAAGGTTGCGAACATGGCTGCATCTACTGCTACGCCCGTCCGTCCCATGCCTGGATGGGCCTATCCCCGGGCCTGGATTTCGAGAGCCGGATCTTCTTCAAGCCCGAAGCCGCGCGTCTGCTGGAACAGGAACTCGCCAAGCCCCGATACGTCTGCAAACGCATCCACATAGGCGGCAACACCGATCCCTATCAGCCGGTCGAGCGCGAGACTCTGTCGACCCGCTCGATCCTGCAGGTCATGCAGCGGTTCCATCAGCCGTTCAGCATCATCACCAAGTCGGTCCTGATCACCCGCGACGCCGACATCCTGGGGCCCATGGGGCGTGATGGCCTGGCCTCGGCCATGATCTCCATCACCACTCTGGATCGCGGCCTGGCCCGCGCGATGGAACCGCGCGCCTCCACGCCCGCCAAGCGGCTGGAGGCCATCAGCCGTCTGGCCGACGCCGGCGTTCCCGTCAGCGTCGGTTTCGCCCCGGTCATCCCCGGCCTGAACGACCACGAGCTGGAATCCATCCTTGAGGCGGCTCAGAAGGCGGGCGCGACCTCGGCCATGTACGTGACCCTGCGCCTGCCGCTAGAGATCAAGGACCTGTTCCGAGAGTGGCTGGCCGACGCCCGGCCCGAGCGCGCGGCCCGCGTCATGTCCCTGATCCGCCAGACGCGCGGGGGCAAGGACTACGACCCCGACTGGGCCCAGCGCATGAAGGGAACCGGCCCCGTCGCAGAACTGATCGCCGCCCGCTTCAAGGCGGCGATCAAGCGCTACGGACTCGATGGCCCGCGCACGCCGCTGGACATGACCCGGTTCCGCGTGCCGCCCGACATGCGACCTCAAATGGACCTTTTCGACCAGGATCTGCATCCATAAAGGGATGTTCCCAGCTTGGGCGGGCCATCAGGGGCGCGCCCCTATGCGAAGGCCGCCAGCCGCGCCTCCAGACCGCGCCGAACCTCGGGCCAGTCCTCGTCCAGAACCGCAAACTGCGCCGTATCGCGCATTCGCCCAGTCCAGGTGATCTTGTGCTTGCGCAGCACGCCCTCAAAACGCGCGCCCAGCTTGCGGATGGCGGAGCCGCTGGCGGCGTTCAGGGCGTCGGTGATGATCTCCACCCGCACAGCGCCCGCGTCGAAAGCATGGCCCAGCAACAGCCGCTTGCACGCCGGATTGACCGGCCCGCCCCGCGCATTCGGCCGATAGAAGGTCGAACCCAACTCGCAGCGACGATGCTCGGGCCTGATCTCATACAGGCTGGTCGTGCCCACCACCGTCCCGTCGCTCAGACGCCGCACGGCGAAGGCGATGCGCGAGCCGCTCGCCATCGCCTTCAGCGCCGCCGCCCACCAGCCGTCGAAATGCTCGCCATAGGCCGCGCTGACCATGCCGTTCCAGGCCTCGGGATCGCAGTCCAGCGCCGCCCTCACCTCGCCCTCCAGCCCCGCCGTGATCGGCTCCAGCCGAACAAAGCGGTCCTCCAGCACGACAGGGCTCAGCTTCACGCCGCGCCCTCCTCGATCAGGAAGGCGCGCACCGCTTCGGCGTCCACGGCCTTGTCGGTGAAGACCTCGCCGATGGCCCGCGCCAGGATCAGCGTCAACCGCCCGCCTTCGGCCTTCTTGTCCCCGGCCATGCGCCCGATCAGGGCCTCGGCGCTGAACGCCTGGTCCACCTCCGCCAGGCGCGTGGGCAGACCCGCCGCCCTGATCCCCGCCTCGGCCTTCTGGGCGTCCGCCGCCGAACATAGCCCCTGACGGGCCGAGAACCGAAACGCCATGGCGCAGCCCAGGGCCACCGCCTCGCCGTGGGTCAGGGCGTCGCCAAAGCCCAGTTCAGCCTCCAGCGCGTGCCCAAATGTATGCCCCAGGTTCAGCAGGGCGCGCCGCCCCGCCTCCTTCTCGTCCTCGCCGACGATCTGGGACTTGATCTCAACCGAACGGATCACCGCCCGCTCCAAGGCGTCGGGGTCGCCCTCCGCGCCCGCCTTCCCTTCTCCGCCCAGCCAGTCGAAGAAGGCCGCGTCGCAGATCAGCCCATGTTTCAGCACCTCGGCCCAGCCCGACCGCACCTGCCGGACCGGCAGGGTGGCCAGGGCCTCGATGTCGGCCAGCACCAGCCGCGGCTGATGGAAGGCGCCGATCAGGTTCTTGCCGCGCGGCGTGTCGATGGCCGTCTTGCCGCCGACCGAGGAATCCACCTGGGCCAGCAGGGTTGTCGGAACCTGGACGAAGTCGACGCCGCGCATGAACAGGGCCGCCGCCAGCCCGGCCAGATCGCCCACGACCCCGCCGCCCAGCGCCACGACCATGCTCTTGCGGTCCAGCCCCTCGGCCAGCAGCCGGTCCAGCACGGCCTCAAGCTGCTCAAAGGATTTGGACGCCTCGCCCGCCGGAACAGTCACGATCCCGGTCTTCAGCCCCGCGCCTTCCAGCGCCGCGCGCACCGTCTCGCCGTGGATGGCCGCCACCGTCTCGTCGCTGACGATAAAGGCCCGCGTGGGCTTCAGGGCCGCGACCCGCGCGCCCGCCTCTTTCAGCAGCCCCCGCCCGACCACGACCTCATAGGCGGCGAAGCCTTCGCCACCGACCGGGATCGTCGTCATCGCTTGCTCTCCTCGCGGGCGTGCCGCCGCAGTTCTCGATAGATCGCCTCGACCGCCTGGCCGTGCGAACCGCCGCCGACGTCCACCGTCAGGTCGGCCTCGGCATAGATGGGATAGCGGGCCTCGGCCAACTGGCTCAGGGCCTCCAGAGGATCGCGCCCGCGCAGCAGAGGCCGGGTGTCGCGCCGCTGCACCCGTTCGGCGATCACCTTCAGGTCGGCGCGCATCCAGACGCTGACCGAGTGCGTCTTCATCAGGGCGCGCGTCTCGGGGTTCAGCATGGCCCCGCCGCCGGTCGCCAGGACGATGGGCGGCCCTTCCAGCAGACGGCGCATGATTCGCGCCTCGCCCGCCCGGAACTCGGCCTCGCCCCGACTGGCGAAGATTTCGCTGACGCTCATGCCGGCGGCGGCTTCGATCTCATGGTCGCCGTCAAAGAAGGGCAGACCCAGCCGCTGCGCCAGTCTGCGCCCCACGGTCGATTTACCCACGCCCATCAGCCCCACCAGGGTTATGGTGCGGTCAAGCGCCAGGTTAGGCGACAAGGGCGAGGAATCGGGCGAGGCGTCGGCAGGCATGGTTCCCATATCCTCTACACGACCCAGCCGTTCGCTCCACACCTCTGTTGAGCCAGCCGCATGACGCCTCAGGTCGAGGCCTTTCTGGAGATGATGGCGGTCGAGCGCGACGCCTCGCCCCACACCCTGTCCGCCTATGGCCGCGACCTGGCCGACGCCGAAGCCTGCTTGGGCGATGCGGGCGGCCTGATGGGCGCAGACGAAGCGGCGCTGGAGGCCTGGTTCGCCGACCTGTCCCGACGCGGCCTGTCCGCCGCCACCGCCGCGCGCCGCCGCTCCTCGGTGCGCCAGTTCTACCGCTTCGCCCTCGGCGAAGGCTGGAGGAGCGACGATCCGTCCCGCCGCATCGACGCTCCGAAACAAGGCCGCAGCCTGCCCAAGACCCTCAGCCGCGACGAAATCGAGGCGCTTCTGACCGCCGCCGGCGCCGCTGACAGCGCGGCGGGCCTGCGTCTCGTGGCCTTGGTGGAAATGGCCTACGCCTCGGGCCTGCGCGTCTCCGAACTGCTTGGGCTCAAGGTCGAGGCCGTCCGCCGCGATCCCGCCTACCTGATCGTGCGCGGCAAGGGCGGCAAGGAACGGCTGGCCCCCCTCAACACGGCCGCCCGCGAAGCCATCAAGGCCTGGTTGACGGCCCGCGACGCCGCGCGTCTGCCCAAGGCCCCCGACAGCGTCTGGCTGTTTCCCTCGCACGGCAAGACCGGCCATCTGACGCCCCGCCGCTTCGCCCAACTTCTCGATCAGGCGGCCATAGCGGCCAATATCGACCCCGCCCGCGTCAGCCCCCACGTCCTGCGCCACGCCTTCGCCACCCACCTGCTGGAAGGCGGCGCCGACCTGCGCGTGGTCCAGACCCTTCTGGGCCACGCCGACATCTCGACCACCCAGATCTACACCCACGTCGCCACCGACCGCCTGTCCCAGGTCGTCCACTCCAAGCACCCCTTGGCGAAGGACGACTGAACCCCGCTTGCCCCGCGGCGTTCACCGCTCTAGTTTCCGCCGCTTTCCGTAGCGCCAACCGCGCTTCCTCCACACGGACGCCTTATGGCCACGCACTACCTCGAATTCGAAAAGCCCATCGCCGAGCTGGAAGCCAAGATCGCGGAGCTGTCCCTGCTCGCGCCGACCAGCGGCTCGTTCGAGAGCGAGATCGCCGCCCTGCGCAAGAAGGCCGACGCTCTGCGGGTCAAGACCTACGCCAACCTTGACGCCTGGATGCGCACCCAGGTCGCGCGCCACCCCCAACGCCCGCACTTCGTCGACTACGTCGAGGGCCTGTTCACCGACTTCGTCGAACTGCACGGCGACCGTCAGTTCGGCGACGATCAGGCCATCATCGGCGGCCTGGCCCGCTTCCGCGGCCAGCCGATCGTGATCATGGGCCACGAAAAGGGTCACGACACCCAGACCCGCATCACCCACAACTTCGGCATGGCCCGCCCCGAGGGTTATCGCAAGGCCGTCCGCCTGATGGACATGGCCGAGCAGTTCGGCCTGCCGGTCCTGACCTTCGTGGACACCGCCGGCGCCTATCCCGGCATCGGCGCCGAAGAACGCGGCCAGGCCGAGGCCATCGCCCGCTCGACCGAGCGCGGCCTGACCCTGGGTGTGCCCTCCATCGCTACGGTGACAGGCGAAGGCGGATCGGGCGGCGCCATCGCCATAGCCGCCGCCAGCCGCGTCCTGATGCTGGAACACTCCATCTATTCGGTCATCTCGCCCGAGGGCGCGGCCGGCATCCTGTGGCGCGACGGCAAGCGCGCCAAGGACGCCGCCATGGCCATGAAGATCACCGCCCCTGACCTGATCGCGATGAAGATCGTTGATCGCGTCATTCCCGAGCCCCTGGGCGGCGCCCACACGGCGCGCGAGACGGCCATTCAATCGGTCGGCGACGTGCTGGAAGACGAGCTGAAGGCGCTGTCGTCGCTGTCGGCGGATGAAATCCGCAAGGCCCGCGCCGAGCGCTTCTACGCCATCGGTCGTCTGGGCTGATCCACGCATTGCGCGACGGGCTCGCGCCGTCGAAGCTGACGCCATGCGATTCGCGCCTGCCTCCTCCATGCTGAACCGGCCCCTGTCATGCGCAGCATGAACGGGGTCGGCGAATCCCTGCGCGAAAGCGCGGTGTTCAACTTCGCGGGCGCGGTGACCATGGTCATCGATGATTCGCCCTTCGCGCTGGAACTGACGGCACAGGCCGTGCTCGGCTTCGGCATCAAGGTCCGCCACGCCTGCAGCAGCGCCGCCGAGGCCATCGCTGTCCTGCGCGACCACCCCGTCGATCTGATCCTGGTCGACTGCGAGATGCCGGGCATGAGCGGCTATGAGTTCGTGCGCTGGCTGCGGCGTTCGGGACTAGAGCCCAACGCCTTCGCCCCCGTCATCATGACCGCCGCCCACGTGCGCCGCTCCAAGGTGTCAGAGGCGCGCGACTGCGGCGCCAACTTCCTGATCACCAAGCCCTTCAGCGCGAGCGTCCTGCTGGAACGCATCGTCTGGGTCGCCCGCGACGCCCGCCCCTTCCTCGAGGTCGGCGACTATTTCGGCCCTGACCGGCGTTTCCGTTCGGAACCCTGGGAAGGCCTGGAGCGTCGTTCAGAAGAAATCCGCAAGGCTGAATTCGAAGCCCAACGCAGAGCGTCGATCGAGCTATGACCGTCATCACGCACAACCGCCGCCGTTCCCGCCTGTCGACCCTGATCGACCAGCCCGGCGGCGTCAGCGCCGGCGTCGCCCTGGCTCAGGCCAAGGCCAATCTGGCCGAGATGGAGGGCCGCAGCCGCGCCGTCATCGAGGAACAGGTCGCAGCCCTCGCTCTGCTCCAACCCGCCGCCTCGCTGGAAGAAACAGCCCGGGTGCTGGATCAGGCTTACAACCATTCGAGCGCCGTCATCGACGCCGCCGGCCCGTTCGACCTGAAAGACCTGTGCGCCGCCGCCGCCAACCTGTGCGACCTGATCGACGCCGCGCCCGAGGACAAGCCCTTCGACTGGCGCATCGTCACCGTTCACGCCCAGGCCCTGCGTCTGCTGCTGACCCTGCCGGCCGATGCCGCCGAGGCCCGCACCCAGGTCCTGGCCAGCCTCAAGGACGTGCTGAAGGCCAAGGTTCCCGGCATAGCGGGCCAGTCCGACTGAATCAGTCCGACTGAACCTGGCTCTTGGCCCCACGCGTCTGCTTGCGCCAAAGGCTGGCGTATTCGCCGCTTTGACGCGCCACCAGTTCATGGTGAGCGCCGCGCTCGATAATCCGCCCGGCCTTCAGCACAAGGATCTGGTCGGCGTCGGCCACGGTCGACAGGCGGTGGGCCACCACCAGGGTCGTCCGGCCCGCCCGCGCTTTCCTCAGGGTCTTCTGGATCGCGGCTTCCGTGCGGCTGTCCAGGGCGCTGGTCGCCTCGTCCAGGATCAGGATGCAGGGGTCGGCCAACAGGGCCCGGGCGATGCCCACGCGCTGACGCTCGCCGCCTGACAGCTTCAGCCCGCGCTCGCCGACTCGCGTCTCCATGCCCTCGGGCAGGTTGCGAATGAAGTCGGCCAGTTCCGCCGCCTCCGCCGCGGCCCAGATCGCCGCCTCATCCGCGTCGGGGCGAGCGAAGGCGATGTTGGCGCGGATGCTGTCGTTGAACAGGGCCACGTCCTGCGGCACCAGGGCCACCGCCGCCCGCAACGACGCCTGCGTCAGCGATCGCGCATCATGGCCGTCGATCAGCACCCGGCCCTCCTGCGGGTCCAGCAGACGCAGGGCCAGCTTGACGATCGTGGACTTGCCCGCCCCCGACGTCCCCACCAGGGCCGTCGTCGTGCCCGCGGGGGTGACGAAGCTGACGTCGTCCAGTCCCGCCGCGCGCGCGTCGTGGCGGAAGCCGACATGATCGAACACAATCTCGGCCCCGCAGCCGCTGGCCGGACGCGGCAGGTCGATGGCGTCGGGCGCATCCGCCACCTGCGGCGCCTGACGCGTCACCTTCAGCATCTCCTCCATGTCGATGAAAGATTGACGGATCTCCCGATAGGCGAAGCCCAGGATATTCAACGGCGCATACAGCGAGATCATGATCAGCACCGCCGCCGTCACGTCGCCCGGCCCCATCCGCCCCGCCGCCGCCTCGAACCCGGCCATGACGGCCATGATCCCCAGGCCGATGTTCATGATCAGGCCCTGGATCATATTCAGGGCCGCCAGCGACGTATTGGCCTTCAGCGCCGCGTCCACATAGGTCGACAGCGACTGGTCATAGGCTTCGGCCGCGCGCGTCTCGGCGCCGAACGACTTGACCGTCTCATAGTTCAGCAGGGCGTCGACGCTCAGGCCCGCCGCTTCGCTGTCGGCGGCGTTCATGGCGCGGCGATGCTCCAACCGCCAGTTGGCCATGGAGAAGGTGGCGGTCCCATAGACCAGCACCACCCCCACCGCGACCGCGCCGAACCGCCAGTCGTACCGGGCGCCCAGCACCGCCGCCGCCAGCACCAGTTCAATCGCCGTCGGCCCCAGGTTGAACACCAGAATGCGCAGCAGGAAGTCCACGGCGCGCGAGCCGCGATCCATCGTCCGCGACAGGGCGCCTGACCGCTTGGTCTGGTGGAAGTCCAGCGACAGGCTCAGGGCGTGAGCAAAGGTCTCGGCCGCCGTCTTGCGCTGCGCTGCGGCCCGCACCGGCGCGAACACCACGTCCGACAGCTGCGGCGTCGCCGCCGACAGGAAGCGCACCACGGCCCAGCCCACGGCGAAGGCGGCAAAGCCCCAGCCGACCGCCGCCGCCGCGCCCTGCCCCGCCGCCAGATGGTTGACCGCCGCGCCCAGGATCAGGGGCGCCAGCACCCCCAGACCCTTGCCCGCCAGGGTCAGGGCGACGGCCCCGGTGATGCGCAGCCGCAGTTGCGGCGCGCCCGAGCGACCGACCACGCGAAGCAGATCGCCCAAGGCCTGCAGGGTCGGCGGCGCCTCCTGCTTCATTTCGGCCTGCCCAGCGGCCATCGCCTTGACGGTCGAGTCGCCGCGTCGGCCGGATCGTTCACCGCGCATCGTCATGCTCCAGCATATGGGCCGCGACTGGCCGGAGCGAAACCGGCATTCAGTTCAGGCTCGCGATGGCTTCGAGCAGTTCGTCCACCGCGCCTTCGGTCGTCGCCCAGGAACAGACGAACCGCACCGACCCGTCGTCGAACTGATAACAGGCCCAGCCCAGGGCGTTCAGACGCTGATGCGCCTCGTCCGGCATCCGCACAAAGACGGCGTTGGACTCGACCGGGTGCGCCAGGACGAAGGGCGACCGCTCTTCGATGCCGTCGGCCAGACGCTGCGCCATCAGGTTGGCGTGCGCCGCGCCGGTTTCCCAGGCGTTCGATTCCAGCAGCCCCAGGATCGGCCCCGCCAGGAACCGCGCCTTGGACGCGGTCTGCCCGGCCTGCTTCAATCGGTTGTCGATCCGCCGCGTCAGGCTCTTGTTGAAGATGACCAGGGCCTCGGCGCAGTTGGCCCCCGCCTTGGCCCCGCCGAACACCAGAACATCGACGCCCAGACGCGGAATGTCCTTCAGGTCAAACCCCGCCGCCGCCGCATTGGCCAGCCGCGCCCCGTCCATGTGGACGCCCAGGCCCGCCTGCTTGGCCGGCTCGATCAGGTGGCGCAGTTCCTCCTCGGAATAGACCGCGCCGTATTCCGTCGCCTGGGTGACGCTCAAGGCCGCCGCCGGCTGGCGATGCCCCACGACCGGCTCGTCCAGCGCGGCTTGCAGAGCCATGCCGTCGATCTTGCCCGAATAGCCCGGCAGGCCGATCAGGCCGACGCCCTGGCCAAAGAAGCCCGGCGCACCCGTCTCATCGGTGCAGATGTGGGCCGCGTGATGCGTCAGCACCGCCTCATAGGGCTGGGCCAGCATGGAGACGGCGATGGCGTTGGCCGCCGTGCCGCTGAAGACGAAGCGCACCTCGGCGTCGGCGTCCAGACGCTGACGGATCTGGTCGGCGGCCCGCGCGGTCGTCTCGTCTGCGCCATAGGCCCGCGCGAAACCGCTGTTGGCGGCGACCAAGCCGTTCAGGGCGTCCGGCGCCATGCCGGCGGTGTTGTCCGATCCGAAGTCGTAGCGCACGCGTCATTCTTCCTGTTCTGCCGGCGCCATGACGACGCGGGCGAATTGGGCGTCCTTGGCCGGCACCTCGACCTGGTGCGGGAACGGAATCTCGATCCCGGCGGCGTCCAGCGCCTCCTTGCCGCTCTGCATCAGGTCGGCCTGGCTTTGCCACCAGTCGCCGACGTTGACCCAGGCGTGGAGGGTAATCTCCACCGCGCTGTCCAGCAGGGCCGTCACCCCGGTCCAGGGCGTCGGGTCTTTCAGCACCTTGGCATGGGCCACGGCCACCCCGGCCAGCACGTCGCAGGCGTCTTTCAGATTCTCACCGTACCCGACGGTGAACTTGATCTCGATCCGACGCGTCCGCTGACCCGTCAGGTTGATGATGACGTCGCTCAGAACCTTGGAGTTGGGGATGACGATCTTGTGGTTGTTGGCGTTCGACAGCTGGGTCGTGAACAGGTCCAGCTTCTGCACCGTGCCGGAGGCCCCGCCGACGTCGATCACCTCGCCCACGCGATAGGGCCGCAGCATCAGCAGCATGACCCCCGCCGCCACGTTCGACAGCGTGCCCTGCAAGGCCAGACCGACGGCCAGCGAGGCGGCGCCCAGAACCGCGATGATCGAGGTCGTCTGCACGCCCAGGCGCTGCAAGACGGCGATCAGGCCGATGATGATGACGACCACCCGCACGACCTGGGCCGCGAAGCTCAGCACCGTCTGATCGTGGCGGAAGGCCCGCAACCGCCCCAGCACCCGCCGCGTCCCCCCTGACGCCCAGCGGGCGATGAACAGGGTGGCGGCGAAGATCAGGGCCGCAATCGTCAGGTTGATCGCCAGATCGCCGGCCATGTCCGCCAGCTTGGCCAGAATGGCGGCGTCGACCGTCAGCCGCTTTTCACCGGCGGCGACCGTCTGCGTCAGGGTTTCATGCAGGAAAGACATGCCCTTGGGTCTAGCGCCTGCCCCCGCGAATGGAAGCCCCGCGCGTCAGGCTTTCACCGAAAGACCCCGATCCGGCGCTGAAAAAAACAGCCCGCTTCAACAGGCCGGCGCGTTCGGCGGCCGATCAGGCCGCGGCCGCCGGTTCCTCCACCGTCTCGGCGGCCCGATGCAGGGCCGACCGCCCTCCCGGAACCTGAGCCATCAGATTGGCCAGGCTGCGGAAATCGATCGGCTTGTTCAGATAGGCGTCCGCCCCCGCGGCCAGCCCCGCCTCGTGATCCTCGATTCGCGCCGAGGCCGACAGGACGACGATGGGCGTATCGGCATTGACGCCTCGCCCCTCACGGATCAACCGCGTCGCCGTCAGCCCGTCCATGACCGGCATGTTGACGTCCATGATGATCAGGTCGAAGCGCTGGCTGCGGGCCAAATCGACGGCCAGCTGCCCGTTTTCAGCTGTGCTGGTCCGGTGCCCGGCCGACCCCATCCAGGCCTCCAGGATCATGCGGTTGACGGGGTGATCCTCGACCACCAGCACATCCATGTGGTCGCCGCCGTCGATGGCGGCGTCGATGATCTCGGCCGGCTCCGCGTGGCTCCACTCCACCACTTCGCCCTCGATCGACAGGGTGAAGGTCGACCCCTCGCCCAGACGCGACGCCACAGTGATGTCGCCCCCCATGATCTGCGCCATGCGTCGCGCAATAGTCAGACCCAGTCCCGTGCCGCCGAAACGGCGCGTGGAAGAGTTGTCGACCTGGGTGAAGGGCTGGAACAGCCGATCCAGATCTTCGCGCGAAATGCCCGAACCGGAGTCCGTGACGGAGAAGTCGAACCGCACCCGGCGATCGGAAATACGGGTGCCGCGCACGATGTAGCGAATTTCGCCCTGGTCCGTGAACTTGACCGCATTCGACAACAGATTCTGCACCACCTGGCACACCCGCAGAGGGTCGCCGCGCACAACCGCCGGCAGTTCGCCCTCGAAGGCCGAGGTCAGCGTCAGCCCCTTGGCCTCGGCCTGCGCCTCGAACGGCCCGAGAATCCGACGATGCAGGTCGTCGACCTGCACATCCACGACATCGAAGCTCATCTTGCCGGCCTCGATCTTGGTCATGTCGAGAATGTCGTTCAGCAGGCTCAGCAGATTGTCGCCCGAGTTGCGAATGATCGACAGATATTCGCGCTGCGTCCCTTCCAACCGAGTGGCGCTCAGCAGTTGGGCCGCGCCCAGCACCCCATTCATCGGCGTGCGCAGTTCATGCGAGATGACGCCCAGGAAGCTGGACTTGGCCTCATTGGCCGCATCCGCCTTGTCGCGCGCCGTCTCCAGTTCCTCGATCAGATGGGCCTGATGCTCCTGGAAGGCGCGGATACGCTCTTCCCGCAGCACCGTCATCGTCACCAGGACAAACAGGCTGGCCGCCGTAAACGGCACCACGGCCACGAAAGGCCAGAACAATGGCCCGCCCACCAGACTGACGGCGATGATCGCTGCAACCAGACCATAGGGCGATGAAATCATGATCGCCTGTCGCGGCGAGCTGCGCAGCTGGGCGAAGACCAGCACATAGCCCGACACCAGCAGGGCGATGGCCAGCTCATGACCAAAGGGAGCGCGCGAGAACCAGGCCATCAGCGGCGCCACGGCCCAGACCGCCGTCGTGACGGTGGCCACGGCGGGGAAGACCATGCCCCACCCGGCGCCGACCTGCTGGCTGACGCGCTTTTCAACCTCGCCGCGCAGAGCGCCGGCGGCCAGGGTGGCGGCGAACCACAGCAGGCCCGGGACCAGACCGACGGTGGCGATGACGCCGACCGCCCAGCTGACGATGATCAGATAGCGCAGATAGTGGGTCTGCAGGATCGCGGTCAGCGCCTGTGCAGCCTCACCGGGCGCCTGCCCGTCCAGCCCCTTGATCCCATCCCCCACCATTCGCACGCCCCCGCCATTGCAAATCAGTCCGGGCGGACGCTAGGCCGAAGTCTCTAAGACGAGATGAATACGTTTTTTTACGTATCAGGACGAAAAAGGCGTCAAACGCGCTGCGCTTCCGCGACCGTCAAGGCGCGCACCGCCAGGGCGTGAACCGGCCCCGCCAGCTCCTCTTTCAAAGCCGCATTGATCGCCCTTTGCCTGGCCACACGCCCCTGCCCTTCAAAAGCGTCAGACACGATGGTCAGCTGGAAATGGCTCTCGCCGCCGTCCTTGGCGTCCATGCCGCCTTCGTGATGGTGCCCGGCGTGTTTCCAGCTATCGTCTTCCAGGTCGATCCGTTGCGGAGCGAACGCCGCCGTCAGTTTTTCGCGGATAAGTGTGGCAATCGGGCCGTCTGACATCGGTCGTTCCTTGAAGCTGTCCAAATCAAGCTTACACTCGGGCCGATGTCCGCGTCATTTGAATACAAACCCCGCTTCACCGACATCCGCGTGAAGCCGCCCAAGTCCGATGAGGAGAAGGCGGCTGCGGCTGACGTCCTGCATCGCAAGAAGGGCGAGAAGTCGTGCGAGTGGCCGGACTGCACCCGTCCCGCAACCGCCAAGGCGCCGAAGTCGCGTGAGCAGCTCGCCGACTTCTATGACTTCTGCCAGACGCACGCGGGCCAGTACAACAAGAGCTGGAACTTCTACGCCGGCATGAACGAGGCTCAGGTCCGCGCCGCTCAGGAAAACGAGGCCATGACCGGCGGTCGCCCGACCTGGGAGATGAAGGCCGGCAAGAACACGCGGGAAGCCGCCGCCTTCGCCGCCAAGATGGGCACGGCCAACACCGAGGGCGCGGGTTCCTGGCGCGACAGTTTCGGCCTGTTCGGTCGCCGCACCCAGGATCAGGCCGGTCCTGCCGCGCCTGAAGTCCACCGGATCGGCAAGATCGAGCTGGCGGCCCTGACTGACCTCGACCTGAAGCCCGGCGCCGACAAGGCGGCTATCAAGGCCCGCTATCACGAGATGCTGAAACGCTTCCACCCGGACACCAACGGCGGCGACCGCGGCGCCGAGGCCAAGCTTCAGGCCGTCATCAAGGCCTGGAAAGTCTTGAAAAAGGCCGGGCACGCCTGAGCGAGCGCAACAGGCCCCCCGCCCCTGACCTGGACGCGCCGTCGATGCGCGTCACCACGTTCTCGCCGGACCCGTCCCATATTTCCGCAAAGGCGCTGTCCGCGTTTTCGCCCAGCATCATGCGGCGCGTTTCGCTGACCGCCTCAGGCAGGCTGTCCGCATCCAGCGCGAGCATCAGGGGCGTGCCTTCTGGCGCGTCATAGACATAGCAAAAGTACTGCGTGTGCGTATTCATTGCTCTTCCCCGACGGAAGTTATGGACAAATTGTTAACACCCCCCTTGTGGATCACACGAATCACAGAACCGTTGTTTCTGAACGACTGAGCCCCATATCCGACTCCTTGGATCGCCAAAGGAGTCACCTGATGGAAGTCTTGTACCGCGCCCACGCCACAGCTTCGGGAGGCGGCCGCGACGAAGGCCGCTCCGCCACCGACGACGGCAAGATCGACGTCCGCCTGTCCGTCCCGACCGAGATGGGCGGCAAGGGCGGCGACGGGACCAATCCCGAACAGCTCTTCGCCACCGGCTACGCCGCCTGCTACCTCGGCGCCCTGCGTCTGGTCGCCGGTAAGGCCGGAACCCCGGTCGGCCCGGACACGAAAGTCACCGCCGGCATCGGCTTCGGCAAGAACACGCGCGGCGAAGGCTTCAACCTCGACGTCTCGCTCAAGATCACCGACCACGGCCTCGATCAGGCGGTCATCGACGACCTGATCCACAAGGCGCATCAGGTCTGCCCCTACTCCAACGCCACGCGCGGCAACATCGATGTGGCCCTGTCGGCGGAATAACCGCTCAGTTTCCTCGCGCGCGTGTTGAGCCGCGCGCGCGGGGGCACTAGATGGGTGCCATGACCTCTCCCCTCGACGCCTCGCCCGATCCTCTGGTCACGCTGGAACCGCACCGCAAGGTGACGGTGAGGGAGGCGTTCGGCGTCGATTCCGACATGATCGTGCCCGCCTTCGACACGCGCGACAGCCACGTCCCAGAGATCGACTCGTCCTATCGTTTCGATCCGCAGACCACCCTGGCCATCTGCGCCGGCTTCGCCTTTGACCGCCGCGTCATGGTTCAGGGCTATCACGGCACCGGCAAGTCGACCCATATCGAACAGGTCGCCGCCCGCCTGAACTGGCCTCTGGTCCGCGTGAACCTGGACAGCCACATCAGCCGCATCGACCTGATCGGCAAGGACGCCATCGTCCTGAAGGACGGCAAGCAGATCACCGAGTTCCGCGAGGGCATCCTGCCCTGGTCGCTGCAACGCCCGGTCGCCCTGGTCTTCGACGAATACGACGCGGGCCGTCCCGACGTCATGTTCGTGATACAGCGCGTGCTGGAGGCCCAGGGCCGCCTGACCCTGCTGGACCAGAACCGCGTCATCCGCCCGAACCGCTGGTTCCGCCTGTTCTCGACCACCAACACCATCGGCCTGGGCGACACCTCGGGCCTCTATCACGGCACCCAGCAGATCAACCAGGGTCAGATGGACCGCTGGAACATCGTCACGACCCTCAACTACCTCGATCACGACGTCGAAGCCGAGATCGTCGCCGCCAAGATCCCCGAGTGGAACGATACCGAGGGCAAGCGCCGCATCGCCGCCATGGTCCGCGTCGCCGACATGACCCGCAACGCCTTCATGAACGGCGACATCTCCACCGTCATGTCGCCGCGCACGGTCATCACCTGGGCCCAGAACGCCATCATCTTCGGCGGCGACCTGGCCCTCAGCTTCCGCCTGACCTTCCTGAACAAGTGCGACGAACTGGAACGCCCCACCATCGCCGAGTTCTACCAGCGCGCCTTCGGCGAGGACCTGCCGGAAGCCGCCACGCGGGTGAAGGTGGGCTGATATGTGGTTTGCGCTCCTCGCTGTGGTCGCACCCCATGCCGAGGAGCCACGCCCGCCCCGGCCTTCCGATAGCGAACTCCTCGAAGCGGTCATCGCAGAGAGTCCTCGTGGTCACATCCTGTCAGCCGATTTCAACGACGCGCCACGCGACGGCGGACGGATCGGCTGCGGGCTCATCGACATTGATGGCGTCGTCGAGCCCTTCATGACCCTCACGACGTGGCGCGGACCGCCGACTTTGACGGTCAGACTGGTCGGCCAACCGGCTCCCCCGGTTAAGCCCCCGCACTGGTCTATCTCCGCTGTCGTGCCGCCACGCATCGAGGCTGATCAGGACCCGGAAACAAGCCGTTCGGCGCGTAATCAGGACGCACTGAAAAGGAAGTTGGCCCTCATGGTGTGCCGCGACCTGCAGCCGCCCGAAGGTTCCGTCTGGACGACAGAGTTGGAACCGCACCCCGACCCAGTGCGTCACGCTGAGGTTCAGCGATTGGCGAAACGTACGACAGAAGCCCTATTCGGCGACCGAGACTGATCGACTACCCCTTCAGCAGCCGATCCCGCGCCGCGTTGACCCGCGCCGCTAGCCCCTCCGTCCCGCCCTGATCGGGATGGGCTCGCGCCATCAGTCGCCGCCAAGCGGCCTGCACAGCCTCGGGCGTCGCATCGGCGGACACGCCCAAAATGGCCCGCGCCTCGGCTTCCGTCAGACGCTCAGCCACAGGCGCACGCGGCGGTACGGTCCGAACCCGCGACTGCACCGCCAGCCACAGCCCAGCCCCCGCCAGCCCTATCGCCGCCAGCCAGACCCCGCGTGACGCAGCCAGAACCGCCCCCGCGAACAGGGCCGTGCTGAGAAGGGTCGCAGAGATGCGCCAGTGGCCGCGCCGCGCGCGCTCTGCCTGGCGACCCAACCGGGCCAGCGCCCAGACCGCCACGGCGGCCAGCGCCAGCCAGATCAGGCCCATGCGACGATCAGGCCGCCGCCGCGTCCAGCGGGGCCAGCGAACCGCCTTGCGCGTCGTCCAGACCCAGGGACTGCATCAGATTGCGCAGTTCCTGACGCGCCGCCACGTGGGCCAGGGACACCGACACCGGACGGATGTCGTTCGACAGGTCGGCTACCGTCAGGCCGAAGGGGAACAGCTCGCGATAGATGACCCGGTCGCGCAGACCCGGCCCGACGCGGAAGCCGACGCGCTTGGCCAGCTTCATCATCTTCTCTTCCAGGCGCCGGCGGTTGCGCGCCTCGGCCACGGCCAGACGATTGGTGACGACGACCCAGTCGATCGTCACCTGACGCCCCTCGGTGATGGCGCGATGCTTGCGCGCCTCCCAGACGCTCTCGGAATAGATGGAGGGCTTTTTCAGATCCAGCGTCACCGGATCGACCTCGCCCAGAAGGTCGAAGTCGACGAAGCTGTCGTTCATCGGCGTGACAATCTGGTCGGCGCGGCCATGCGCGGCGCGCGACAGGGCCGTGTCGCCGCCGGGCGTGTCGATCAGGATGATGTCCGCCACGCCTTGCGCCTCGGCATAGGCGGCGTCAAAGCGCGCCAGTTGCTCGGCCTCGTCGGCCTTGGCCAGGGCCTTGCCGTCGCCCATGTCCGGCACGATCGGCATGGGCAGGGGCTGTTCGTTCGCCGCCGTCCACGCCCCACGGTTGGAGAAGAAGCGCTCCATCGACCGCTGACGCAGGTCCAGATCGATGATGGCGACCTTCTTGCCCGCGTGCAGCAGGCCGGTGACGATGTGAATGGCCAGGGTGGACTTGCCCGCCCCGCCCTTTTCATTGCCGATGACGATGACCTGAGGCTGCGCCATGATGAGTCCCGATGTTTCGACGGTCGCGACTCAACCGTTCGCAGCCCGCCCCTGGACCCCTAGATCGGGCCAAGGACGTCAGTCGTCAACGAAACCTTAAGCCGCGCCTGTGGACGACGCCGCCTCTGCGGCCCGGACGCACCAGGGATCGGACGCCGCCGCGCGTTCGCACAGCGCCTTAGCCTGTGCCGATCCGGCCCGGACCTTCAGCCGAACCAGGCGCTGCCCCTTGACCTCGACCGGCTCGAACACCGGGCTCAGGCCGTGGCTGCCCTGCCCCAGACGCTCCCATGCCGCCTGGGCCGAGGCCTGGCTGGCATAGGCGCCCAGCTGGATTAGCACGGCGGGCGCAGCGGCGGCGACCGCGACGGCCCGTGGCGACTTGGATGTCTGCTGTTGCTGCGCCGCCTGCACGGCGGGCGGCGCTTCAGGGTCAATAAACACCGGCGGCAGGGCCGGCAGGACAGCCGCCGCCTTGCTCGTCAGCCCGTCGCGGGCGTCCCACAGCTGATGCGGGGTCAGAAGCTCGACCTTGAGCGGACGCCGCGCCGGCTCATCGTCCTTGCGCGAAGCGGCAGCTGCCCTCGCTGGCTCAGCCTCGCTTGTCAGAGGAATGGCCGCGATCTGGTCCGCCACGCCCTCGAAACGGTGGGGATCGGCCTCCGCCATGCCGCAGCCGGACAGCAGCGCCGCGAGGGCGCCGACCGATCCGAACCGCAGGATGACGGAAGCGTTCATGCCGCCACAGTGGACGCCGCTCTTTGAGACAGGGTTGAGGAACAGGCTTAACGCCCGTTCACACCTTCCCTTTTATGGCGATCAGCCGATGGCGCCGACGCAGCCTTCCACGTCGCCCGGCGCCACGTCGGCGTCGGTCAGGGCCAGGGTCCAGCCGTGGTTGGTGTTCAGGCCCCAGCGCCGCGCGCCCGAGCCGTCGCCGGCGTCGCCGCCGACCGTCACCACCACCCGACGGCCCGTCGGCAGAGCCGGCGGATCGATCTTGCCCACGGCCAGCGAGGTCGGGGTTTCGCCGCCGTAGCCGTCGAAGACGCTCAGCATCGACCATTCGCGACGCAGGCCCATCCACCAGGCGTCATCGGTATTGATCGACAGCACGGCCACGCCATGCCCCTCGGCGGCGTGCGCCAGCGCGGCCTGCGGGTCGCGGACCAGCTTGATGTCGGCGGCGGCGCCGAAACGCAGACGGGCGCCGTCCACAGCCTTGGCCGGGTCGATGGGGGCCCAGACATGGACCTGCAGCCGACCCTGACGGGCCAGGCCCCAGCCGACGATCTCGCGCCACAGGTGCTCGACCGCCTCGCGGTTTTCAGGCTCGCACTGCTTCAGGACGCGAGCCTGAACGGCCTGTTCGCGGTCGGGACGCAGCTTGGTGTGCGGGCCCGTCGGCGCATCCTTGGCCTTGCCCACCTGGGCGGCGACGGCCAGACGGCGCTCGAACAGTTCAAGGATCTGGTCGTCCAGGCTGTCGATCTCGGCGCGCAGAGCGGCCAGCGCCTTCTGCTCGGGGCTCAGCTCGACGGATTCAGCGGGCCAGACTTGCTGGATATTAGAATTGGGCATGGGATTGGGCTTTCGGCATTCGAATTTCGATGGGGGTGATGCGTGTGATCGCGTCGCCGCTCTGCGTCAGAGCGGTCGCCGGTGAGACAGTCAGAGTTTGGAAAAACTCGACGCCTCAGCCGGCGTATCGAAAGCCGTAATAGCCGTAGCCAAAATAAAAGCCGGCCACCGCGCGCGTGGTGGTTTCAAGGGTCAGTTGTGCGCGCAGCGAGGACATGAATCCGGTCCGGTTTCAGGATCAGGGTCGATCCGATCCCTTCTTAAGCGCGCAAACTCTATGCGCGGTCAAGCCCCAAGCGCACTGAGGAGGACAAATCGCGTCCGATTGTCGCTGAAATCCTGCAAATCGTTGCGCAGAACCGACAGGCCATAAACCTCGGCGGCGCGTGCAGGCGCGACAGCCGCGCGGGTCAGATCACCAGCTTCGGCCACCGCAGCGGCGGCGCCGCCCGTGTCAAAGACCTCGACCGAGGCGATCTTCAGCTCGCCCAGCGCCTTGGAGCATTGCTGCAAGGCGACCGGATGGCTCTCCGCCGTCCTGATGTCCGACAGCCGCGCCTCGGGCAGACCCAGCAAGGCCAGCCGAATCGGCCGCCATGCCTCGCTGACCACGACCAGCCCCGCCTCGCGCACCAGACTGGCGGCGGGCTCGACCGTGCCGATGGTCGAGTTTTCGACCGGGATCAGCGCAAACTGGCACTGGCCGGACAACAGGGCGTCAATCGCCCCCTGGAAGGTCTCGAACCCGACCGCCTCGTCCCACGGGCGCAGGTCGAGGCAGGCTTCATGGCTGAAGGCGCCGGGCGCGCCCTGATAGGCGACGCAGCCCGAGCCTTCGTTTTCGACCGCCGAGGTCACGCGGCCTCGGCGCGGGCCTGACGCCCGGCCTTGAGACGTTCCGCCACCAGGAAGGCCAGTTCCAGCGCCTGATCCGCATTCAGACGCGGATCGCAGTGGGTGTGATAGCGGCTCGACAGCTCGTCCTCGGTCACAGGCTGGGCGCCGCCGATGCACTCGGTGACGTTCTGGCCGGTCATCTCCAGGTGAACGCCGCCGGGGTGAACGCCCTCGGCCTCCGCCACGTCGATGAAGGTGCGGACCTCGCCCATGACGCGGTCGAATGGCCGGGTCTTGTAGCCGTTGGCGGCCTTCAGCGTATTGCCGTGCATCGGGTCGATCGACCAGATGACGCGCTTGCCCTCGGCCTTCACCGCCCGCATCAGGGCCGGCAGACGGTCGCCGACCTTGTCGTGACCGAAGCGGCCGATCAGGGTCAGACGGCCCGGAATATTGTTCGGGTTCAGGGCGTCGATCAGCGGCAGGATGTCTTCCGCCGTCATGGTCGGTCCGCACTTGACGCCGATGGGGTTCGAGATGCCGCGCATGAACTCGATGTGCGCCCCGTCCAGCTGACGGGTGCGCTCGCCGATCCACAGCATATGGGCCGAGGTGTCGAACCATTCGCCGGTCGAACCTTCCAGACGCGTCAGGGCGCTCTCGACGTTCAGCAGCAAGGCCTCGTGGCTGGTGAAGACCTCGACGCGCGACAGGTCGGGATGCGTCTCGGGCGTGACGCCGACCGCCTCCATGAAGGCCAGGGCCTCGGTGATCTTGTCGGCCAGCTCGCGATAGGCCGCCCCCGCGCCGTTGTCGGCGAAGCCCAGGGTCCAGCGGTGGATGTTGTACAGGTCGGCATAGCCGCCGCCCGCAAAAGCGCGCAGCAGGTTCAGCGTCGAGGCCGACTGGTTATAGGCCTTCAGCAGGCGCTGCGGATCGGGCACGCGCTCTTCGGGCGTGAAGCCCATGCCGTTGATGATGTCGCCGCGATAGGACGGCAGCTCGACGCCGCCGATTTCTTCCAGCGGCGACGAACGCGGCTTGGCGAACTGACCGGCGATACGGCCCACCTTCACCACCGGCTTGCGCCCGGCGAAGGTCAGCACCACCGCCATCTGCAAGATCAGGCGGAAGGTGTCGCGGATGTTGTCGGTCGAGAACTCCTTAAAGCTCTCGGCGCAGTCGCCGCCCTGAAGCAGGAAGGCGTTGCCCGCCTCCACCTGTGCGAGATGCTGGGTCAGTTTGCGGGCCTCGCCGGCAAACACCAGGGGCGGCATGGCCCGCAGCTCGTCTTCGACACGGGCCAGTTCGGCCATGTCAGGATAGTCCGTCGGCATATGCACGACAGGCTTGTTTCTCCAGGATTCAGGGGTCCAGCGCTTACTCATTTCGCCTAGATAGCTCTCAAGGCGACTTGGAACAACAAATGTTGCGCCGCAGCGCCGTTTTCAGAGCGGCGACCAGGCCTCGTCGGCGGGCAGAGGCGCAAACAGCGCGTCCAGGCCGGCGTCGCTGACGCCCGACAGGTCGGCGGGCGACCACTGCGGCGCATTGTCCTTGTCGACGATGACGGCGCGCACGCCTTCCTGGAAGTCGTGGGTGCGCACCACCCGGCCGCCCAGCGCATATTCCATCGCCATGTTCTCGGCGAAGGTGGCCAGCGTCGCGCCCGTGCGGATCTGGCGCAGGCTGACCTTCAGCGACTGCGGCGACTTGGTCTTCAGCGTCTCAAGCTGCTTCAGCGCCCAGTCCGAGCCATCGCCTTCCAGCGCGGCGAAGATGTCCTCGACCGTGTCAAAGGCGAACAGCCGATCAATGGCCTCGCGGTGGGCGTCCAGCGGCGCCGGCCCGGCCTCGCCCGACACGCGGTCGGCCACGGCCTTGGGATCAGACGGATTGGCGAGAAGTTCGTCCTTCAAGGCCGCCGTCGTGCCGCTCTCGACGAAATGGGTGTGGATGCCCAGGGCCACCGTATCCGCCGCCTTCAGCCGCGCCCCCGTCAGCGCCAGCCAGACCCCCGTCTGCCCCGGCAGGCGCGACAGGAACCAGCCCCCGCCCACGTCGGGGAACAGGCCGATGCCCGTCTCCGGCATGGCGTAGGTGGTGCGTTCCGTGGCGATGCGGATATCCGCCGGCTCGCTGATCCCCACGCCGCCGCCCATGACGATGCCGTCGACGATGGCCGTGATCGGCTTGGGGTATTCGAACATCAGATGGTTCAGCTGATACTCGGTCTTGAAGAAGGCCCTGGCCTCCGACGCATCCCCCGCCCCGCTCTCGGCGATCATGCGGATGTCGCCTCCGGCGCAGAAGCCGCGCTCGCCCGCATGGTCGATCAGCACAGATTTCACGGCGTCATCGCCGCGCCAGTCCAGCAACGCCTCGATCATCGCCTCGCACATGCCCCGGTTCAGCGCATGGATCGCCTTGGGCCGGTTCAGGGTGATGCGACCGACGCCGCCTTCGACGCAGGTGATGACTTCGGGTTCGATGGTCATTGGTGGTTCCGTGAAACTTTCGCCCTAGCGATGGCGAGGTAGGCTAGGCCAGCCGCATAAAAGGTCAGGGCAAACGCAGGAGCCTCTAGCCATCGCCTCGGATCAAGCAACGGCAAGCCATGCACACCACTCACCGCTAGAGACGAAAAGGCGAGAGCGAGAAAGAGGAAGACTGGCAGCGCCATGGCCAAGATCAAAAAACGACGAGCTGGTCGCTGGCTGCGGTTTCCCAGCCATCGAGCCACCCCGATCACCAGCACTCCCACCAAGCCGCCCTGCAAAATGCCGCTTACCAGATAGGCGACACGTTCGACCTGAAAGACCAGATCGGTCCCACTACCTTCCCTGAGCGCCAGAATGACGACGAGGCTCAAGAGTAGGCCAACGCCGGCCACAAGCCCCGAGACGGCGAGAGCCAGCAAAGACCAAGGCACTCGAGCCCCAATCATCCTCGCGCCAGCTCCCGCGCGATGATGACACGCATGATTTCGTTGGTGCCTTCCAGAATGCGGTGCACCCGCAGGTCGCGCACGATCCGCTCCAGCGGATAGTCCTTCAGATAGCCGTATCCGCCGTGGATCTGCAGCGCCTCGTCGGCGATCTGGAAACAGGCGTCGGTGGCCAGGCGCTTGGCCATGGCGCACCACTTGGTCTTCTCCGGGTGATCGTTGTCGATGGCCCAGGCCCCGCGCAGCACCATCAGGCGCGCCGCCTCCAGGTCCGTCGCCATATCGGCCAGTCGGAATTGCAGCGCCTGGAACTGGCCGATGGCCTGCCCGAACTGCTTGCGCGTGGCGACGTAGGCCTGCGCCGTCTCCAGCGCCAGCCGCGCCCCGCCCAGCGAGCAGGCGGCGATGTTCAGCCGCCCCCCGTCCAGACCGGCCATGGCGTATTTGAAGCCCGCGCCCTCTTCGCCCAGCAGGTTAGCGACCGGGATGCGGCAATCGTCGAAGCTGACGATGGCGGTCGGCTGGGCGTTCCAGCCCATCTTCTTTTCCTGCGCCCCGAACGACAGGCCGGGCGTCCCCGCCTCGACCACCACGGCGCTGATCCCCTTGGCCCCTTCGCCGCCCGTCCGCACCATGACGACATAGACGTCCGACGTCCCCGCGCCCGAGATAAAGGCCTTGGACCCGTTCAGCACATAATGGTCGCCGTCGCGCACCGCCGTGGTCCGCAGCGCCGCCGCGTCCGACCCCGAACCCGGCTCGGTCAGGCAGTAGCTGGCGATCTTGTCCATCGCGATCAGCGACGGAACGAAGCGCGACCGCAGGTCGTCAGACCCGAACTTGTCGATCATCCACGTCGCCATGTTGTGGATCGAGATAAAGGCCGCCGTCGCCACGTCCCCGCGCGACAGCTCCTCGAAGATCACCGCCGCCTCGACCCGGCCCAGGGCCATGCCGCCGTGCTCTTCGCCGGTATAGATGCCGCAGAAGCCCATCTCGGCCGCCGACTTCATCACATCGACAGGGAAATGCTTGTCCTCGTCCCACCGGGCCGAATGCGGCGCCAACTCGGCGTCGGCGAAGGCCCGCGCCGCGTCCTGAATCGCGCGCTGGTCGTCGTTGAGGGCGAAGTCCATGATCTATACTCCCGACTCTGCCCTCTGACGGGGCGTTCGTGCTGCTTTTATCCAAGCGCGCGCAAAACGTCACCCCGCCGCAGCGTGTCCGACTTTGACGCAGCGAGGCGATAAGCTCTTCTAAATTGTCATCCCCGGGCTTGTCCCGGGGATCCAGACACTCGACGCTGTAAGTGTCTGCCCGCCAGTTTCCCCATCCCCCTCGCGTTTCTGGATTCTCGGCACAAGGCCGAGAATGACGTGTCAAAGAAGAACAAGCCGACCGTCTCTCGGCGCACCCATTTCAGACGATTCAGACGAATTGGACTCTGTTTTTTCTCGACCGACGTCCGATATGCGACCCCCAAGGCCGTTTCCCTGCCCCGCCTACCGGACTATGAGCCCTTCATGACCCTGCCCCTCGCCCCCGCCGCCTTCCCCTACGCCCGTCCGCGCCGCCTGCGCTCGCAGCCCTGGGTACGCCGGCTGGTCGCCGAGACGACCCTGACGCCCGCCGACCTGATCTGGCCGATCATCGTCCATGACGGCGCCGAGGACCGCGTTCCGGTCGCCTCCATGCCGGGCGTCTTCCGCCTGTCGCCGAAAGAAGCCGCCAAGGCCGCCGTCGAGGCCCGCGACCTGGGCATCCCCATGATCGCCCTCTTCCCCAACGTGGACGGCGCCATCAAGGACAGCGTCGGCACCGCCGCCAGCGACCCGGACGGCCTGATCCCCGACTGCATCAAGGCCATCAAGGACGCCTCGCCCGAGATCGGCGTCATGACCGACGTGGCGCTGGACTGCTACACCGACCACGGCCACGACGGCGTCATGGAGAACGGCCGCATCCTCAACGACGCCAGCATCGAACGTCTGGTGGAACAGGCCTTCATCCACGCCCACGCCGGCGCCGACGCCGTGGCCCCCTCCGACATGATGGACGGCCGGGTCCAGGCCATCCGCGAGGCGCTGGAGGCCAACAGCCTGCTCGACACCCTGATCATCAGCTATGCGGCCAAGTACGCCTCGGCCTTCTACGGCCCCTATCGCGACGCGGTCGGCTCCTCAAAATCCCTGACCGGCGACAAGAAGACCTATCAGATGGACTACGCCAACGCCGACGAGGCGCTGCGCGAGGTGGCGATGGACATTTCCGAGGGCGCAGACGCCCTGATCGTCAAGCCGGGCCTGCCCTATCTCGACATCGTTCGGCTGGTGTCCGACACCTTCAAGATCCCGACCTTCGCCTATCAGGTGTCCGGCGAGTACGCGATGATGCAGGCCTCCATCGCCAACGGCTGGCTGGAGGAAGACCGCGCCATCCTGGAAACCCTGCACGCCTTCAAGCGCGCCGGCGCCTCCGGCGTCCTCACCTACTTCGCCCCCAAGGCGGCGCGGCTGCTGGGGGCGTAACCTCTTCCTTCTCCCCTTGAGGAACCGTTGCATTATTCGCGGATCGTGATTCCCTGTCTCTGACGGGGAGATTGC
>NZ_QLLC01000001.1 GCF_003350205.1 Brevundimonas bullata | reverse complement strand
TGGGCCGTTTCGGATCGCGCCAACATCGACCTGACCTACCGCTATCTGACCGGCGACGCCGCGTTTGATTCGACCGTGACCGGCACGGGCAATGTCCCGTTCGGCGAATGGTCGGGCGACTATGACCAGTCGCACACCGTGACCCTGGGTCTGCGTTACGCCTTCGGCGCCGAGCCGGCTGCTCCCCCGCCGCCTCCGGCCAAGCCGGCTGCGCGTCAGTTCGTGGTCTACTTCGACTGGGATCGCTCGGACCTGACGGCTGAAGCCCGTTCGGTGGTGACGCAAGCCGCCAACTACGCCAAGTCGGGCGCTCCGACCCGCGTCCTGATCGTCGGTTACACCGACACCTCGGGTTCGCCGGCCTACAACCTCGGCCTGTCCAACCGTCGTTCGCGCACCGTTGCGGACGCCCTGGTCGCCCAAGGCGTCAACGGCGGCGTGATCGCCCTCGACGGCAAGGGTGAAACCAACCTGGCCAAGCCGACGGCGGACGGCGTGCGTGAGCCGCTGAACCGTCGCGCCACCATCGACATCAACTTCTAAGGTTCAGAGGGATCGGTTTAGGCCGGTCCCGATGACCTCGAAGGTCGATAAGATTGAGGGCGGTCGATCCATTCGGGTCGGCCGCCCTTTTTCTTTGTTCATGATCTGGCCGACGACTGACAAACGTCATACTCGGTCGGTATCTCGCCCCGATTGCATCAAGAGGATGAGCGCATGCGCGTCGCAATGATCGGCACCGGCTATGTCGGGCTTGTTTCCGGGGCCTGTTTCGCCGACTTCGGCCATGTCGTGACCTGCGTCGACAAGGATGCGGCCAAGATCGACCAGTTGAACGCCGGGCGGATGCCCATCTTTGAACCGGGGCTTGAGGATCTGGTGGCCGCCAATGTCCGCGACGGCCGCCTGTCCTTTGCCCTGGACGGGGCTGAAGCGATTCGCGCGGCGGACGCGGTCTTCATCGCTGTCGGCACGCCGTCGCGACGCGGCGATGGTCACGCCGACCTGTCCTATGTCTATGCCGCCGCCGAAGAGATCGCTGACCTGATCAACGGCTTTACGGTCATCGTCACCAAGTCTACGGTTCCGGTCGGCACCGGCGACGAGATCGAGCGCATCATTCGCGCCCGCCGACCCGACGCAGATTTCGCCGTGGTCTCCAACCCCGAGTTTCTCCGCGAAGGCGCCGCCATTGGGGACTTCAAGCGCCCTGATCGCGTTGTCGTCGGCATCGAGGACGAACGGGCCCGCCCGGTCATGACCGAGCTCTACCGTCCGCTGAACCTCAACGAGACGCCGATCCTGTTCACCGGCCGTCGCACGTCGGAACTGACCAAATACGCCGCCAACGCCTTCCTGGCGCTGAAGATCACCTTCATCAACGAGATGGCCGATCTGTGCGAGAGCCTGGGCGCCGATGTGCAGCAGGTGGCGCGCGGCATTGGCCTGGACAATCGCATCGGGTCCAAATTCCTGCACGCCGGACCGGGCTACGGCGGCTCCTGCTTCCCCAAGGACACCCTGGCCCTGGTGCGCACGGCGACCGACGCCGGTTCGCCGCTGCGCCTGATCGAAACCACGGTCGAGGTGAACGACGCGCGCAAGAAGGCCATGGCGGATCGCGTTGCGCGGGCGCTGGGCGGCGAGGACCTCAAGGGCAAGACGGTCGCCTTGTTGGGCCTGACCTTCAAGCCCAACACCGACGACATGCGCGACGCCCCGTCGCTGGACGTGGCCCCGGCCCTGATGGCCATGGGCGCGACGGTCCAGGCCTTCGATCCCGAGGGCATGCATGAGGCGGCCAAGATATTGGACGGCGTCGTCTTCCGTGACGGCCCCTATGACGCGGTCGAGGGCGCCGATGTGGTGGTCATCATGACGGAGTGGGACCAGTTCCGGGCTCTGGATCTGGATCGGATCAAGCTGCTGCTGAAGCAGCCGGTCATGGTCGATCTGCGCAACGTTTATCGCCCAGAGGACATGAAGGCGCGCGGCTTCCGCTACAGCTCAATCGGTCGACCCGAGAGCGCTCGCTGAGCCCGAACGCAACAAAAAAGGGCGGCGCAGATGCGCCGCCCTTCATCATTTCAGCCGAAGCTGAAAATCAGCCCGTGAACGGACGGATCAGGATTTCGACGCGACGGTTCTTGGCCTTGCCCTCGACCGTGTTGTTGTCGCCAATCGGGTTGCGCGCGCTGTTGCCGGCGACATAGAGGCGTTCGCGGATCACGCCGTTGTTCATCAGATAGGCGGCGACCGAAGAGGCGCGGCGCTCCGACAGAGGCTGGTTGATGGCGTCGCCGCCCGAGGAATCCGTGTGGCCGATGACGTCGACCATCGAGCGATCATACTCGTTCAGCACCCGGGCAACATCGGCCAGGACGGGCAGGAAGCGGCTGTCGATCGAGGACTGGTTGGTGGCGAAGGTCACGTCGGACGGCATACGCAGCACCAGGGTGTCGCCCTGACGCGCCACGCCGACGCCGGTGCCGGACAGTTCGGCTTCCAGCGCGCGCTGCTGACGGTCCATGTACTGGCCGACGCCTGCGCCTGCCAGGGCGCCGACGCCGGCGCCGATCAGGGCGTTCTTACGGCCCTGTTCGCCGTTCGAGGTGTTGGTCAGATAGCCCAGAAGGGCGCCGCCCAGGGCGCCGGCGATGGCGCCCGTGCCGGTGTTGTTGCGGTTCGGGGCCGTGCTGTAGGGATCGGTCGTGGTGCAGGCGGTCGCGCCCAGAAGGGCGGCAAGGCTGATGCTGGCGACGGCGAGTTTGGCGCGCATGAAATTAGTCTCTCGATTTGCAGGAACTGGGGACAGAACGCGGCGCTACAGTGAAGGTTCCGACCTGTATGTCGCGTGAACAGCTGCGACATCGGGGGTTCCGGTTGACCACCCGGCGCGCCATGACCATTTGTAGTCTTACAGCCGGCGTCCTTGCCGCTTCAGGGAGGACGCGGACGGCTGAGGTCGCTTGTTTGCGAGGGCCCCATGACGACGCGCACCATCCTGTTTGACAGCCCCTTTCTACTGGGGTTCGACCACACCCGCGCCCTGATCGACCGCGCGGCCAAGGCGGCGGCCGAGAGCTATCCCCCCTATAATGTCGAGCAGGTCGGCGAGGCGGCGGTGCGCATCAGTCTGGCCGTGGCCGGCTTTGCCCCCGAGGAACTGGCCATCACCCTGGAGGGCCGCCAGCTGACGATCGCGGGCAAGCGCGACGACGCCGGCAAGGGCGAACAGGCCTTCCTACATCGCGGCATTGCAGCGCGCGGCTTTGTGCGCAGCTTTGTCCTGGCGGACGGGCTGGAGGTCGCCGAGGCGCGCCTCGAACACGGCCTGCTGCATGTGGACATGGTTCGTCCGGAGCAGGAGCGGCAGGTCCGCCGCATTCCCATCACGACGGGCTGAGCATGCCGTCGAACCGCCCGGCGCGCCGGGCGTTCAGTCAAGCGTAAGGAGGCGGTCCTATGACGCCGATGATGAACAAAAAAGACTTCGCCGGCCTCGGCGCCCCCGACCTCGTCTATGTGCGCGCGATCCGCGCGTCAGACGTGATGGCGGACGCCCACATCGAGGCTCCGGGCATCGAGATTGATCCCGAACAGATCCTCTATGCGGTTCACGGCGCCGACGGCGAACGGCTGGCGGTCATGCTGGATCGCGAGACGGCCTTCGCCGCCGCCGCCGCACACGAGCTGGAACCCGTCTCGGTTCACTGATTCTAGGTGCGCTACTTTCCATTCGGCCTGCCTGAGCGGGTCCGGCGCTATTGGCCTGTCTGCGTGCGCCGCTTGGTCAGGCGGCCGCGACAGGGGCGTCCTTGACGAACAGGGCGCGGACGGCGTCGACGGTGCGGGCCTGACGCAGGTGTTCGCGCAGGTGCGGCGACCGCATGGCGCGCGACACCGCCGCCAGGGCGCGCAGGTGTTCGGCGCCGGCGTTCAGCGGGGCGAAGAGGGCGAACAGCAGGTCGACCGGGCGATCATCGAGCGACTCATAGGCCACCGGCGTTTCAAGCCGCACGAAGACGGCGCAGACGCGGTCCAGACCCGCAACCCGGGCATGGGGCACGGCGACGCCGGACCCCAGTCCCGTCGAGCCCAGGGCTTCGCGTTCCAGCAGGGCGTCCAGCGCCCGGCCTTCGTCGATGCCCAGGGCGATGGAAGCGGCCTCGGCCACGGTATGAAGCGCCTGGCGCTTGGATGAGACGCCGCCCCGCAGGACGATCCCGCCCGACGACAGCAAATCAGCGATGTCCATGATGACCCCGAAGCTCAAACCCGACATTGCGGAAGGGCGGGCGTCTTCTAGCGCCTTCGCCCTCCGCGTGGAAGCGCCTTAAGATCCGGCGCCGTTTGTCGTCTTGAGCGTGCGCTCCGGGTCGATCCAGCCGACGTTGCCGTCCGGGCGGCGATAGACGACCGCCAGACCGCCATGGGCGGCGTTGCGGAACATGACGATCGGATAGCCGGTCATGTCCAGCTCCAGCACCGCACGGCCGACCGTGATGGTGCGGATCTCCGACTCGGTTTCGGCGATGACCATGCCCACGGGCGGGGGCTCATCAGGCGTACCAGCCTCACCGAAGGCGTCTTCGTCGACCGTTTCGGGATTGCGGAAGACGGTCATGGCGGCGACTTCACGCGCCGCGTCCTCGGTCTTCTCAGGCGACAGGCCCTTGGGACCGATGTGGTGATCCTTCAGGCGGCGCTTGTAGCGACGAACCCGCTTCTCCAGCTTGTCCAGGCTGTCTGAGAAGGCGGCCTGAGCGTCGCCGCCGAAGCCCGTGGTCACCAAGCTCTGGCCTGAGGCCAGGCGGACCCAGCAGTCGACGCGGAAGCCGTGGCGGTCCTTGGACACCACGACCTCGGCGTCATCGCCGCCACGGGCGAAGTACTTGCCGATTCCTTCTTCGAGTTCCTGGGAGATGCGCGAGCTTAGCGCTTCGCCGACATCCACTTGCTTGCCGCTGACTTGGATCTGCATAGGCATAGAACGCGACGGGTTGCGTTTGGTGTCAACGCCGATCACCGATTTGTGGTGACGCTTCGCCGCAGCGTGATCAGCCGGCCTTCATCAGGCGGCGGCGCTGGACAGAGGACGGAATTCTAAGGGCTTCCCGGTATTTGGCCACGGTGCGTCGGGCGATGTCGATGCCGGTTTCATTGAGGATCTCGACGATCCGGTCGTCGCTCAGCACGTCGCCGTCGGCGCCTTCGCTGTCGATCATGGCCTTGATCCGATGGCGGACGGCTTCGGCCGAGTGCAGGGCGCCGCCGTCTGACGACTGGATGGCGGCGGTGAAGAAGAATTTCAGCTCGAAAACCCCGCGGGGGGTCGAGACATACTTGTTGGAGGTGACGCGGCTGACTGTTGATTCGTGCATGCCGATGGCGTCGGCCACGGTCTTCAGGTTCAGCGGACGCAGGAACTCCACGCCGAAGGCCAGGAAGGCGTCCTGCTGGCGCACGATCTCGGAGCTGACCTTGAGGATGGTCTTGGCCCGCTGGTCCAGCGACTTGACCAGCCAACTGGCCTGGGCGGCGCATTCGGCCACGAAGGTCTTTTCGGTTTCGGATCGCGCGCCCGCCGCGACCACGCCGTGATAGCGCTTGTCCATCAGCAGGCGGGGCAGGGTCTCGCTGTTCAGTTCGACGCGCCAGCCGCCCGCCGGGTCGGGACGGACATGAACGTCGGGCACGACCGTCTGGGCCGGCTCGCCGCCGAAGCCGGCGCCGGGGCGCGGCGTCAGGCCCTTTAGCTCGGCGATCATCTCGTTCAGGTCTTCGGCGTCGACGCCGCAGACCTTGCGCAGGGCGGGCAGGTCGCGCCGCGCCAGCAGCTCCAGATTGTCGAGCAGGGCTTCCATGGCCGGGTCGAAGCGGTTGCGTTCGACCAGTTGCAGCTTCAGGCATTCGGGGGCCGATCGGGCCATGACCCCGGTCGGCTCGAAGCCGTGGCAGACGGCCAGGACCGCCTCGATTCGCGCCAGATCGACGCCCAGGCGGTCAGCGAATTCCTGAAGCTCGCCGCGCAGGTAGCCGCCCTCGTCGGTGGCGTCGATCAGGGTCAGGGCGATGGCGTGTTCGGCGGGGCTGAACCCCGCGGACGAGGCCTGGGCCTGAAGATGCTCCCACAGGGTGGCGTCGCGCGTGTCGGGGCGCTCCATGTCCTCGCCGTCCATGCCGCCGCCGGCGCCGGCGCGCGACCAGTCGGACAGGCCGGGCTGCTCGCCTTCGCCCGCGTCGCGCTTGCGGTCGGCGTCGCGTTCGCCGGGGGCGTCGTCGTAGAGATCCTCGGTGCGCGCATCCATGGCGTGCTCGGCGTCGCCCGACGGCTCGGTGAACTGCAGTTCGCCGGCCTCGCCCGAGGCGGCGGCTTCCGCGGGTTCGGCGGGGCCGTCTCCGCCTTGGTCGCCCTCGTCGCGTTGCAGCAGAGGGTTCTTTTCCAGCTCGGCCTCGACGTAGGCTTCCAGTTCGAGATTCGACAGCTGCAGCAGCTTGATCGCCTGCTGCAGCTGGGGCGTGATGACCAGCCCCTGACCCTGTCTGACCTCAAGCCTCTGACCGATCACGTCGTTTCAATCCCTCCCGCGAGCCTGTGGCCCGGTTCTTGCTGGGATCGTGAGGCAGAGAGTTTAACGTCGGGTGAGCGCCGCAGCCGATGGCCTGTGGCGCGTGGTCTGCGAGGCCGCGGCATTGCACCGCGCCAAGAAAAAACAGTGCAATTGGCGCCATCGGCGGCGCGCGGGCGACCGCCAGGGATACGTGGACGGCCGGGCTGAACGGCGGTCTCGGCGTGGGGCGGGCGAAGGCGGCGGGGGACGATGTCAAAGACCGGACGCTGATCCTAGTCGATCCCAAAGCCCTGCGACCTATAGGAGCGCGAGCCAGCGTCCGTCCCTTGCCGGGCAAGGGATTGCGCGGACGGATTGTGATGCCTGAGGCGAGGCGGGCGTGCGATCCTCGGCGTCAGCCGAACATTTCACCCAGATAGACGCGGCGGACCTCGGGGTCGCGAACGGCCTCGTCCGCCGTGCCTTCGAACAGGACCGAGCCGGCCGAGATGATCGAGACGCGGTCGATGATGTCCAGGGTCTCGCGAACGTTGTGGTCGGTGATCAGCACGCCGATGCCCTGGCTCGACAGGTAGCCGATCACGTGACGGATGTCGGCGATGGCCAAGGGGTCGATGCCGGCGAAGGGTTCGTCCAGCAACATGAAGCTGGGCCGGGCGGCCAGGGCGCGGGCGATCTCGACGCGGCGACGCTCGCCGCCCGACAGGCCGGTGGCCGGGGCCAGGCGCAGATGGTCGATGCGCAGCTCTTCCAGCAGGCGGGTCGTCTCGTCGCGGACGCCGGCGGCGGTCTTCTGATGCAGTTCGACAACGGCCTTGATGTTCTGCTCGACCGTCATGCCGCGGAAGATGGAGGCTTCCTGCGCCAGATAGCCCAGACCCATGCGGGCGCGCTGGTACATGGGCTGCTGGGTGATCTCTTCGCCGTCCAGCCAGATCGAGCCGCTGTCGGCCGGGATCAGGCCGGTGATCATGTAGAAGCAGGTGGTCTTGCCCGCCCCGTTGGGACCGAGCAGGCCGCAGACCTCGCCGCGCTGGACGGTCAGGGACACGTCCTTGACCACCTGACGCTGGCCGAAGCTGCGGGCGATGTGCTCGACGCGCAGGCCGGTGTGGCGCGCCTCTTCAGCGGCGGGCGCGTCGTCGGCGTCCGCCTGATCGAGGTTGAGGGCTGAGAGTTCCTTGCGCGCCAAGCGGGGTCAGTTCCCTTGCGGATAGAAGACGCCCTGGACGCGGCCGTTTCCGCCTTCCATGCGGGCGCTCTCGGTGCGGACATTATAGACGAGGCGGTTGCCGGTCAGGACGTTCTTGCCCTGGGTCAGGATGACGTCGCCCGTCACCACGACCTCGGCGTTGCCGAGGGTGTAGACGGCGCGGTCGCCGCGCATGCTCTGATCCGGGGTGACGAAATAGACATTGCCGGTGGCCTCGACCCGGCTGAGGTCGCCGTTGGCCGTGACCCCGGTGATGGCGTCGGCGCGCAGGCGGTTGCCGCCCTGGGTCAGTTCGGCCCGGCCGCGCAGGGCAAAGCCGTTGGGCGTATATTCGCCGCCGTCGGCGCCGTACTGGACCGGCTGCTTGGAGGCGTCAGCACGGCTTTGCGCCCCTGATGCTGCGGGGACCGTCAGGGCCAGCAGCAGGGCGGCGCCTGCGATCATGGTGTTCGACTTGGACATGGTCATTTGCCGGATCCCGCGGGGTTGATGGTCCCGCTTATCTTGTTGTCGCCCTGGCCGCTGAAGACGACCCGCTGGCCTTGATCATAGATGGCATAGGACGAAGCGTTTATGGTTCCAAGAGGGCCTTGCCCCTGGACGCCCTTGTCGCCTGTCACCACGCCGGTGTTGGTGTCGACCACGGCTTCCGGCGTGGTCAGGACGAAGCCGGAGCCGCCGTCCGAAATTTTCACGTTCGGCCCGATCACCACCTTGCGCTGGGTCTCGATATAGGTGCCGCCGTCCGCCGTCAGTTCTGTCGTCTTGCGACCGCCCAGGTTCAGGCGGAGCAGGGGGCCGACCAGGCGGAAATAGCCGGTGGACGGATCGCGGATCGCGCCCTGGGCCCCGATGACGAAGGAGCGGCCTTGCGCGTCCTGGCCGTGGAACATGGGGTTGTCGAGGCGGATCTCGCGGCTTTCGCTGGCCTTGCGCTCGACCCCCGACATGACGGTGCGGAACACGGTCCAGGTCAGGGCGCCGCCCGCCAGCATCAGGATGAGGATGGGCAGGACACGGCGGTAAAGCTTGACCCGGCGCGAGCGCGCGCGCCAGCGCTCGCCCGCCTGGGCGACCCGGGCCTCGTCGGCGCGCTTGCGCGCTTCCTGGGCGTCGCGGTCGCTCATGCGCGTCCTCAGGCGTGGGCGAAGATGTCGATCTCGTCCCAACCGGCCAGGTCGAGACGCGAACGCGTGGGCAGGAAGTCGAAGCAGGCGCGGGCCAGCTCGGCGCGGCCTTCGCGCTCCAGCATGGCGTCCAGCTTCGCCTTGATGGCGTGCAGGTAGAGAACGTCCGAGGCGGCGTAGTCGAGCTGGGCCTGCGACAGGACCGGCGAACCCCAGTCCGAGCTCTGCTGGGCCTTGGACATGTCCACCCCGGCCAGTTCGCGCGCCACGTCCTTCAGGCCGTGACGGTCGGTATAGGTGCGGGCCAGCTTGGAGGCGATCTTGGTGCAATAGACCGGGCGGGTCTCGACGCCGAGGTGCAGGTCGAACATGCCGATGTCGAAGCGGCCGAAGTGGAAGAGCTTCAGCACCTTGGGATCGGCCAGAAGCCGCTTCAGGTTGGGGCAGTCATAGTCGGGGCGGCTCAGCCGCACGACATGGGCGTCGCCGTCGCCCGACGACAGTTGCACCACGCACAGCGGGTCGCGACGGAAGCGCAGGCCCATGGTCTCGGAATCGATCGCGACCTCGGGGCCGAGGTCGAGGCCGTCGGGCAGGTCGCCTTCGTGCAGGTAAACGGTCATGCTCAGAAACTCGGGTGGTCGATCAGGGCGACAACATAGACGAACCGCGCGCTATCGCTAGGACGCAGCGCCAACCTTCGCCGTCATGGATGATGAAAGCAGGGCTGAAATGACAAACGGCGCCGTATCCGTGGGATACGACGCCGCTTGAGAATGTGGTGCCCAGGAGAGGACTCGAACCTCCACGGCCGTTAAGCCACTGGCACCTGAAGCCAGCGCGTCTACCAATTCCGCCACCTGGGCCCGGTGGGTCGCCCCGCCGAGGCCCGGACTAATAGGGGGGAGCTCGGGGCCGGTCAACAGGCTTTTTTCCGATCTCGGAAAAAACTGCACTGTTGACCAAACTCACGTGAAATCAGCGTTCTATCACGCCAGCCAGACCATCATCCGCGTGTCGGCGATCTCGCCGCGCGCCCGGCTGAAGGCGCGGCGGGTCTCGCCCGTATAGAGGAAGCCGGCCTTTTCCAGCACGCGGCCGGAGGCGGGGTTGTCGGCGAAGTGGCCGGCCATCAGGGCGCGGCGCTTCCAGCGCTTGGAGGCCCAGACCAGGGCGCCTTCCAGGGCCTCGGTGGCGAAACCCCGGCCCCAGAAGTCGCGACCGATCCAGTAGCCGGTCTCGGGCACCTTATCCTCGTTCTCGAACAGGCCGATGACGCCGACCGGCCCCAGGTCCTCGTGCTCGATGACGAAGGTGTTGGCGCGCTTGGGATCCTGGGCGGCGACGTGCAGGACGAAGTCCTCGGCGTCTTCCACCTGGAAGGGGTGGGGCATGCGCTGGGTCATGCGCGCGATGTCGCGGTCGTTGGCCATGGCCGCAATGCGGCGGACGTCCTGGGCGCCGGGCGCACGCAGGATGAGACGCCGGGTTTCGACGACGGGAGAGGTTTCAATCACGCACATGGGTCACGCCCCTTTGGTGCGACCGCCGTCCTTGTTCATCAGGGCTCGGGCGGTCAGCGAGGCGGGGAAACGCAAACGGGGAGCCTGGTGATCCAGACTCCCCGCGGAATATTTCCCTGGTCCGGATCGCGGCTTCTAAGAGCAACGCGATCCCGGATTTTGGTCCAGTTCGCGTTACTCGGCGGCCATAGCCTGAGCGTCGTCGTTGGCCGCGGCGAGAATCGACACGTAACAACGGCCACCACGTTTGGTGGTGAACTTCACAGCGCCGGTCGCCGTGGCGAACAGGGTGTGGTCGCGGCCCAGGCCGACGTTGTCGCCCGGGTGGAAGGTGGTGCCGCGCTGACGCACGAGGATGTTGCCGGCCAGCACGTGCTCGCCGCCATACTTCTTCACGCCAAGGCGCTTGGAGTGAGAGTCGCGACCGTTACGCGACGAACCGCCGGATTTCTTATGAGCCATCTTGCTGCTCCTCTTCTTGGGGCGCTACCGGCCATTCGGCCTATTTGAGCGCACCCTGACGATCTGGTCTGGCGCTGATCCAGCGCCGGCGAATACCTTAGGCTTCGGCGCCTTCAGCCTTGGCGGTTTTCTTGGCGGGAGCCTTCTTGGCCGGAGCAGCCTCGGCTTCAACAGCTTCGACGCGCGGGGCGAGGCCACGGGCGCGAGCGTTGATTTCAGCCTTGGTCATCAGGTCGACCGTGCCGTCCCATTTGGCTTTCTCGCCGGCGCCTTCGATGCCGGTGATGCGCAGGACGGTTTCCATCTGACGATGGCCGTTCGTGCGGCGATAGCCCTGACGACGGGTCTTCTTGAAGATCTTGATCTTCTCGCCCTTGCGGGTTTCGACCAGGGTTGCAGCAACCGCCGCACCGTCGATCAGCGGAGCGCCGACCGTCACACCCTTGTCGCCGCCCAGCATGAGGACTTCACCGAAATTGACGGCAGCGCCAGCGTCGCCGTCGAGTTTCTCGACAACAATCACATCGCCCGGTTGGACCCGGTACTGCTTTCCGCCGGTCTTGATCACCGCGTACATTTGGAAGCCTCAGCGTGAACGCAAAAAAGAATGCGCCCGTCAGGAAACCCTGCGGGCGAAGAGCGGCGACATATACGGAAGGGCGAGCCAGAGTCAACGCGAAAGGGCGGCCTTCGGGGCTAAAACCCGTGCGCAGGCGGCGTTGCAGCGGCGATGTGGCCTGATTTGTCGCTGTTTCGCAATAGGAAGAACGCCCGCGTAAGGGAGGGGATTTGCGGCGGATTCGTTCAATCGCGCTCTCGACCGTTACAAAGTAACAGTATAAAGGGGCCGGAATGTCGCCGCCCGATCTCCAACAGCCCGTCCTGATTTCCCTGCTGGGCGGGGGATTCGTCGCGGCCTTCCTGCATGCGGCCATGCCGACCCACTGGCTGCCCTTTGTTCTGGTGGGCCGGGCGCAGCGGTGGAGCCTGATGCGGGTCATGACGGTCGCGGTGACGGCGGGGCTGGCTCACATCGCCTCGACGGCCCTGGTCGGGTCGCTGATCGTGGCGGCGGGGCTGGCGTTGAACGCCTGGATCGGCGGCCTGCTGCCCCACCTGTCGGCGGCCCTGCTGTTTATCTTCGGCGCCTTTTATCTGGCGCGGGCCTCCTTGCAGAAGCCGATCACGGCGACGGGGCCTGAGGCCGAGGTTCCCGAGCCCGCCGTGTCGGACCGCGCCGCCTTCTGGGGGCTGGTGCTGATGATGGCGGTGACGCCGGGCGAGGTGCTGCTGCCCATCTATCTGTCGTCGGCGACCGAGGGCGTCGCGGCCCTGGGCCTGCTGACCCTCAGCTTTGCGGCGGGGACGGTGCTGGGCATGACCTTGCTGTCCGCCCTGGCCAGCGCCGGATACTCCATCCTGCGGCTGGAGCGCTGGGCGCGCTATGAGGGCGCCATTCTCGGGATCTCCCTGATCGTCATCGGCCTGCTGGTGATGACCCATCAGCACTAGGTCCGATCACTGGCTGCTGATAGGTTATATATTTACATTCAATGACTTATGTTCGTTGTCGTTGACGCGGAGCGGCGGGCGGGCCTACAGGGGTTGCATGGCGCACGATCACGCACACGACCACGATCATTCCCACGCGGGCCACGACCATTCGGGTCATGACCATGACCATGGCCACGGCCATTCCCACGGCATCGGCGGGCATCATCATGGACCGGTGGATACGGGCGATTGGCGCTACGCCGTCGGTCTGATCGTCAACCTGGCCTTTGTGGTCTGCGAGTTCGGGGCCGGGGTCTGGGCCGATTCAGCGGCGCTGATGGCCGATGCGGGCCACAACCTGTCCGATGTTCTGGGGCTGGCCATGGCCGGGGGCGCGGCCTGGCTGGCGCGGCGCGCGGCGGGGCCCAAGCGGACCTACGGCTTTGGCAAGGCGACGGTGCTGGCGGCCCTGGGCAACGCCCTGCTGCTGATCTTCGCCTGTGGCGCCATTGCCTTCGAGGCCGTGCGGCGGCTGGCCGAGCCTGCGCCCGTCCAGTCCAGCGTCATCATGGTGGTGGCGGGCATCGGCTTCTTCATCAACCTGGGCACGGCCCTGCTGTTCATGAAGGACCAGCACAAGGACCTGAACGTGCGCGGGGCCTATCTGCATATGATGGCCGACGCCGCCGTGTCGCTGGGCGTGGTCATCGCCGGGGCGGTGATCCTGTTGACCGGCTGGGCCGTGATCGACGCCCTGGTCAGCCTGGCCATCGTCGCCGTCATCATGATCGGGACCTGGGGCCTGTTGAAGGATTCGGTCAACCTGGCGCTGGACGCCGCGCCGAGCGGCGTCGAGGTGGCCGAGGTCCGCGCCGCCTTCCTGGCTCTGCCGGGCGTCAGCGCGGTGCACGACCTGCACATCTGGGGGCTGTCGACCACGGACACGGCCCTGACGGCGCATCTGGTCCACGACCGGCCCGACGCCGACGCGCTTCTGGTCGAGGCGCAGGCCGTGGCCCGCAGCCGTTTCGGCGTCAGCCACACGACCTTCCAGTTGGAAAGCAGCGCCTTGCCGGATTGTCCGGCCTGCTGAGTTCACGCTTTCCTCCCCATTCCATGGGGAGGTGGCGCGGCGGCGAAGCCGACGTGACGGAGGGGGCGACTCCCCGTCAGCCGTCTGCGCCGCCCCCTCCACCGCTACGCGGTCCCCCTCCCCACAAGTGGGGAGGAAAGCGCGCACCCTTTTCTTTCTTCTCTTGAAGCTCCATCTAGCCGCCCATGACCCAGAAGACTCCCGTCACCGTCCTCACCGGCTACCTCGGCGCCGGCAAGACCACCCTGTTGAACCGCATCCTCACCGAGGATCACGGCAAGCGTTACGCCGTGATCGTCAACGAGTTCGGCGAGATCGGCATCGACAACGACCTGGTGGTCGGCGCCGACGAGGACGTGTTCGAGATGAACAACGGCTGCGTCTGCTGCACGGTGCGCGGCGACCTGATCCGCGTGGTTTCGGGCCTGATGAAGCGTCAGCGTCCGGGCAAGCCCGCCTTTGACGCCATCATCGTCGAGACCACGGGTCTGGCCGACCCCGGCCCGGTGGCCCAGACCTTCTTCGTCGACGAGGAGGTCAAGGCCAAGACCCAGTTGGACAGCGTCACCGCCCTGGTCGACGCCAAGCACGTCATGGCGCGTCTGGACGATTCCAAGGAAGCGCGCGAGCAGGTGGCGTTTGCCGACCGCATCATCCTGAACAAGGTCGATCTGGCGACGGACGAGGAGCTGGCCGCCGTCGAGCGCCGTCTGCGCGCCCTGAACCCGCTGGCCCCGATCATTCGCGCCGAGCGCGCCAATGTGCCGCTGGATCAGATTCTGGGCCTGCACGGCTTTGATCTGGAGCGCATCGTCGAGGTCCGCCCTGACTTCGTGAACCCGCCCCACGGCGCCGAGGGCCACGTTCACGACGCCGACTGCGGGCACGGGCATGACCATGGTCACGACCATGTTCATGACGAGCACTGCGGCCATGACCACGACCATGGACATGATCACGATCATCACGACCACGGCCCGCGCGGTCACGCCCACAACGACGACATCAAGGGCATCTCGCTGACGCTGGATCGCCCGCTGAACGGCGCCAAGTTCACCGCCTGGCTGGACAAGCTGCTGGGTGAGCAGGGCCAGAACATCCTGCGCGCCAAGGGCATCATCGACGTGGACGGCGAGGACCGGCGTCTGGTCTTCCAGGCCGTGCACATGATCCTGGAAGGCGACCTGCAGAAGCCCTGGGGCGAGAAGGAACGCCGCTGGAGCCGCGCCGTCTTCATCGGCCGCGATCTCGACGAGGCCGCGCTCAAGGCCGGGTTCGAGGCCTGCGCGGCATGAACCCGCCCCCTCGCGCGCGGGTCGAGGCCAAGGTGATCTACGGCACGCCCGAGTTCGAGATCGTCAAGGGCGGCGACCACGTCGTCTGCGCCGTCTCGGGCGCGGTCATTCCGCTGGACATGCTGAACTACTGGAGCGTCGAACTGCAGGAGGCCTACGCCTCGGGCGCGCTGATGACCCAGCGCTGGGTCGAGACGCACAAGGGCTGAGGCGCTTTCCTTATGACCGTCATCCGCACGAAGGCAGCGATGACGGCGGAAGGGTATGTTGCCATTTTTTGCCATCGGCGTAGGCTTTGCCCATGAGCACGATGAACATCTCGCTTCCCGATCCGATGAAGACCTTCGTGGACGAACAGGTCGAGGCGCGCGGTTATGGCTCTTCCAGCGAGTATGTCCGCGATCTGATCCGCAAGGACGGCGATCGGCAGAGACTGAGGGGCCTGCTGTTGGGCGGGGCGGAATCCAGCCCGGCCGAACCCGCCGACGCGGCCTACTTCGACACCCTACGGGCGCGCATCAAGGGCCGTCGCTCCGCGTGAAGATCAAGGTCGTCCTCCCGCGCGAGCAGGCGGCGCGCGACATCGACCAGGCCTTGGACCACTATCTCACGACGGCGGGTGAGGTTGTCGCCAGCGCTTTCGTCGATGCGCTTGAAGACGCCCTGGATCATGTGGCCCGGCATCCCGCCTCTGGTTCGGCCCGCTATGCTCATGAGCTTGATCTGCCGGAGCTGCGGTTCTGGCGCGTTCGCGGCTATCCCTACCTGCTCTTCTATGTGGAACGTGAAGACCGGATCGACCTGTGGCGGGTTCTGCATGGCGAGCGCGACCTGCCGGTCTGGATGCGGGAATGATCCAGGAAAGGTGGGGCCGAGGTCCTCTGACCGTCGCCTAGGACGTCGGGAGTTTGGATAGCCACTCCGTCATCACGCGCGCCAAGGCCTTGGGCTGTTCCAGCGGGATCATGTGGCCGCTGTCGGGGATATGAACCAGCGTCGAGCCGGCGATGCCTCGATGCAGTTCCTCGGCCTCATCCGGCCCGCGCAGGCGGTCGGCGTCGGCGGCGATGATCAGGGTCGGCTGGGTGATCTCGTCCAGTCGGTCCAGGTCGCCGGCGCGGGCCATGGCTGACTGGCGATGGAAGACCTCGCCGCCGAGCCTCAGGCCCATGTCGCGGACGCGGGTGATCATGGCCTCGTCGGTCGCCAGATCGGGATGCAGGGACGAGACGATGGCCGGGCGGCTCAAGCCCTTGAATGACTTTGGCGCCGCCTTCAAGGCGGAGCGGCGCTGGCGGATCAGCTCTTCGGTGTCGCCGCGCGCCGAAGTGGCGATCAGGATGAGGGCGCTGACCCGCTCCGGCGCGATCCGCGCCAGTTCGCGCGCCACATAGCCGCCCATGGAAAAGCCGACGGCGATGAAGGTGTCGGGCGCGTCGCTGAGGAGGGCGGCGGCCATGCTCTCGATGTCTTCGCCGCGGCTCAGGTCGGTCGCGACCAGCGGCCCGAACGGGGCCAGGTCGGCGGTCAGGGCGTCCCACAGGGTCGCGTCGGCCATGAAGCCGGGAATGAGCAGCAGGGTCATGGGGAACTCTATAGGCCCGCGTCGGCCAGCGCGCGACAGACGCGACGCGGGGCGCTATGAGGCGCGTCTGACTTTTCTCTCTGCCTGCGAGCCGACATGACTGCCTTCTCCTTCGACGCCCAGGTCACCGCCGCCCTGTTCGACAAGACGGGCGCGATCTTCGCCCTGGGCGACGGCTCGGTGCGGTTCGAGAACGGCGCCCGCAGCGAGGTCCATGACGGCGCCATCCTGTGCGCCGCCGTCCACCCCTCGGGCGAGGGCGTCGTCACCGGCGGCGACGACGGCAAGGTGGTGTGGAGCCGCGAGGGCGAGGCCGTGCTGCTGGCCACCGCCAAGGGTCAATGGATCGATTCCATCGCCGCCTCGCCGGCCTCCGGCCTGATCGCCTTTTCCGCGGGGCGCACCCTGTCGGTGATCGATGTGAAGGACGTGAGCTTCCGCCGCGACTTTCAGCACGAACGCACCGTATCTGGCGTGGCCTTTGACCCCAAGGGACGGCGCATCGCCACCGCCACCTATGGCGGGGCGGCCCTGTGGTACGCGCGCATCGAGCAGCAGCAGCCGGTCAAGCTGGCCTGGGCCGGGTCGCACCTGGCGGTGGCCTTCTCGCCCGACGGCGCCTTCGTCGTCACCTCGATGCAGGACGCGCAACTGCACGGCTGGCGGCTGAAGGATCAGAAGAACATGCGGATGGGCGGCTATCCGACCAAGGTGAAGAGCTTCGCCTTCATGGCCAAGGGTCAGCTGCTGGCGACCTCGGGGGCGCAGGGCGTGGTGTTGTGGCCCTTCATCGGCGCCAATGGCCCGATGGGGCGCGAGGCGACCGAGATCGGCTTTGACGAGACGACCCTGATCGCCCACGTCGCCGCCGCCGAACAGCATGGGCGACTGGCCGCAGGTCTGGAAGACGGCCGGGTCTGGTGGGCCGATCCGGCGGGGCAGGGGCTGGCTTTCATCAAGGAAGACAAGGGCGCGCCCATCGTCGCCCTGGCCATGAGCGCGGGTTCGGCCCGCATCGCCTGGGCCGACGAAGACGGTCAGGCGGGCGTGGTCTCGCTGTAATCTCGCTTGCGCTGACGCTTGAGCCCGGCAGGATGGCGGCATGACCCGTGCGAAGACCCGCAAGCGGCGCCCGCTGCTGACCCTGCTGCTGATCCTGGCTCTGATCCCGATCGGCGGGGTGGTGCTGCATCGCTTCGTGCCGCCGCTGTTCACCATCCTGATGATCCAGCAGGCGGCGGCGGGGCAGGGCATGGACTATCGCTGGCGCTCGCTGGACCATATCTCGCCGCGTCTGGTCGAGGCGGTGATCGCCGCCGAGGACGCGCGCTTCTGTCAGCACCACGGCTTTGACGTCGAGGCCATCCAGAAGGCGATGGAGGCCAACGAACGCGCCGAACAGCGCGGCTCGGACAAGCGGCGCGGCGCCTCAACCATCAGCCAGCAGACGGCCAAGAACGTCTTCCTCTGGCCCAGCCGCGACTGGGTGAGGAAGGGTCTGGAGGTCGGCTACACCGGCCTGATCGAGGCCGTCTGGGGCAAGCGGCGGATCATGGAGATGTATCTGAACGTCGCCGAATGGGCGCCGGGCGTCTATGGCGCCGAGGCCGCCTCGCGTCACTGGTTCAACAAGAGCGCCGAGAACCTGACGGCGCGCGAGGCCGCTCGCCTGGCCGCCATCCTGCCCAGCCCGCGCCGTTATCGGGCCGCCGATCCCGGCCCCTATGTCCGCCGTCGGGCCAGCCGCATCCAGGCCGCCATGGGCACGGTGCGTCAGCAGGGGCTGGACGCCTGCGTTGATCGCTAGGGCCTGATATTCGCTCTAAGGCGGCGTTAACCGTCGCCGTAGAGGCATCCCTTAACCGAAATCCGTCACGGTTCGCCGAAATGCGGACCTGCGTCCGCCGACGATTCCAGGTGGGGCCGACACGGTGAAGAACGGTTTGAGCCGACTGACGGGTGCGACGCGTCGCTTCGCGGCGCGCTTCATGGCAGGCACGCGCGGCAATGTGGCGATGATGTTCGCCCTGGCCCTGCCGGTGCTGCTGATGATCACCCTGGGCGCCATCGACATCCACCAGGCGTCAAAGGTCAGGGCTAATCTGCAGGACGCCCTGGACGCCGCCGCCCTGGCCGCCGCCCGGACCCCGTTCACCGAAGACGCTGATCTCAACAAGGCTGGCCTGGCCGCGCTGAAGGCCAATATGCCTTCCTATTTCGAGACGGACGAGAACGGCAAGTTGCTTCGGGACTCCGCGAACTTCAGGCTGGATGGAAACACCATCATCGCCACGGCGAAGGTTCAGGTGAAGGTGCTGGTCGCCAACATCGTCCTGCCGCCCTACGGGACCCTGATGGACGATCGCCTGCCGGTCGGCAGCTCCTCTGAAGTCTTGCGCGCGTCGCGCAACGTCGAGGTGGCGCTGGTTCTGGACATCACCGGTTCGATGGCAGGTTCGGCGCTCACCAGCCTGAAGAAGGCCGCCAAGGAGTTGGTCGCCATCGTGGTTCAGAAAGAGCAGTCTCCCTTTACTACTCGAGTCGCTCTCGTGCCCTACTCGATGGGCGTCAACCTGGGCAACTACGCTAACAGCGTGCGCGGACCGCTGAAAGGAACCACGGACATCAGCGCTGTTGGTTGGGCAGACCCGGCTAAGTCGATTTCGCAAATCTCGTCGGGCGTCTTTACCGCGAGCAATCACGGCTTAGCGGTGAACGATTACGTGTGGATCAGCGACGTCAGCAACGCCTCCTACGGGCTGAACAATCGTATTCATCGGGTGTCGTCTGTGAGCGGCAATACGTTCCAGCTCTCCAGCTATTCTGGGGGCGGAAGCAAGAATAGCGGCACAGTTCGTCGTTGCTGGACGACGACCTGCGAAGTGGTCGTCACTTCCGAAAACCATACCCTCTCAACCGGTGATTGGGTGAAGATCTCTGGCGTCCGGGGCATGACCACTCTCAACGGCGCCTATTTCCAAGTCGCCAAGATTTCAGAGCATCAGTTCAGCGTCGGCCTTAGAGGGCCGGACCAATCAACCTACAGTGGCGGAGGTGCGGTTCAGTGCGGCTATGACGGCTGTCGGGAGCGGTATTTTATCGGTCGGAACAGCACGACGGCGGTGAGAATGCTCCCATCCAGCACCTGCGTCAGCGAACGCCTGTGGACCGTTAAGAACGCGAGCGGAGATCTGGTCCCAACTGATCGTACGCCTGACTCGAACAACTGGGTCGGTCGTAACTATCCTCACTCCGACAATCGTTGCCTGACCAACCAGGTTACGCCCCTTACGCACTTGGCCGAAACCAAGAATGGGGTCACAGGGCTGAACGACCTTATCGACGCCTATCAAGCGGTCGGCTCCACGGCGGGTCAGATCGGCATCGAATGGGGCTGGTATGCGGTGTCGCCGAACTTTAGCTCTATTTGGCCGGCGGCGAGCGCGCCAAACGTCTACGAGCCTTCCAAGACCTTGAAGGCGGTCGTTCTGATGACGGATGGCGAGTTCAACAACCCCTATTGTCAGGGGGTGATTTCCAAGGATGCGCCGACCAATGGGGCGGGCAACACCAATTATCAGATCAATTGCAGCGCACCGAACGGCACGCCCTTCGCGCAATCTGTGGCCCTGTGCGATGCGATGAAGAAGGAAGGCGTCGTTGTCTATACTGTCGGCTTCAATCTGAGCACCGCCACGGGCGGAAATGGCATCGACACCGCGCGCGAGGTCATGGGGGCATGCGCGACGAGCGCGGCTCACGCCTTTACGCCGAACAAGAACACAGACCTGTCCGAGGCTTTCCAGGCCATTGGCCGCGACATCACCCGGCTGCGCATCGCACGCTGACGCGGCGACAGGCGGACCAGCAAAAAGGGCCGGCGGATCGCTCCGTCGGCCCTTTCCTTGTTCTGGGGATGCGTCTTCCGCCTAGATCAGGCGGATTTCCTTGAGGCGCTCCATCAGGAAGTCCTCGGCCAGGATGGTCTTGCCGGCGTAGCGGTCCGGGTTTTCCGGGGTGATGGTCGAGGGCAGGGTCTTGATCGGGAAGTCCGGGTTGAAGTGCAGGAAGAAGGGCGTCGAGTAGCGGGCGAAGCCGCGACGCTCAGGCGCGGGATTGACCACGCGGTGCGTCGTCGACGGCAGGACGTGGTTGACCAGGCGCTGCAGCATGTCGCCGATGTTGACCACCAGGGCGCCCGGCGGCGGGGCGATGTCCAGCCATTCGCCGTCGGCGTCCTTCAACTGCAGCCCGGCTTCTTCGGCGCCCAGCAGCAGGGTGATGACGTTGATGTCCTCATGGGCGCCGGCGCGCACGCCGGGCGCATCGGCGGGGACCGGCGGATAGTGCAGCATGCGCAGGACGCTGTTGCCCAGTTGGACCTTGTCCTCGAAATAGTCGTCGCCCAGCTTCATGTAGCGGGCGATGGCCTTGAGGATCTTGCGGCCCAGCTGATCCAGGGCTTCGAACATCCCATAGAGGTGGGCCTGGAAGCCCTCGATCTCGGTCGGCCAGACGTTGTCGCGCATGTATTGGCGATAGGGATGGCCCTCGGGCAGTTCGCGGCCGACGTGCCAGAACTCCTTCAGGTCCACGGCGGCGGCGCCCTTGGCGGCTTCGACGCCGAAGGGGGTCAGGCCGCGCGCGCCGCCCGTGCCGGGCTGGTGATACTGGCGCTTCACGTCTTCGGGCAGGGCGAAGAAGGCCTTGGCGTCGGCGAGGGCGGCGTCGATGGTCGCCTGGTCCAGACCGTGGTCGGCGATGACGGCGAAGCCGTAGCGGGCGAACGAGGCGCCGAGGGCGTCGGAGAAGGCCTGGAAGTCGGCGTCATAGCCCTGCATCGACACGGGGACGATGGCGCGGGTCTTGGTCTTGTCCTCGGCGGAGGAGGCGGCCAGCGGGGCCGGGGATTGCGATGAGCTCACGGGCGATAGTGCCTCTGAATGGAAATATGGCGGCTTCCATACGCCCTATCCTCGAAAAAGGGCAGTCCGGCGCCGCTCGGCCCTCGGCGGCCTCAGGCGCAGATCGGCGTCTCGCGGTTGTAGCGGGGCCAGATGACGGTCGTGCCGCTGCGGATCATGGCGCAGTTGACCTCTGTCCCCTCCGGCGTCCAGCAGATGGCGGTGACGCGGTCGTAGCTGCGGCCGGTGGTGCGGCAGGCCAGGTCCCGGCCCTCGGTCAGACGTTTCAGCATCCGGGTGGCCGAAACGGCCGAGGCGGCGGGGCAGGGGTGGCCGGGCGAGCAGGTCTCGTCCTTCTCGCGCGCCGCGACCGCGTGCAGGCGGATACGGGCGCCGTCCTGGCATCTCAGGCTGTCGCCGTCGTGGACATAGGCGACCCGGCACGACAGGTCGGCCTCGGCGGGCGGCGTCGCGGGTGAAGGCGCGGCCGCGAGCCGGTCGTCGAGCGCGCCGCCGTTCAGCCAGACGGCCAGCAGCACGATCAGGACAAGGGCGGCGGCGAAGGTCTGGAAACGCATACTGACGCCGGGACTAGAGGGGCGTCGGTTAATGCGGCGTCACCGGGCGCTGAAATGGACAAAGGCCCCGCGGGGGTTCCGCGAGGCCTTTGATGGTGGAGCTTAGCGGAGTCGAACCGCTGACCTCTTGCATGCCATGCAAGCGCTCTACCAACTGAGCTAAAGCCCCGTGCCTTGCGGCCTGGGTATGGCCCGGCGGACCGGGGTAGAATGGACGAAGGCCCCGCGGGATGTCCGCGAGGCCTTCGATGGTGGAGCTTAGCGGAGTCGAACCGCTGACCTCTTGCATGCCATGCAAGCGCTCTACCAACTGAGCTAAAGCCCCGAACCTTTCGGTCGGCCTCGCCGGAGATTGTGGTCCCCAGCGAGGGGCGGAAACTATGTCAGGCCTTTTGAGAGATCAAGCCGCTCTGACAACTTTTTTTCCGCTTATTTTTCCGACCGTTGGTCGTCGAGCCTGATCGGTTGAGGAGGAAGCGCGGCGCGCTTCCTCCGATGCCGTGAATCAGGCTCGCTGCATTATGCTGGAGCGAAAGATCTGGGTCGGGACGCGCAGCGCCCAGACCGATTTCGCTCTAGTCGTCGTCGCGCGACGGCTTGACGATGTCGTCGTCGAGGCTGTCGTCGTCTTCGTCCTCGATGAAGGGCACCGAGTCGTCATCGTCGTCGGCCAGGGCGTCTTCGTCGTCGCCGTCAGCGGCGCCCATGCCGGCGTCGTCGGCGCTGGGCTCAGCGTCGTCGTCGTCGTCGGGGGTCAGGATCGGCTCGTGGCCTTCCTCGTCGATTTCGGGGGTCGAGGGTTCGCTCTCCTCGTCCTCGTCATCGGCGTCCTTCGCCTTGTCGACCACTTGATCCTCGGCCTCGTCGTCCGCGGCGAAGCCGGGGCCGGTGCGGCCGCGAACGCGGCGGTTGCGCAGAGCTTCCTCAAGCGGATCGAACTCGGCGTCGCACTTGGGGCAGTGCGCCGGACGGCGGTTCAGGTCGTAGAATTTGGCCTGGCAGTTCGGGCAGACCTGCTTTTGGCCCAGTTCGGGTTTGGCCACGGGATTACCTTCGGCAGGAGTTGAATTTCGGAATTAGGCCGGCTCCCTTGCCACCCAAGGGGGCCGCTGTCAAAAGCCTTCTTCTCCGCGCCAGCGCGGCGTTTCCTGAACAATCGGAGTTTTTGGCCAGGTGACTGCCCCTTCGACCCTGACTGCGCGTCCCGTTTCCGTTTCTTTACAGGGCGCCATCCGCGCGCCAGGCGACAAATCCATGTCGCACCGCTCGCTCATCTTCGGCGGCATGGCCGAAGGCGTGACCGAGATCGAGGGCCTGCTGGAAGGCGACGACATCCTGGCTACGGCGCGGGCGGTCGAGGCCTTTGGCGCGACCGTCGAACAGCTGGGCGAGGGTCGCTGGCGGGTGACAGGCAACGGCGGCTTTGGCAGCCCTGGCGTCGTGATCGACTGCGGCAACGCTGGGACCGGCGTGCGTCTGCTGATGGGGGCCGCCGCCGGCTATGATCTGAGCGCGACCTTCGACGGCGACGCCTCGCTGAGAAAGCGGCCGATGAAGCGCGTCGCCGGGCCCCTGGCCGACATGGGCGCGCGGTTCGACTGGAACGGCGCCGAGGATCGGGTGCCCCTGACCCTGCACGGCGGGGGTCTGAAGGGCATAGACTATGTGCAGACGGTGGCCTCGGCCCAGATCAAGTCGGCCATCCTGCTGGCCGGGCTGAACGCGACCGGCGAGACCGTCGTGGTCGAGCCGGAAAAGAGCCGCGACCACACCGAGCGGATGCTGCGGGCCTTCGGGGCGACGGTGGACGTAACCGAGGAGGGCGAGGGCTGGCGTATTCGCCTCAAGGGCGGGCAGAAACTGACCGGAACCGCCGTGGCCGTGCCGGGCGATCCGTCGTCGGCGGCCTTCCCCCTGGCGGCGGCCCTGATCGTTCCGGGTTCGGAAGTCACGGTCGAGGGCGTCATGCTGAACCCGCTGCGCACGGGCCTGTTCGACACCTGGATCGAGATGGGCGCCGACCTGACGATCTCCAATCGCCGCCTCAGTGGCGGCGAGGACGTCGGCGACATCACCGCCCGCTATTCGGCGCTCAAGGGCGTGGTGGTGCCGGAAGACCGCGCCGCCTCGATGATCGACGAATACCCGATCCTGTCGGCGGTCGCCGCCTATGCCGAGGGCCGCACCGTCATGCGCGGCATAGGCGAGATGCGGGTCAAGGAAAGCGACCGCATCGCCCTGATGGTCGCGGGCCTCAGCGCCTGCGGCGTTGCAGTGGAGGAGGAGGCCGAGGGCTTCATCGTCACTGGTGGTCAGGTGAAGAGCGGAGCGACCGTCGCCACCGCCCATGATCACCGCATCGCCATGAGCCACCTGATCCTCGGCCTGGCCGCCGAAGCGCCGGTCTCGGTGCTGGACCCGGAAATGATCGCCACCAGCTTCCCCGGCTTCGTCGCGCTGATGAACGGGCTGGGCGCGGACATCGGCGACGGCCGTGGCTGAGGCGCGAAAGAGGTCCGGGCTCTGGTCCTGGCTTCAGTTCGTCCTCGCCGCCGGCTTCATGGGCTGGTGCAGTTTTGAGGGCGCGCGCTTCCTGTGGCGCAGCTGGCAGGTGGGAATCCTGCTGCACGGCAAGGGGCCGGACGTCGCCCTCAGCGACAAGCCGCTTGTCTTCTGGGGCCTGAGCGGCTTCTACGGGGTCTCGGTTCTGGTCGGGGGCGGCTTCGCGGTCTTCTGCCTGCTGATCGCCCTTCGTGACGTGACAAGAAAGACAAACTCCTGACCCAAGCGCTCGTCATCGCCGTCGACGGCCCCGCCGCCTCGGGCAAGGGCACCATCGCCGCGCGTCTGGCGGCCCATTACGGCCTGCCGCATCTGGATACGGGCCTGCTGTATCGCGCCGTGGGCCTGGCGGTGCTGGACGCGGGGCAGGACCTGGGCGACGCCGAGGCGGCCGAAGCGGCGGCCCGCTCGCTGGATCTTGGCGGCCTGTCGGACAATCCGCGTCTGACCGAGCGGGACGCGGGTGAGGCGGCCAGTCGGGTCGCCAGCCATCCGGGCGTGCGCGCCGCCCTGCTGAAGCTGCAACAGGACTTCGCCGGCCAGCCCGGCGGCGCCGTTCTGGACGGGCGCGACATCGGCACGGTCATCGCGCCCGACGCCGCAGCTAAGCTCTATGTCACCGCCACCCCCGAGGTTCGCGCCGAACGCCGCTGGAAGCAGCTGACGGCGCGGGGCCAGGACATCGCCTTCAATGATATGCTGGAAGACATTCGCCGTCGCGACGAGCGGGATTCCGGCCGGGATTCCGCGCCGATGGTTCAGGCCGACGACGCGGTCTTGCTGGATACGACCGATCTGGGTATAGAAGCGGCCTTCGATGCGGCCCGCCGTATCGTCGAGGCGGCGCGAGTCCGGGCCGGGGTCTAGAATTCCCTCAAGCAGCGATGCGTTAGGGAAGGCATAGAGACCTCGCTGGACAAATCCAACGCTCCTGACCTCGGCTTCCGCGGGCGCTCTGGCTTTATTTGTTTGCGCCTCTTGCGCCGGCCTCGCGTCCTGACGACCTGACTTTCCCTTTCCCTGTTTATCCACCCGTGCGGGGCCATTCGGTCGCGCGCCATAACCCCAGAGCTATATGACCGACACCCACAATCCCTCGCGTGACGATTTCGCTGCGCTGCTCGACGAAACCCTTCAGGGTCGCGACCTCGGCGAAGGCCAGGTTGTTCACGGCCGCGTCGTCGGCATCGAAAAAGACATCCTGATCATCGACGTCGGTCTGAAGACCGAAGGTCGTATCCCGGCCCGCGAATTCGGCATCGGCGAAGGCGCCGTCATCCCGAAGGTCGGCGACAACGTCGAAGTCTATCTGGAACGCGTCGAGAACGCCCTGGGTGAAGCGGTCATCAGCCGCGACAAGGCCCGTCGCGAAGAAGCCTGGACCCGTCTGGAAGTCGTCTTCGCCGAAGGTCAGCCGGTCAACGGCGCCATCGTCGGTCGCGTCAAGGGCGGCTTCACCGTCGACCTGGGCGGCGCTTCGGCCTTCCTGCCCGGCTCGCAAGTCGACATCCGCCCGGTGCGCGACGTCGGTCCGCTGATGGGCAAGGAACAGCCCTTCGCCATCCTGAAAATGGACCGTCCGCGCGGCAACATCGTCGTCTCGCGTCGCGCCATCCTGGAAGAAGCCCGCGCCGAACAGCGCACGGAGCTGGTCGGCCAGCTGCAAGAGGGTGAAGTCCGCGAAGGCGTCGTCAAGAACATCACCGACTACGGTGCGTTCGTCGACCTGGGCGGCATCGACGGCCTGCTGCACGTCACCGACATGTCGTGGAAGCGCGTCTCGCATCCGTCGCAGGTCCTGGCCGTCGGCGACACCGTCAAGGTCCAGATCGTCAAGATCAACCCGGACACCCAGCGCATCTCGCTCGGCATGAAGCAGCTGCAGTCGGACCCGTGGGACGGCGTCGAAGCCAAGTACCCGGTCAACGCCAAGTACACCGGCCGCATCACGAACATCACCGACTACGGTGCGTTCGTTGAGCTGGAAGCCGGCGTCGAAGGCCTGGTCCACGTCTCGGAAATGTCCTGGACCAAGAAGAACGTCCACCCGGGCAAGATCGTCTCCACCTCGCAGGAAGTGGAAGTCATCGTCCTGGACGTCGACAGCGCCAAGCGCCGCATCTCGCTGGGCCTGAAGCAAGCCCAGAACAACCCGTGGGAAGCCTTCGTCGAGGCTCACCCGATCGGTTCGACCGTCGAAGGCGAAGTCAAGAACGCTACCGAGTTCGGCCTGTTCGTCGGCCTGGACAACGACATCGACGGCATGGTCCACCTGTCGGACCTGGACTGGAACGTGTCGGGCGAAGAAGCCATCCAGCGTTACCGCAAGGGTGAAACGATCAAGGCCAAGGTGCTGGACGTCGACATCGAGAAGGAACGCGTCTCGCTGGGCGTCAAGCAACTCGGCGGCGACCCGATGGAAGGCGACGTCTACAAGCGTGGCCAGCAGATCACCGTCACCGTAACGTCGATCGAAACCGGCGGCATCGAAGTCAAGTTCGGTGAAGACGACGCGCCGGTCACGGCCTTCGTCCGCAAGTCGGACCTGTCGCGCGACCGTAACGAGCAACGTCCGGAACGCTTCGCCGTCGGCGATCGTATCGACGCCATGATCACGGGCATCGACAAGGCCACGCGCCGCGTCTCGGTGTCGGTCAAGGCGCTGGAAATGAAGGACGAGGCCGAGGCCATCGAACAGTTCGGTTCGTCGGACTCGGGCGCTTCGCTGGGAGACATCCTGGGCGCCGCGCTTCGCGAAAAGGCCGGTTCGAAGGACTAATCGTCCAAATCGACCAGAAAATGGGGCGGCTGGAGCAATCCAGCCGCCTTTTTTCTTGCGCGTCGGGCCAGAAGGCTGACCAATGGCGAGGCTAGCCTTTGAGAATCGCTCTTAATCTGACGCGCCCTCTTTATTCCTGTGGCGTCAGGCGGTTAGGGTGCGGACCTGAACGGAAGCGACTGCATCTGAAACAGCCACGGGCGGGGGCCTGAATGATCAAGTCTGAACTGATCGAGAAGCTGGCGGCCGAGAATATCCACCTCACGCACGCCGAGGTGGAGCGGGTCGTCAACGTCATCCTGGGGCAGATGACGGAGGCCTTGTCCGATGGCGGACGGGTCGAACTGCGGGGCTTCGGCGCCTTTTCGGTGCGCAGCCGTCCGGCGCGCGTCGGCCGCAATCCCCGCACCGGCGAGACGGTGGAAGTGCCCGCCAAGGCCGTGCCCTTTTTCAAGAGCGGCAAGGAACTTCGCGAACGCCTGAACGCTTCGGGCGACGCCTGAACGAAAGACTGAAGAATGAGCCTGCTGACCGAGTTTCGTGAATTCGCCGCGCGCGGCAACGTCGTCGATCTGGCGGTCGGCGTCATCATCGGGGCTTCGTTCGGCAAGATCGTCACCAGCCTGGTCGATCAGATCATCATGCCGCCGATCGGCCTGCTGCTGGGGCGGGTGGACTTCTCCAAGCTGGAATGGGTCCTGGTGCCCGAAAATCCGGCCACCGAGGCGGTCGAGAAGGTGGCTATCCAGTACGGCGCCTTCATCAACACCCTGATCCAGTTCCTGATCGTGGCCTTCGTGGTCTTCCTGCTGGTCAAGGGCATCAACAAGCTGCGCCGTGAACAGACCCCGGAAGCGGCCGGTCCAACCGCCACCGAGGTCCTGCTGGCCGAGATCCGCGACGAGTTGAAGGCGCGCCCCTAAAGGTCGCCATGGCCCTTCAGGCGGCGTCGCGAACGGTTTCTGTCGACGGGACGCGCCGGCCGATCGGCAGGGGGCGAAGGCAGAAGGCGTAGTCGCCGTCGTAGGGCGTGGGTCGCCAGTCGCGCCCCGCATCTTCAAGCTCTGGATCGAAATGGGCGTGGCAGTGGCCCCAGCCGCCTTCTCGCCGCGCGCTGCGCGCCAGCGGACCCAGGGCGTCCAGCAGGGCGCCGTTCACCACCTGGAGGCGCACGCGGGCGACGCCCAGGCGCGGCGCCAGACGCAGCACGGCCTTGATCAGCGCCGAGGCCGCGTGCGGGGCCCGGTCCAGGGCGATCAGATCGACGACTTCCAGGGCGGGCGCTTCGATGGGGCTGCCCTTGCTCAAGACGGCCTGGGCGTAGCCGACCAGACAGCCGTCCTGCTCGCAGCCCAGCAACAAGGGGGCCACGGTCAGCTCCGGGTCCGCCATGCGCCAGCGCAGGGTTGCGGGGCTGCGGTCCGCGACCAGTCGGCCCTGGCAGCGCAGTTCGCCCCAGAAGGCCGCCAGGCTCGAGGTGTCCGACAGGTCGCTGATCCAATGGATTCCGGGCGGGAGGGGCAGGGAATGAAGCGGCTGCGCGCCGATTTGCTCGGCGTTGCGCGGCATCAGCCGCTCGCCCAGACGGCCGGCGAGACCGGGCGAGCGCTCCACGGCGTTGCGAAGCAGCCGTCCCCAGCCGCAGGTCACAGGGTCGATGATCCAGGCCAGCTTCACGTCATGCCCGCGCTCGGGGCAGGGGCTGAGGCCCATGCGGGGATAGAGGCGGGCCGCCTTGGGATTGGCGTTCAGCGTGTACCGAAAGTCGCCGTCGGCCTGGCGCATCAGGGTGCGGATCAGGCGCGGCGCGGCGCCGCGCTGGGCGGGCGGAACAATGATGGAAAAGCCGCTGGCGCCCAGGACGGGGCGGTCCATCAGCCAGAACCTCTGGATGAAGTTGCCGACGAAGGCGGCGGCCCGCCCCTCGTCGTCCGCGATCACCCAGCCCAGCGGCGCCTGGGGCGACGGCCGCGCCGGATTGGCCGCCAGCCAGCGCCACCCCTCAAGCGAGCGGGCGTGCCAGCCGACCTGCTGATGCAGGCGGTTCACCTCGGGCACATCGGTCAGTTGAAAAGGCCGCGTGATCACCGCTGTCCGTCCTTCCCGATTCAGGGCGCCGGGCGGCCCTGGCTGCACCCCAAGCAAGTTGCGAGCCAAGTGTAAAATCAACCCTAAGACGTGCGGAACTGCAACTGAGGCAAAGTCGCGGCGCGTTAACGCTTGTTACAACGGGCCGGTCGTGCTGTTTCTGCGGCCTTAATGCGCCAGTCAGGGCGTAGCATTTGGGAGAACGCCGTTGAGCACGACGGATGGGGGGGGCGCGCTGTCGGCGACGCCTCGCAAGACGTTTCTTGGACACCCGCGGGGGCTGGTGGTCCTGTTCCTCACAGAGATGTGGGAACGCTTTTCCTACTACGGCATGCGGGCTCTGCTGGTCCTCTACCTGACCCAGCACTTCCTGTTCGGCCCGAAAGAGGCGCAAGGCATCTACGCCGCCTATGCGGCGCTGGTTTACCTGATGCCGGTCATCGGCGGCATGATCGCCGACAAGTATCTGGGCTCGCGCAAGGCGGTCATCATCGGCGCGGTCCTGCTGGTCGCCGGTCACTTCATGATGGCCTTCGAGGGCACGGGCGGGCGTGAAAACCTGACCATCGGCGCCACGACCTATGAGCTTCAGGTCGAGGGTCGCGATCAGAACCGCGCCATCTTCGCCGTCAACGGCGATGAGCGGACCCAGATCACGATTACGCCGGAAGGCATTTCCAAGGTCGGCGCCGAGCCGGCGGCGGCGATGGCGGCGGATGCGGCGGCTCCGGCCGTAGCCCCGGCGGCGGGCGGCTTCCCGGCCTTCACGGCCACGGAAGGCTACAAGCTGGAAACCGTTCGGGACCTCGGCTTTGGGGAGCCGGTCCTGTTCTTCGCCCTGTCGCTGATCATCGTCGGCGTCGGCTTCCTGAAGGCCAATATCTCGACGGTCGTCGGCGCCCTGTACGAAGAGAATGATCCCCGTCGCGACGGCGGCTTCACCATCTTCTACGTCGGCATCAACCTGGGTTCGGTCCTGGCCACGGCGGCCTGTTCCTACCTCGGCATCAAGTACGGCTGGGCCTATGGCTTCGGTCTGGCCGGCATCGGCATGACCCTGGGCCTGATCACCTTCATCCTCGGCCAGAGCTGGCTGGAAGGTCGCGGCGGCCCGCCGCAGCCGGAAATGCTCAAGACCCGCAAGGTCTTCGGCCTGCCGTTCGAAGCCATCTTCTGGATCGGCGGCCTGGTCACGGTCTTCCCGGTCTGGCTGCTGATGCAGCGTCACCACATCATCGAGACGGCCCTGCCCTGGCTGGCCGGCGTCATCTTCGCCTCGGTGGTCGGCTACGTCCTGTTCAAGCTGCGCGGCTCCGAGCGCACGCGCATGCTGGTCGCCCTGACCCTGATCTTCTTCTCGGTCCTGTTCTGGGCCCTGTTCGAACAGGCCGGTTCGTCGCTGACCCTGTTCGCGGACCAGTCGACGGCCATGCCGACGTGGTTCAATGCGCCAATGACCCAGATGTTCAACCCGGGCATCATCGTCATCGGCGGCCCGATCATCGCCGCCCTGTGGGTCTGGCTGGGCAAGCGCAACATGGAGCCCTCGACCCCGGTCAAGTTCTCCTTCGCCCTGGTCCTGGTCGGCGCCGGCTTCCTGCTGCTGACCTGGGCGTCGGCGACGCAGGCCAACGTGGACTTCCGCGTGCCGCTGCTCTTCCTGTTCCTGACCTACTTCCTGCACACGATGGGCGAGCTCTGCCTGTCGCCGGTGGGGCTGTCGATGATCACCAAGCTGTCGGTGGATCGCGTGGTGGGTCTGATGATGGGCGTCTGGTTCCTGTCCAGCTCGGTGGCCCACATCGCCGCCGGCTTCATCGCCCAGGCGACCTCGACCGCCACGGTCGCGGGCGTCGTCACCAGCCCGGAGCTGGCGCTGCAGACCTATGGTTCGATCTTCGGGACCATCGGCTGGACCGGCGTCGTCGTCGGCGTGGTGCTGCTGGTGCTGTCGCCGCTGCTGAAGAAGGGCATGGCGGGCGTCCACTGATCGCCTGACAGCCTTTGAGCCAAAATGAAGGGCGGCGTCTCGCAGGAGGCGCCGCCCTTTTCAGTTGTTCCGGGGAGGCCCCCTTGGTCCTGTTCGTATGGGGCCGAACAGGGCGGGGGGTCTTGTCATTGATCCTCAGAAGGTCTTGCGCACGCGGATCTGCCAGAAGGTGCGCGGGTCGATGAAACGGTTCTCGACATAGGAGACGGGGCGCGTGACGCGGTCGGCGAAGACGACGCGCTCGACGTTGAAGTCATTCCAGATGTTGACCTGGCCGCGGATCGACAGGGTTGGGGTCGGCTTGTACTCGGCCCACAGCTCGTAATAGTCCGTGCCGCGCCAGCCCGAGATCTGATCCGGCTGGTAGCCTTTCTGGCCCAGCAGCGGAATCCAGGCGCCGCCCCATTGCAGCTTCATCGAGGTGATGTCCTGCTCGAAGGTGATAACGGCCTGAGAGGCGCGGACGTTCGAGATGGGGCGCTTCTCGCCGGTGGTGGGGTCGGTGACTTCGGTCTTGTTCCAGGTGTTGCGGAAGCCGAACTTGCCGCCCGAGAGGCCCAGCTTGTCGGTGGGGATCGTCACGTTCAGGGCCAGTTGGTCCAGCGTGCCGTCGCCGATGTTGCCGACCGCCGCATAGCCGCCGTCCAGCGGGATCACGTCGATGGCGTCGGTGATCTCGTCGTGGCGCAGACCCAGGCTGACGATGCCCTCGCCCCAGAAGCGCTTCTCGAAGGTCAGTTCGCTGACCCAGCGCGATTCCGGCGACAGGTTCACATTGCCGCCGAAGACGTTCTCGTCGGCGAACTCGGCCGAGGCGGCGAAGTCGTCGAAGTCCAGCTGGCCCACGGTGCGTTCGAAGCGGGCGCGCACCTGGGTGTTGGCCATCGGGGTCCAGGTCGCCAGCAGGCGCGGCTTGGCGAAGAAGAAGCTCTTTTCCTGCGAGGCGTCGCCCGACTGGCTGATGGTCGAGGATTCCAGCCGCAGGCCGCTTTCCAGGCTCCACTTGGGATTGATGCGCCAGGTGGCCTTGCCGAACAGTTCGCCGCGCGTTTCCTCGACCTTGACCGAGGCGGAGGGCAGGGGCACGGCCACGCCGCCGACCGAATAGGCCTGAACGGTCTCCAGCATATTGTAGGCGACCTCGCCGCCCGCCTCGAAGTCCATGGCCGGCGACCGCTCGTAACGGATCAGGCCGCGCAGGATGGTTTCGGAGCCCTCTCCGTTGGCGCTGAACAGCTTCTCGGGGCTGATGAGGGCGCCGTCGCGCTCGCGCGATGTCGACAGATTGTCGAAGTCCTCGAACTCATGGATGAAGCGGGTTTCGAGCTTCAGCTTTTCGTTCAGCGGGCGCGTATAGACGACGCCGACTTCGCCGCTTTTGCTGTCGTTGTCATAGTAGCTCTCGCGCAGCACATCGGGGGCGGTCTGACGGTTGATGTTGTGCCAGTCATTGACGCCGTACCGGGCCGTCAGGTCGATCTTGCCGCCCATGAAGGGGCTGGAATAGTTGCCCCGGATCGAGTTCCCGCCACCGTAGCCGTCGTTGTAGTATTGCTCGGTGCGCAGGACGTTTCCGTTGGCGTCGACGCGCACGACCGGCCCGGCGCCGTTGGAGTCGCTCATGGAGATGCCGTCGCCCAGGGTCACGCCCCAGGTCCGGTCGCCTTCGCGGGCGGTGAACTGATAGGTGCCGCCGAACAGGTCTTGGCCGCCCTCGAACAGGTTGGCGTTGGCGGTCAGGACGTGTTCGCGGCTGGAGGTAGTCTTCAGGATGACGTTGGCGACGACCGAATAGCCCTGCATGTCGATGCCGGGGGCGCCGCCGCGGACTAGTTCGATGCGCTCGACCTGGGTGGCGACGGTGCGGCCCAGGACGTTGGAGCCGGTGTCGTTCTTGGACGCCGGGCGCGCGCCGTTGATCAGGATGTTGCCGACCGCGCCTTCAAAGCCCCGAGCGCCGTCGCCGTCGTTGACCGAGAAGCCGGGCACGCGGTTGACCATGTCCAGGGCGGTGTTGGGGCGGGCGTCCCTGAAGAAGTCGGGGGCGAAGACCAGGACGCCCTGATCGCTGGCCTCGGCGGTCTGGCGCGGGGCCGTCGGCGCGGTTTCGGCGAAAGCCGGCGCGGCGGCGGCGAACGCCAGTGCGGCGGTGGTGGCCAGTAGAATGGTCTTGGTCATGGCGTCGTCCCTCTCCCTCGGTCGTGGCGAGAGGTTTGGCGGGGGGCGGTGCAAGTCTCCAGTTACAAGCCTGACAGGTGGATTAAATCGCGGACAGCATTACCGATTAGTCAGATTACAGTCTGGTTAGATACTGTTACGCCAGCAGACATGACCCTTCGTATCCTTGCTGTTTCAGCTCTTGTTCTTGGCCTGTCACTGGGCGCGCCCGCGCAGGCTCAGGATGCGTCGGCCATGCCCGTGACCACGGTGGACGAGATCGTCGTCAGCGCCCGCCGCACCGAGGCGCCGATCTGGGAAGTGAAGCGCGGCGACAGCACCCTGATCCTGGTCGGCGCCATCAGCGGCGTGCCGCGCGACGTCGAGTGGCGGCCCGAGGCGCTGGAGGCGGCGACACGGCGTTCGCAGCGCATCCTGTTTCCGCAAGAAGGCCGCGCCTCCGTCGCCGACGTGCTGCGCCTGATCTGGCGCATCCGCACGGTGGCCACCCTGCCGCGCGGGACGACGACCGCCGACTATCTAGCTCCCGAGGTTCAGGCGCGGCTGGAGACGGTGATGGCGGATCAGAAGAACGACAGCTGGCGCACCAACAGCCTGATGATCCTGAGCATGGACCTGATGAGCGACCATGCGGGCTATGAGCGGGGGCGGACCCGCACGGCCGCGGACATCATCAAGAAGGCGGCGCGCGACGCCCGCATTCCGGTGCGCCCGGTCGGCACGGTGCGCGGCGACGAGATCGTCGACAGCCTGATCACGGCGCCGCCCGCGACCTATGCGACCTGCCTCGAGCGCGCCCTGGCCGCGGCCGAGGCCGGGCCGGAGGGCGCCGCCATCCGCATCAGCGACTGGCGCGCCCGGCGCGTGCCCGAGGTCATGGCCCAGCCGCTGGAGCAGGCGCTGGGCCTGTGTTGGCCCTGGGGCGACCCCGAGATCGCGCCCCTGCTGCGCCGTCAGTGGGCCGAGGCCGTGCAGACGGCCCTGGGCGAGCCGGGCGTGACCATGGCTGTGGCCCAACTGCGGGTCCTGGCCGAGCCGGACGGCGTGCTGGATGGGCTGGCGGCTCAGGGCTACGAGATCGAGGGACCGGCGTGGAAGGCGGACCGTGTCGCTGTGGGATCGTCAGGCCTGACCTCTTCGCGATAATAGCGTCGTCTGGGGCGGGCCGTCCTGATCAGGCGATCATCTTGCGGAAGGACGGCGCAAGTGTTGACGGCGTGCGCGGTCTTCCAGTCTGGCGTTCTGCTCGTAAAGACAGGCGAGGCGAAGAAGATGCAGCCGCTCCTCCTCGCAATCCCTGGAATACGCCGACTCCTTGGCGCGCAAGGCCCGCAGGCGATAGTAGCTCATTGCCCCCTCGCCGGACCGCTAAAGCGAAGGCCAAGGGCGAAAAGGGCTGAGGGCGACAGGCTAGGCATGGCCAATATACGGGGCTGGCCAGGATTGGTTCACAAACAATTCTGAAAACGACGTTGTCGCTGGCTTGTTTGTGCCGAGAAGACCGGCAAGGCGCTTGGTTCTTGCTTTATTGTCCTGTCCGGCGCTCGTTCTGTCTTTTGACCCCTAGACCGCCGTGCCGCCCACCGTCAGGCCGCCGATCTTGAGGCTGGGCTGGCCGATGCCGACGGGGACGCCCTGGCCGGCCTTGCCGCAGACGCCGACGCCGGGATCGAAGGCGAAGTCGTCGCCGACCATCTGGATATGGGTCAGGGCCGTGGCCCCGTCGCCGATCAGGGTGGCGCCGCGCACCGGGGCGGTGATCTTGCCGTCCTCGATCAGATAGGCCTCGGTGCACTGGAAGACGAACTTGCCGTTGGTGATGTCCACCTGGCCGCCGCCGAAGTTGGCGGCGTAGAGGCCGCGCTTGGTCGAGGCGATCATGTCGGCCTTCGAGTCCTTGCCGCCCTCCATGAAGGTGTTGGTCATGCGCGGCATGGGCATGTGGGCGAAGGACTGACGCCGGCCGTTGCCGGTGGCCGTCGCGCCCAGCTGACGCGCCGACAGGCGGTCGTGCATCAGGCCGACCATGATGCCGTCCTCGATCAGGACGGTGCGCGAGGTGGGGGTGCCTTCGTCGTCGAATGACAGCGAGCCGCGACGTCCGGCGATGGAGCCGTCGTCCACGACCGTGACGCCCGGTGCGGCCACGCGCTGCCCCATCTTGCCGCTGAAGACCGAGGAGCCCTTCCTGTGGAAGTCGCCCTCGAAGCCGTGGCCGACGGCCTCGTGCAGCAGGACGCCGGGCCAGCCGGCGCCGAGGACCACGTCCATCTCGCCCGCCGGGCAGTCGATGGCGTCGAGGTTGACCAGGGCCTGGCGCAGGGCCTCGTCGATCTGGCCCTGCCAGCGGTCGGGCGCGAGCCAGGCCTCGAAGCCGGCGCGGCCGCCGGCGCCGGCCGAGGCGCTCTCGCGCTTGCCGTCGCGCTCGACCGTGACCGAGACGTTGACGCGGACCAGGGGCCTCACGTCGCTGAGCAGCCGCCCGTCGGCGCGCAGGATCTCGACCGTGCGACGCTCGCCGACGATGGAGGCCGAGACCTGAACCACGCGCGGGTCGCGGGCGCGGGCCCAGGCGTCGATTTCCGACAGCAGTTCGATCTTGTCCGAGAAGCCGGGCGAGGCGAGGGGATCGACCTCGTCATAGAGCTTTTGATTGGTGGCGCGCGGGGCCTCGGCGGCGTGGCCGGAATAGCCGCGCTTGGCCAGCGAAGCGCTGTCGGCGGCGCGGCGGATGGCGGCGGCGGAAATCTCGTTGGCGTGGGCGTAGCCGGCGGTCTCGCCCGCCACGACGCGCAGGCCGAAGCCCTCGACGGCGTCGTAAGACGCGCCCTTCAGCCGCCCGTCGTCAAAGACGAGGGATTCGCTCTCGGTCTTTTCCAGAAACAGTTCGCCGTCGTCGGCGCCGGCCAGGGCCGTCTGCAAAATGGACAGGGCCTCGTCAGGGGCCACGCCCGCGGCGTCGAGGATGGGGGAGGGGGAGGCGGCGGTGCTCATGCAGGCTAGATAGGGGCTGCGGGGGCCGGCGTCACGGGGGCAGCAAAAAACCCTCTCCTGATGGGAGAGGGCTTGAGCCTCCAAGAGCGAAGCGATTGGAACAGGCGACCCGAAGGGCGGCGCGGCGCAGCCAAAGGGTGAGGGTTCTCGGGTGATGTCGGCGTGAGCCGCCGCGCTGCGGCCAAGGCCGACTGACGTGGTCGACCCTCACCCTTTCGCGCTAGGACGCTCGCTCCGCTCTCGTGCGCTCACTCCCTCTCCCGTCGGGAGAGGGAAGAGGCGGCGATCAGTCCTGGGTGACGTCGCCCGAGCCGCTGATGTCCTGGCGCAGCTGGGCCGGACGGCGCGTCAGACGGACCGAGCCGCTGCCCGAGACGTCGACCTCGGCCTTGCCGGTCGGGCCGACCTCGGCGTCGCCGCTGCCGCTGACGCGCAGTTTGGCGTCGGTGACGAACAGCTCTTCCAGTTCGGCGTTGCCGGAGCCGGAGATGTCCAGGGTCACGGCCTCGGTCTTGCCCTGGGCGCGAACCTCGGAGCTGCCGGTCAGGGTCAGGTCCAGCGCGGGCTGGTCATAGCCGCGGATGTTCAGCTCGGTCGGGCCCGACAGGTCGAAGGCCTTCACCGAGGGGGCCTTGATGATGACCTTCAGCACGTCGGTCTCGCTCCAGCCGTGGATGCCCGTGCGGGTCCAGCGGATGTAGCTGCGGTCGCCGCGCGGGGCGTCGTCCATCGTCAGGCGGCCGTTGGAGAAGCGGACGCGGTCCACGACGGTCTTGGGGCCGATGATGGTGATGCCGGGCTCGTCGGCCTGCTGGTCGTAGGTGATGTCGGCGGGCAGGTTGATGGCCAGCCGCTGGTCGCCGGTCCAGGCGAGGGTGCGGGTGATGTCGGGCGAGACGGCGCCGCGCTCGACCTTGAAGCTGTCGTCGCCGGCGTCGTCGTCGGTGACGACCCAGGTCCAGTCCTGGCGGGCCAGGTCGCGGCCGCCCACAGCAAAGGCGCCGCCGATGCCGACGATGGCCAGGATCAGACCGGCGCCGGAGATGATGAGTAGATTGCGGATCATGTCAGTTCCTCCCTCAGAACCGGATCAGGCTTGCGATTGGGGTTCGAGCGCGGGCTTGACCACGCGGTAGTGCAGGCGGGCGTACCAGACGGTGGCGTCGATCAGCCACTTGGTCAGCAGGGCCATCAGGCCGCCCATGAACAGGCCCAGGCCCATCAGGCCGACGCCCAGCAGGGCCGCCGCCAGGGCGCCGCCCGGCACGCCGATGAAGGGGCCGACCACCAGGACGGCGCCGCCGGCCACGAAGACCGCAACCCCGGCGATCAGCAGCGACAGCACCGTGCCGAACACCGGCAGGGCGATGGGCAGCAGGATCAGGATGTCGATGGCGCCCAGGCCCAGGATGCCGAAGATGGCCCCGGCGGCCGAGGAGGCGGTCTGTTCCTGTCCCCAGCGCTTGGCGCTGGCCTCGGCCTTCAGTTCGCGGGCCAGACGATCGGGATCGCCCAGGGCCTCGGCGACCTGAGCCTCGGTGCGGCCGGCGGCGAGCCCGTCGGCGAAGTGGCTTTCATAGTCGGCGACGATGTCGTTCGCCGTCGTGGTCGGCAGCCCGACCAGGCCGCGTTGCAGGCGGGCCAGGAATTCGGCGCGGTTCATTGTTCAGCTCCCCGTTGAGCGTCTGCGGATGGGTCGGCCAGGGCGGCCGGAGCGGCAAGGGCGGCGGGTTCGACCGGCGCGCCCGCCGCAATGGCGTCGCTGTGCGGCGCGGTGTTGGCCACCAGGGCGTCGACGGCCTGGGCGAAGGCTCGCCATTCGGCGGTCTGGCCTTCCAGGGCGGCGCGCCCGGCGGTGGTCAGCCGATAGTATTTGCGTGACGGGCCGCTGGTGGACTCGACCAGATAGGTCTCGACCAGGCCGTCCGTCTGCATGCGGCGCATCAGCGGATAGATGGTGCCTTCCCCCATGCCGATGGCGTCGGACAGGCGGCTGGCGATCTCGTAGGCGTAGCTGTCGTCGCGGGCCAGCAGGGCCAGCACGCACAATCCCAGCACGCCTTTCTTCAGTTGGATGTCGATGGAGTCGGGCATGGCGTTCCCTTCGGTGATGACGAATGGGTATCGCAAGGTATCGTGTGGTGCAAGGTAGCTGTCGGTACATGACAGCGAATTAATCCGCCGAACTTTTGCCTCATGCCGTCACTTGCGCGTCTTGATCGCTTGGCAAGCGCTACCCGAGCCGATAAGGACCGGCCCTGAAACGCCGAGGTCCGTCCAGGGCCCGGGGGTGTTTGCGAATTGCTCGCAAGTATCGGCTGCGAAACGGTTTATGAGGACTCGAATGGGGATGGGCACGCGAGCCATGGCGCGGATCGGAGGCGGTGTCGCCGCGACCGCTCTTGCCGCCTTCGTCGCCGCGCCGGCGTGGGCGCAGGATCTGATGGGACAACCGACCCCGGGCGGCATCGGCCTGCAGCCCGCCGCCGCGCCGTTGAAGCACGAAGCGATCTTCTTCCACGACGTGGTGTTGATGCCGGTCATCACGATCATCACCCTGCTGGTGCTGGCCCTGCTGATCTGGATCGCCATCCGCTACAACAAGCGCGCGAACCCCGTTCCGGCCAAGTGGAGCCACAACACGGTCATCGAGGTCATCTGGACCGTGGTGCCCGTGCTGATCCTGGTCGGCATCTCGCTGTTCTCGTTCCGCCTGCTGTTCGCCTACCACGACATGCCCGACCCCGACCTGACGGTGAAGGTCACGGGCAACCAGTGGAACTGGGCCTATGAGTACCCCGATCAAGGCGTGGCCGAGTACATCTCGAACATGACCCCCGAGGACAAGGCGCCGGCCCACCTCTACCGCCTGGCCGCCGACGAGCCGATGGTCGTGCCGGTCGGCAAGACCGTTCGCCTGCTCGTCACCGCCTCGGACGTCATCCACTCCGTCGGCCTGCCGGCCTTCGGTCTGAAGACCGACGCCGTCCCCGGCCGAGTCAACGAGACCTGGTTCAACGCCGAGAAGACCGGCATCTACTACGGCCAGTGCTCCGAGCTGTGCGGCGTCGACCACGCCTTCATGCCGATGCAGATCAACGTCGTCACCGAGGCTGAATTCGCCGCCTGGGTCGCCTCCAAGGGCGGGTCCATGACGAAGAAGGCTGACGAAGCCGCTGCGGCAGCCGCCGCCGCGCCCGTCGCCGCTGCTGCTCCGGCCGCCGACGCCGCCGCCCCGACCGCCGCCGCCGCTCCCGCGGCCCCCGCAGCCGCTGCCGCGCCCGTCGCGCCGGCCGCCCAGTAACAGAGACGCGAGAGCCCACGATCATGGCCACCGCTGCCGCAACGCACGACGATCATCACGATCACAAGCCGGGTTTCTTCACCCGCTGGTTCCTGTCGACGAACCACAAAGACATCGGGATGCTGTACCTGATGTTCGCCATCTTCACCGGCCTGGTGGGCGGCGCCCTGTCGGGCCTGATCCGCTGGGAGCTGGCTGAGCCGGGCATCCAGCTGTTCAAGGAAGGCACGATCATCCAGCAGCTGGGGATCGTGGAAGCCTCCAAGCACGGCTATAACGTCACGGTCACGGCCCACGCCCTGATCATGGTCTTCTTCGTCGTCATGCCGGCGACGATGGGCGGCTTCGCCAACTACTTCACGCCGATCATGATCGGCGCGCCGGACATGGCCTTCCCGCGCCTGAACAACATCTCGTTCTGGCTGCTGGTCGCCGCCTTCATCCTGCTGGTCATCTCGATGTTCGTCGACGGCGGACCGGGCATGGGCTTCGGCGGCGGTTGGACGGCCTATCCGCCGCTCTCCACCATGGGCCACGCGGGTCCGTCGTTCGACCTGGCGATCTTCTCGCTGCACGTCGCCGGCGCCTCGTCGATCCTGGGCGCGATCAACTTCATCACCACGATCTTCAACATGCGCGCGCCGGGCATGACCCTGCACCGCATGCCGCTGTTCGCCTGGGGCATCCTGATCACGGCCTTCCTGCTGCTGCTGTCGCTGCCGGTTCTGGCGGGCGCCATCACCATGCTGCTGACGGACCGCAACTTCGGCACCAGCTTCTTCGATCCGGCCGGCGGCGGCGACCCGGTGATGTACCAGCACCTGTTCTGGTTCTTCGGCCACCCCGAAGTCTACATCATGATCCTGCCGGGCTTCGGCATCATCTCGCACATCGTCTCGACCTTCTCGAAGAAGCCGATCTTCGGCTACCTCGCCATGGCCTACGCCATGGTCGCCATCGGCTTCATCGGCTTCATCGTGTGGGCCCACCACATGTACACCGTGGGCATGAGCATCAACCTGCGCGCCTACTTCGTGGCCGCGACGATGATCATCGCCGTGCCGACGGGCGTGAAGATCTTCAGCTGGATCGCCACCATGTGGGGCGGTTCCATCACCTTCAAGACGCCCATGCTGTGGGCGATGGGCTTCATCTTCCTGTTCACCCTCGGCGGCGTGACCGGCGTGGTCCTGTCGAACGCCGGCATCGACTACAGCCTGCACGACACCTACTACGTCGTGGCCCACTTCCACTACGTGCTGTCGCTGGGCGCCGTCTTCTCGATCTTCGCCGGTTTCTACTACTGGTTCGAGAAGATGTTCGGCGTGAAGTACAACGAGTTCCTCGGCGCGACCCACTTCTGGATCATGTTCGTCGGCGTGAACCTCGTCTTCTTCCCGCAGCACTTCCTGGGTCTGCAGGGCATGCCGCGTCGTTACATCGACTACCCGGAAGCCTACACCTACTGGAACCAGGTTTCGTCGTTCGGCTATCTGATCACCATCGTCGGCGTCCTCGTCTTCCTGGTGATGCTGGCTGAAGCCGCGATCCGTCGCCGCAAGGGCGAGGCCAATCCGTGGGGCGAAGGCGCCACCACCCTGGAGTGGACCCTGTCGTCGCCCCCGCCGCACCACCAGTTCAACGAACTGCCGGTGGTCAAGGCGGACAACCACTGATCCGACCCGGATAACCCTAGAGAGGCCGCCCTTTCGCTACCGGAAGGGCGGCCTTTGGCTTTTTATGACCATGACCGACCGCCAAGCTCCGCTCGTCACCACCGCCCAGCCGGAAGACTACTTCCAGCTGCTGAAGCCGCGCGTCATGTCGCTGGTGGTCTTCACAGCCGTGACCGGACTGGTCGTGGCGCCGGGGCATCCCAACCTGCTGCTGGCCGCCATCGCCGTCCTCTGCATCGCCGTGGGGGCAGGGGCCGCGGGCGCCCTGAACATGGCGCTGGAGGGCGAAACCGACGCCCTGATGCGCCGGACGCGCGGACGCCCCGTCGCGGCGGGCCGCATCCGCAAGAACGACGCCATGGCCTTCGGCGTCGTCCTGTCGATCTTCTCGGTCATGCTGCTGGGCATGACGACCAACTGGCTGGCCGGCGGCCTGCTGGCCCTGACCATCGTCTATTACGCCGGCTTCTACACCCTGTTGCTCAAGCGCCGGACGCCCCAGAACATCGTCATCGGCGGCGCCGCCGGCGCCTTCCCGCCGGTCATCGGCTGGGCGGCCGTGACGGGCGACGCGCCGTGGCAGGCCTGGCTGCTGTTCCTGATCATCTTCCTGTGGACCCCGCCGCACTCCTGGGCCCTGGCTCTCTATTCTGCCGGCGACTACGCCAAGGCGGGCATCCCGATGATGCCGGTGGCGCGCGGGACCAAGTCGACGCGTCTGCAGATCCTGATCTACACACTGATCTTCGTGCCCGTGGCCATCGCCCCGGCCTTCCTGGGTCTCGGCGGCGTCGTCTATCTGGCGGTGTCGGTCGCCGGGGGGCTCTTTTTCCTGACCCTGGCGTTTCGCCTGTGGCGCTCGCGTGCGGGCGACCAGCCGGACAAGGCCGAGGCGGTGGGGCGAGAGGCCGCATTGTACGACGTCCGCGCCGAGGCCAAACCGGCCCGGAACCTGTTCGCCTTCTCCATCCTGTATCTGATGGCGCTGTTCTCGGCCTTGCTGGTCGAGCAGCTGCCGGGCCTGGGAGCCTGACCGCGTGACCCGTCCTAACTTCATCAAACTGACCGACGAACAAGTGCGCGCGCGCAAGCGCCGCAACGTGGCGATCGCCCTGGGCCTGGTCGGCTTCATCGTCTTGGTCTTCATCGTCACCGTGGTGAACCTTCAGCGCAACACCGAGGCCCGCAAGGCGGCCGAGGCGGCGGCGCTGGGCACGGTCGAGCGCGCTGATCCCGCTCTGCCCGCCGCTGTGGCGGCCCCGGAGGCGCCGGTCTCGGAGCCGACGCCGTGAAGGACCGCAAGAACCTCGTCGCGCTGATCTGCGCGGCTGTGGTCATGGGCATGACCGGCGCGGCCTTCGCCGCCGTGCCGCTTTACCGCCTCTTCTGTCAGGTCACGGGCTTTGACGGCACGGTGAAGAAGGCCGAGGCGGCGCCGACCGAGATCCTGGACCAGAGCGTCCTGATCCGGTTCGACACCAACGTCCGCAACCTGCCGATGGACTTCAAGGCCGAGCAGGTCAGCCAGCGGGTGCGAATCGGCGAGACGGGCATGGCCTATTTCAAAGTGACCAACACCTCGGACCAGCCGATCCACGCTACGGCGGCCTATAATGTCGTGCCGGAACGCGCGGGGCCCTACTTCCAGAAGCTGCAGTGCTTCTGCTTCGAGGGGCAGGAAATCGGTCCGGGCGAGACCAAGGAATTCCCCGTCCAGTACTTCGTCGCGCCCGAGATGGCGACGGACGCGGAGTCCAAGGGCGTGCGGGAAATCACCCTCAGCTACACCTTCTTCCCGACCAAAGGCTTCGCCCAGGCCGCTTCCGGCCAATCCGCTACTGGCAAAGCCGGATAGCGGACGCTATAGCCCCTGATATAACGATCTCTCGCCTTAATTCAGAGACCCCTGGAATGGCCGACGCGCACGCTAAACCGCATCACGACTACCACCTGGTGGACCCGAGCCCGTGGCCGCTGATCTCGTCCATGGCCTCCGTGGTCATGTTCGTCGGCGCGGTCATGTGGATGAAGGGCCTGTTCGGTCTGCCCGAGGGCACCAAGTGGCTGTTCTTCGCCGGTCTGGCGGGCGTGCTGTTCGCCATGTACGGCTGGTGGTCGGACGTCATCAAGGAAAGCCAGAAGGGCGATCACACCCCGGTCGTCTCGATCGGCCTGCGCTACGGCATGATCCTGTTCATCGCCTCGGAGGTGATGTTCTTCGTCGCCTTCTTCTGGATGTTCTTCGACATGGCGATCTTCAATGAATCGCGCGCCCTGACGCCGGAAGTCGGCAACTGGATGGATACGGCCGCCGCCTGGAAGACCTGGCCGCCCAAGGGCGTGGAGCTGCTGGACCCCTGGGGCCTGCCGCTGCTGAACACCGTCATCCTGCTGCTGTCGGGCACGACCGTGACCTGGGCGCACCATGCGCTGCAAGTCGGCGACCGCAAGGCCGCCAAGACGGGTCTGCTGATCACCGTCCTGCTGGGCGTGATCTTCACCGGCGTTCAGGCCTACGAGTACCAGCACATCCTGCACGAGGGCTACTTCTTCAACGAAGCGGCCGCCCAGTCGGGTCTCTATGGTTCGGTCTTCTTCCTGACCACGGGCTTCCACGGCTTCCACGTCCTGATCGGCACCATCTTCCTGGCCGTCTGCCTGCTGCGTCTGCAGATGGGTCAGATGAGCCCTCAGAAGCACTTCGGTTTCGAAGCCGCCGCCTGGTACTGGCACTTCGTGGACGTGGTCTGGCTGTTCCTGTTCGCCTTCGTCTACGTCACCTTCGGGTGAAGCTGAGCGAGTCAGCCTCTGCACTTCAAACGGCGCGGGACGAACAGTCCCGCGCCGATTTGCTTGGCGGGCAGGCCGTTCGCGCCGGTCTCAGGGGACGTTGTCCGAACTGCGGGCAGGGGCGTCTGTTCCAGGGCTTCCTTAAGGTCCGCCCCGTCTGTGAAACCTGCGGCTACGACCTCGCCTCGGTCGAGACCGGCGACGGCGCCGCCACCTTCATCATGCAGATCGCCGGCTTCATCGTCGGCTTCTCGGCCCTGGCGGTCGAGATCGCCTGGCATCCCCCCATCTGGCTGCACCTGATCATCTGGCTGCCGCTGGTCGCCGCCCTGGCGCTGGGCCTGATGCGGCCGGGCAAGGGGCTGATGACCGCCTTGCAGATGCTGCGAACCCGAGACCCGAAATGACGACTGCCCCCCGCCCCCGTTTCCCCATCGTCCTGACCGTCCTCGCCGTCGCCCTGTTGGGCGTCCTGCTGGCGCTCGGCGTCTGGCAGGTGCAGCGGATGCAGTGGAAGGAAGGCCTGATCGACGGCGCCGAGGCCGCTGCGGGCCAGCCGCCCCTGTCGCTGGCCGAGGCGCTGAAGCTTGAGAACCCCGAGTTCCGCCGCGTGATCCTGACCTGCCGCGGTCTGGCGGCGGCGCCCTATGTCGAACTGCAATCCATCGAGAACAGCGACGCGGGTGTTCGTCTGGTTTCGGCCTGCCGCCCTGAAGGAACTGAGGGCGCTCCCGTCCTGGTCGATCGCGGCTTCGTCTCCGCCGACATCTCGGCCCGACCCACGGTGAACGCCGACGACACCATGCCTGTGGTCATCACCGGCGTCCTGCGCCGCGCCCCGGCCCCCAGCGCCCTGACCCCGCCGCCCGCCGAGGGCCGCTTCTACGGCCGCGACGCTGAGGCCATGGCCCGCGCCTTGAAGGTCGAGGGGCCGACCTCGCCCTTCACCGTCTTCGCCACGACCTCGACCAATCCCGACTGGGCCGCGCTGAGGCCCTCGGCGCCGCCCGCCGCCTTTACGAACAACCACCTGGGGTACGCCCTGACCTGGTTCGGTCTCGCCGTCGCCCTGATCGCCTTCTACGGGGTGCTGCTGCGCCGCCGCATGACCCGCAAGGACATAGAATCCTGACTGCTCGCCTTCACACCCTGTCCAACGGCGTCCGCGTCGTCTGCGACCCCATGCCCGGTCTGCGGACCTTCGCCTTGACCGTCGCCGTGCGCGGCGGGGCGCGGATGGAGGACGAGGCCCGCTCCGGCTGGTCGCACCTGCTGGAGCATCTGGTGTTCAAGGGCGCCGGCGACATGGGCGCGCGCGACATCGTCGAACGCATCGAGGCCGAGGGCGGCTCGATCAACGCCGCCACCGGCTATGAGCGCACCAGCTTCGAGATCCGCGCCCTGCACGGCTCCCTGCCTCTGGCCATGCAGATCGTCTCGGACCTGGTCTTCCGCCCCACGCTCGATCCTGCCGAGATCGTCCGCGAGAAGGACGTCGTGGCCCAGGAGATCGCCGAGGCCTTCGACACCCCCGACGACCACGTTTTCGAAATGGCCCAGACGCGCGCCTATGCCGGTCAGGCCCTGGGTCGGCCCATTCTGGGCACCGTCGACAGCCTGAAGGCCGCTGACCGCGCCGCCGTGGCCGACTGGCGCGCCCGGCTCTATTCCCCCGACCGCATGGTCGTCGCCGTGTCCGGCGCGGTGGACGAGAACGAACTGCTGGCCCTGGCCGAGCGCTGGTTCGGGCAGGAGGCGGCGACGCCGCTGGCCCCGCTCGCTTCCGCCGTCTTCGTCGGCGGCGAGGCCAAGCTGACGCGCAAGATCGAACAGGCCAACCTGGTCTTCCAGTTGCCGACCATGGGGGCGCTGGACCCGCGCCTCCCGGCCCTGCGTCTGTTCACCGAAATCCTCGGCGGCGGCATGGCCTCGCGCCTTTTCCAGAGCGCGCGCGAGGACCGGGGCCTGGCCTACGCCATCGACGCCTATCAGGAAGCCTATGAGGACGCCGGGCTGCTGGGCGTCTACGCCGGGGCCGCCGCCGACCGCGCGGTGGAACTGGCCGAGGTCAGCGCCGCCGAGCTGCTGGATCTGGCCGAGAAGGGCCCGACCGACGCCGAACTGTCGCGCGCCAAGGCCGTGCTGAACGCCACCCTGTGGATGGCCGACGAAAGCCCCGCCAGCCGCGCGGGCCGCAACGCCGCCCAGACCCTGATCTTCGGCGCGCCGGTCTCGTCGGAAGACAGCGCCGCCCGCATCCTGGCCCAGACCAGCGACGACCTGCGGGCCGTGGGCCGGTCCATGGTCGAAGCCGGGCGCTCGGCTACGGCGGTCCTGGGCCCCAAGGCGGCGGCGCCCGCAGGCGCGGCCTTCACCGCGCGTCTGGCCAACCGCTAAGTCGTGGCTGGCGTCGGCGGCGCATCTCGGTAATCTGCCGGCATGGCCCTGTTCGACTGGATGGCCGAGGCGACCGGACCCGTCCTGCGCGGACAGGGGGTCTTGCTGCGTCCGCCGCGCCCGTCCGATCACGCCGAATGGGCCGAGTTGCGCGGCGGGTCGCGCGACTATCTGCAGCCGTGGGAGCCGGCCTGGGCCGAGGACGACCTGACCCGCGCGGCCTTTCGACGGCGTCTCGGCGTCTATGCCCGCGAGATGGAGCTGGGCACGGCCTGGCCTCTGTTCATCTTTGATCCCGACGAAGAGCGGCTGATGGGGGCCATCACCCTGTCCAACATCCGGCGCGGCGTGGCCGAGACCGGAACCCTGGGCTACTGGATCGGCCAGCCTTATGCCGGGCAGGGCGTGGGCACGGCGTCGGCGCGCACCATGCTGGACTTCGCCTTTGGGGCGCTGAAGCTGCACCGCATCGAGGCGGCCTGCGTGCCGACCAACCACGCCTCGCGCCGGGTTCTGGAAAAGGCGGGCTTTCGCCATGAGGGACTGGCCAAAGCTTATTTGAAAATTAACGGCGTATGGGCAGATCATCTGCTGTTCGGCGTCATCAGGGACGAGTTCGTCCCGGACCCGGCAGCGTCCAGTTCTTACACCCAGGAAACGCTTTGAACACACGATCCAGAGCGCTGGCCTGGGACCCGACGACGGCGATCGAGGCGCTGGCCGCCGCCGACGCCGCCCTGTGGATCTGGACCCCCGCCGACGACCAGATCCGCTTTACCGGGGCAACCCGCGCGCTGGGCCTCGGGCCGCTGGCGCCGGAGTGTTCGGGCGCCGCCTTCGCCGCCCTGGCCATGCCTCAGGACCGCGCCCTGGCCGACCGCCTGCTCAAGCCCCAGGCAGAGGGGACCGAGATCGCTGTGCGCCTGCGGATGCGCGGCTGCGAGACCTGCCTGTGGCGCGGCGTCTGGCTGGAGGACGGCCTGCGCGCGGCGGGCGTCGTGGCGCTGGAGACCAAGTTCGCCGGGGCTGATCGCGACACCCTGACCGGCCTGCTGGATCGCCGTACCTTCCTGGTCCGCGTGGCCGAGACCCTAGCCCAGCCGGGGGATTATGAACTGGTGGTGGCCGACGTCGATCGTCTGCGCCGCCTGAACGAGGCCCTGGGCCATGAGCGGGCCGATCTGGTGCTGTCGGCCCTCGGATCGCGGCTGGCCGGGGCCTTTTCCAAGGACTGCTCGCCCGCCCGAATCGGCGAGGACGAGTTCGCCGTCCTGACCCGGCGCAGCGCCACCAGCGCCAGCGAACGCGTGCGCGAGGCGCTGGAACAGCCGCTGCGCGTGGCGGGCTTCGACATCTATCCGACCGTCTCCATCGGCGCTGTCGCCGCCGAGGGCGGACCGGACGCGCCCGACCCCGCCGAGCTGTTGCGCCGGGTCGAACTGGCGGTGGAACAGGCCAAGACGGCGGGGCGCGGCGGGGCGGCGGCCTATGGCCGGGCGCTGGAAACCGACAGCCTGTCGCGGCTGGCGCTGGAATCGGACCTGCGCAACGCCTTCGTGCGCGGCGAGATCGAGCCCTTCTACCAGCCCATCGTCAACCTGAAGACCGGGGCGGTGGCCGGGTTCGAGGCCCTGGTGCGCTGGCGTCACCCTCAGCGCGGCCTGGTGCCGCCCGACGACTTTTTGACCCTGGCCGACGAAATGGGCCTGATGAACGAACTGGGTCTGCTGATGATGACCCAGGCGGCGCGTCAGCTGGCCGAGTGGCTGCATCGCCACCCCGGCGCGGGCAAGCTGTTCTGCAGCGTCAACCTGTCGGTCGGCGAGATCGAGCGCGATCATCTGGTCGAGGACGTGGCCCGCATCATCCAGGAGACCGGCCTGCCGCGCGGCGCGCTGAAGCTGGAAGTCACCGAGGGCGATATCATGCGCGACACCGCGCACGCCGCCGAGGTGCTGACGAAGCTGCGCGAAGCGGGGGCCAGCCTGGCGCTGGACGACTTCGGCACCGGCTTCTCGTCCCTGTCCTATCTGGCGCGCCTGCCTTTCGACACGCTGAAGATCGACCGCTACTTCGTTCTGACGATGAACAAGGACGAGGGCTCGGCCAAGATCGTCAAGTCGGTCGTCAACCTGGGCCGTGACCTGTCGCTGGAAGTCGTGGCCGAGGGGGTCGAGAACGCCGAACTGGCGGGGCTGTTGCTGGAGGCGAGCTGCCACTACGGCCAGGGCTTCGGCTATGCGCCCGCCCTGCCGGCCCAGGAGGCCGAGGTCTATCTGAACGAGTCTCTGGCCGACGGATCGGCGCCGATCAAGGCGCGGTCGGCGTAGGTGTCCGCCTTCCCTCTCCCGGCGGGAGAGGGCTTGAGCCTCCAAGAGCGAAGCGATTGGTTAGGCGAAAGGGTGAGGGGCTACCCTTCAAGTAGGCGAGAGCCGTGGTGCGGCGGCTTGCGCCGACGGTTGCCGACGACCCTCACCCTTTCGCGCAAGAACGCTCGCTGACGCTCTCGTGCGCTCAAGCCCTCTCCCACCAGGAGAGGGGGGGGTTACGCCCGTCCGCTTTGCGCCGACAGGCGGGCGGCGTCGACGCCCAGGCCGGCCAGGGCGCGCGCCCACTTGGTCGTGTAGTCGGCGTCGAAGATCAGCGCGGGATCGGCGTCGGCGGTCAGCCAGACGTTTTCGCCGAGTTCTTCCTCCAGCTGCCCCTCGCCCCAGCCGGCGTAGCCCAGCAGCAGGATCGACTGGGCGGGACCGTCCTCGGCGTCGCTCATGGCGGTCAGGGCGTCGCGGGTGCCGGTCAGGGCCAGGCCGTCGCCGAAGCTCAGCGTGACCTCGCCATTGGTCCAGTCGTCGGTATGCAGGACAAAACCGCGCTCGCGCTCGACCGGCCCGCCGATCAGAACCGCCCGATCCGCCATGGCCTCCGAGACGGGCGTATCCAGCTTCTTCAGCACCTCGGACAGGGTGACGCCGGGCGCCGGCTGGTCCAGCCGCAGGCCCATGGCGTGCTCGTCGTCGTGGGCGCAGATCAGGATGACGGCGTGGCGGAAACGGTCGTCGTCTATGCCCGGCATGGCCACCAGAAGACGCCCGGTCAGGGAGGAGAAGGCGGTCATTTTCCTATCATCGGGCGGCGAGCGCCGCGACGCAAGGCGCGAGGGAACGAAGGGCGCTTGGCGATCCTTCTTCCCGTCTCTATCTGACAATTCGAACGCCGCCCGGATTCCCCGGGCCCTTCAGCCCGGAGACCCTGCATGACCATCCAGATCGGCGACCGTATTCCCGACGCGACCCTGACCACCATGACTGCCGACGGCCCCAAGCCGGTCACAACCAGCGAGCTGTTCGCGGGCAAGACCGTGGCCCTGTTCGCCGTCCCCGGCGCCTTCACCCCGACCTGCTCGGCGCGCCACCTGCCGGGCTATGTCGACAACCGCGCCGACCTGGCCGCCAAGGGCGTGGACACCGTCGCCTGCCTGTCGGTCAACGACGCCTTCGTCATGGGCGCCTGGGCCCAGGCCAATGACCTGAACGGCACGGACGACGTGGTCATGCTGGCCGACGGCAACGGCGACTTCACCCGCGCGGTCGGCCTGGCGTTGGACGCCAAGGGCTTCGGCATGGGCGAGCGTTCGCAGCGCTACTCGATGCTGGTCAAGGACGGCGTGGTCGATCAGCTGAACATCGAGCAGGGCGGCGAGTTCAAGGTGTCCTCGGCCGAGCACCTGTTGGCCCAGCTCTGATTCTGTCTGTCATGGGCTGAACCATGACAGACGTCTTCACCCCGGAAAAACGCAGCGCGGTCATGCGCCGGGTGAAGGGGCGCGACACCGCGCCCGAATGGAAGGTCCGGCGGATGCTGCCCGCCGCCGGGATCGGCTACCGTCTGGGCGGCTGCGGCCTGCCCGGACGGCCCGACGTGGTGATGAAGGGACGCAAGGTCGCTCTCTTCGTCCACGGCTGTTTCTGGCACGGCCACGACTGCCCGCGCGGGGCGCGCAAGCCTCAGGCCAACGCCGACTACTGGATCGCCAAGATCGACCGCAACCGCGCTCGCGATTCGCGGGTCGCGGCGGAGCTGACCGTCGGGGGCTGGCGGGTGCTGACGGTATGGGAGTGCCAGTTGCGTCAGTCGGGCTTCGCCGAGGAACTGGTCGCGCAGGTTCGGGGTCAGGCCGCTGCGCTCTGCGCCGCCTCGGCCGCCGCCGCCGCTTCCTCCAGCACCTGGGACAGGGCGCCGAGCAGCGATCCGGGCGTCAGCGGCTTGGACACGAAATAGTTCATCCCGGCGGCGGTGCAGGCGGCGATGTCCTCGGGCGCGGTGTCGGCGGTGACGGCGATGACCGGAACGGCGGCGTTCAGCCCGCCCCCGGCGCGCAGGCGGCGCGTGGTCTCGCGCCCATCCAGCTCCGGCATCCGCACGTCCATGAAGACGACGTCGAACTGGGCCCGCTCACAGGCCTCCAGCGCCGCCAGACCGTCCTCGGCCATGGCGATTTCGCAGTCGAGGGATTGCAGGATCAACTGGATGGCGCGGCGGTTGATGGCGTGGTCGTCGACGACCAGAACGCGCAGCGGCGACTCGGTGGGTTCGTTCTCTGACAGCTCGACTTCCATCGTCGCCGCCGTCTCGGGCGCTGGTGCGGGCTCCAGCGCAGGCTCTAGCGCGACTTTTGGCTCAGGTCTTGGCGCGGTGATGACGGGCCGGGCCAGGGCGCGGGTGATCGTGGCGCGGGCCCCGGGCTCCAGGCCGGGAGGCGAGGCCTCGCCCTCGGCGCCGCGCGGCAGGATGACCGACAGGGTGAAGACCGATCCCTGGCCCGGCGTGCTGCGCACCGTCAGGCGACCGCCCATCAACTCGATCAGGTCGCGACTGATGGCCAGGCCCAGGCCTGATCCGCCGAAGCGGGCGGCGACCCCCTCGGTCGTCTGGTCGAAGGGCGTGAACAGGCGAACGAGCTGCTCGGGCGTCATCCCGGCTCCGGTGTCCTCGATGTCGATCAGCAGGACATGGGCGCCGTCCTCGTCCGGCCAGGCGTTCAGGCGCAGGGTGATGGCCCCGTCGTCGGTGAACTTCATGGCGTTGGAGATCAGGTTGTTCAGCACCTGACGCAGGCGCATGGCGTCGCCGCGCACCATCTGGGGCAGGGTGCGGGCGCCCTCCAGCCGCAGGCGCAGCCCCTTGGCGCGGGCCGGGCCAGCCCACAGGCGGGCGGTCTGGGACAGCAGGTTGCGCAGGTCGAAGTCGCGGCTCTCGATGCTCATCCGTCCGGCGTCCAGCCGGGCGTGATCCAGCAGGTCGTCGAGCAGTTCCTTCATCATCAGACCGGCGTCGGTGATCAGGGCCACCTGCGGACGCGCCGCGCCGGACTTGACGCCGCGATCCAGTTCCTCGGCGCCGGTCAGGATGGCGCTGATCGGGGTGCGCAGGTCATGAGCGACGGCGGCCAGGAAGGCGCTGCGGCTTGCCATGGCCGTCTCGATTTCCTTGTGCTTGCGATCGGCCTCAAGGCGAGCCGTGGTCTCGGCGCGATTGGCGCGGAACAGGGTCCGCCGCGTGTTCAGGCAGAAGACGGTGTAGGACAGGATGCCGACCGCCACGGCGGTGACGACATGGGGCGGGGCGCCCATCTGGGCCATGAACAGCGGCGTCAGGGCGAAGATCGCCAACTGGGGCAGGACGGTGCAGGCGAAGATCCGCATGGAGCCCGCCGACATGATCACCGAGTTGATCATCCCCGCAGACAAGAGCACGGCGCTGGCGATGCCGCCCATCGGACCGCCGACGATCCAGAGCGGAATGGCGATGACGCCAAAGAAGCCCGCGTTCAGGATCAGCACCAGATCGCCATAGACCCCGCGCCATCCGGTCGGCGCCTGGACGCGGCCCGCGACGACGGGGGCGAAGACCTCGGCCTCTAGAAACTGGATCAGGACGTACATCGCCATCCAGGTCGCGCTGAAGCGCCAGCCCAGCATGGGGCTGAACACCAGGGCGGTGGCGGCGCCCATGACGAGGCGCTGCAACATGGCCTTGCGGCGTTGTCGGATAGCGGGCGCCCAGATGGCTTGGGCGTCGGCGGCGATCTGCGTCATGCGACTTTCCGAGCAGGCGAATTCGCCTATCGGACCGATGATGCAGCGGCTTGCCCTAATGCTCCGTCAACGGCCGACGGCTTCGGAAATATGGGCAAAGCCCTCGGCGCGCAGGCGGGCGGCCAGGTCGCGCTTGATGGCGCCGACCAGGCCGGGGCCGTCATAGATGAGGGCGGAATAGATCTGCACCGCACTGGCGCCCGCGCGGATGCGGGCATAGGCGTCCGCGCCGCTCTCGATGCCGCCCACCGCGATCAGGGGCAGACGCCCGGCGGCGGCCTCGGCGGCGGCTTCCAGAGCTTTTTGCGCGAAGGGTTTCAGCGGCGCGCCCGACAGACCCCCGGCTTCGTTCGCATGGCTGGACTTCAGCGTGGAGGGGCGTTCCAGCGTCGTGTTGGACACGATCAGGGCGTCGATCCGGTGGGCCAGCGAGGCCTCGACGATCATGCCGATCTCTTCGCCGATCAGGTCGGGCGCGATCTTCAGGAAGACCGGCGCGCCATCGGTCGGGCGGGCCTCATGGATGCGGCCCAACAGGTCGTCCAGCGCCTCGCGGCCCTGAAGGGCGCGCAGGCCCGGCGTATTGGGCGAGGAGATGTTGATGGTGAAATAGTCGGCCAGACCCGCCAGACGACGCAGACCCGCGACATAGTCGGCCGCCTTGTCCTCGGTGTCCTTGTTGGCCCCCAGATTGGCGCCGATGGCCGTGCGCTTCGGACGATGGGCCAGACGCGCGGCGAAGGGCTCCAGCCCCTCGTTGTTGAAGCCCATGCGATTGATGATGGCCCGGTCTTCGGACAGGCGGAACAGGCGCGGCTTGGGGTTTCCCGGTTGCGCGCGCGGCGTGACCGAGCCGCATTCCACGGCGCCGAAGCCGAGCCGCGACAGGCCGTCCAGGGCCTCGCCGTTCTTGTCGAGCCCCGCCGCCAGACCGACCGGGTTGGCCATCTCCAAACCGGCGATGCGGGTCTTCAGGATCGGATCATCGGCGCCGGGCGCGGGCAGGGGCGCAACCTGAAGGGCGCGGATGGCCAGGCGGTGCGCCGTCTCAGGGTCCATCTGGCGCAGGATGACAGCGCCGAGGTCGGTCAGGCTCATGGAAGCTCGCTCAGGATCATCTCGCCCGCGTCCGTCACCGACAGGGCGCGCGCGCCCCGCGTCGCTGCGACCGGCAGGGGGCCGTAGATATGGGGGAACAGGGCGCCGCCGCGCGACGGCTCCCAGATCAGGGTCTCGCCGAGGGCGTCGAGATCGACCTCGACCAGCATCAGGTCGCTCTGGCCCGCATAGTGCTTGGCGGCGGTCACGGCCAACTGGTCGGCGGCGGACAGGTGGATATAGCCGTCGGCGTGATCGACCGGCGAGCCGTCATAGGCGCCCTCGGCCAGGGTCGCGCGCCAGTCGGCCCGGCTCAGGATCTTGAAGGCCGTGGTCGGCAGGGCGTCGGTCATTTTTCCAGATCGTGCGGCGTCAGCCAGCCTTCATAGGTGGGCCGTCCCGCGACATCGACGGTGAAGATGGCCGCCGCCCCGGTCGGGAAGCCGCCGCTCATCTTGTCCATGACGCCGGGCGAGGCGGCGCTCTCGATCAGGTATTCGACCGCCAGCTGATGCACGCCCGGATTGTGCGCCACCAGCAGCAGGCAGCCCGCCTGATCCTCGGCGGCCTCGACCGCGCGACGCAGCGTATCCGATGAGGCGTTGTAGAGGGCGGGCGACAGATGCACCTCGACGTCGCCCATGGCTTCACTGACCTCATCCCAGGTCTGCCGCGTGCGCCGGGCGCTGGACACCAGGGCCGTGTCGGGACGCAGGCCGCGCTCGGCCAGGGCCTTCCCCATGGCCAGGGCGTCGGCGCGTCCATGCTTGGACAGGGGGCGGTCGATGTCGCCGCCGGGGGCGCTCTTCTCGGCCTGGGCGTGACGCATGATGATCAGTCGCTGCATGAGGCTCGCCTTAAGGCCGTTTGCCTTCGCCGACCAGAGCATGGGCGGGCGGCCCATGGTCGCGCGAGGCGGGGGAGGGGGTCAGGGCGGGGCGTCCCGCCAGCACCGTTTGCGCCAGACCCTGCGGCCGGATGCGGACGTAGGACTGCCGCGCAGCCTCCAGCATGATCAGGCCCGCCGCTCCCGGAAACACCCAGCGCCCTACCTGCTCGATCCCATCGGCCATCGGCAGCAGGGGCCGCCACGGCGGGACATAGAGGGTCTGCGACCAGGCCGAGGGCTCCAGCCCGACCTCGCGCACCAGCCGCTCCAGCTGGCCGCGCGTAAAGGGGCGGCCATGGCCGAAGGGGGTGGTCTCGGCCCGCGCCCACATCCCGCCGCGCGCCGCCGTGGCCAGGATGATGCGACCGGCGGGGGCCAGGGCCCGCACAGCCTCGGTCAGCAGGGCTAGGGGATCGTCGGCCTCTTCCAGGGCGTGAACCAGAAGGATGCGGTCGAAGCTGCCCGCCGCGAAGGGCAGGCGTCTTTCGTCCACCAGCAGGGTGCGGTTGCGCCCCGCCGTCGCCCATTGCTCGGCGCCCTGTCCGCCCGGCATGGCGGCGATGACGCGCCGCGCCCCGACGAAACCGTCCAGCCAGGGCGTGGCGTAACCCAGGCCCAGGACGTCGCAGCCCTCGGCCTCGCCCCAGGCGTCCTCCAGCCGCCGCGCCAGCATGCGCCGCGCCAGCGCCCCGGTCGGCTCGCCGTAGAAGGTGCGAAGATCGTCGATGCTGCGGCGCATTTTTCTCATTCACGCTCTATTCGCTGCGCTCATCGCTCCGTGGGGGCGGCGAACGATCGCCGACGCCCGGTCGGGCTTTGGGCAGCAGAGCTGCTTATTGCTACTATAGTCCCTGGACGGCCCTCGCTGCTAGGATGCGCCCATGACCCTGACCGTGCGCCAGTTCGCCTGCCTGTCCGACAACTACGGCTTCCTGATCCGCGACGAGGCGACCGGGATGGTCGCGACCGTGGACACGCCGGACGCCGAGGCCGTCCTGGCCGAGATCGAGGTCTCCGGCTGGGGGCGGCTGGACCTGATCCTCAACACCCACTGGCACCCCGACCACACCGGCGGCAACGAACGGCTGAAGGCCGAGACCGGCTGCGAGATCGTCGGCCCGGAAGAGGTCCGCCGCGCCGCGCCTCTGGACCGCGTCGTGGTCGACGGCGACCTGGTGCGTCTGGGCGAGACAGTGTTCGAGGTTACGGCCGCGCCGGGGCACACCCTGGGTCACGTGGTCTATCGGTCGATCAAGGACGACCTGGCCTTCGTCGGCGACGTCATCTTCGCCCTGGGCTGCGGCCGTCTGTTCGAAGGCTCGCCGGAACAGATGTGGGACAGCCTGAACCGCATCGCCGCCTGGCCGGAAACCACCACCCTCTACTGCGCCCACGAATACACGGCGTCCAACGCCCGCTTCGCCCTCAGCCTGGACGACCGACCGGAGATGAAGGCCCACGCCGAGGCCGTCTTCGCCGCCCGCGAACGCGGCCAGCCGACCGTGCCGACCACGGTCGCGGCCGAGCGCCGTTTCAACCCCTTCCTGCGCGCGGCCGACGCCGCCGACTTCGCCGCCCGACGCGCCGCCAAGGACGGGTTCAAGGGCTAGGATTCAAGGCGAGGGCGCCCGGGCGGGGCGCCGCCGCAACCCCTGGGACACGCGACCGTTAGCGATCCTGTCATCATCGTGTTAAGAGCCCCGCCCTTTATAGCGGCGGCGGTGTCGCCAAAGCCTTTCAGACTTCTAGGAGAAGCCACACATGAGCAGGGTGCTGGTTATCGGTGCAGGCGGCGTCAGCTCTGTCGCCGTCCACAAGATGGCGATGAATGCGGACATTTTCTCGCATATCACCCTGGCGAGCCGCACGAAGTCCAAGTGCGACGCCATCGCCGAATCCGTGAAGTCGCGCTTTGGCGTGACCATCGACACGGCCCAGATCGACGCCGACGACGTCGCCGCGACCACGGCCCTGATCCAGTCGGTCAAGCCGGCGCTCGTGGTCAACCTGGCCCTGCCCTATCAGGACCTGGCCATCATGGAGGCCTGTCTGGCCGCCGGCGTCAACTATCTCGACACGGCCAACTATGAGCCGCGCGACGAAGCCAAGTTCGAATACAAGTGGCAGTGGGCCTATCAGGACAAGTTCAAGGAAGCAGGCCTGATGGCGCTGCTCGGCTCGGGCTTCGACCCCGGCGTGACCTCGGTCTTCGCCACCTACACCAAGAAGCACCTGCTGGACCGGATCGACACGCTCGACATCCTGGACTGCAACGGCGGCGACACGGGTCTGCCCTTCGCCACCAACTTCAACCCGGAAATCAACCTGCGCGAAGTGACCGCCAATTCGCGTCACTGGGAAAACGGCCAGTGGGTCGAGGGCCCGGCCCTGAGCCACAAGCAGGCCTTCGATTTCGAGGGCGTGGGTCAGAAGAACATGTACCTCATGTACCATGAGGAACTGGAGTCGCTGGCCAAGTTCTACCCGGAAATCAAACGTATCCGCTTCTGGATGACCTTCGGCGACAGCTACCTGAAGCACCTGGAGGTGCTGGAAAACATCGGCATGACCTCGATCGAGCCGATGATGTTCCAGGGCCGCGAGATCATCCCGATCGAGTTCCTGAAGGCCCTGCTGCCGGAACCCTCGTCGCTGGGGCCGATCACCAAGGGCAAGACGAACATCGGCACCATCGCCACGGGCGAGAAGGACGGCGTTCAGAAGACCTTCTACGTCAAGAACATCTGCGACCACGAAGCCGCCTATGCCGAAACCGGCAACCAGGCTGTCAGCTACACCACGGGCGTTCCGGCCATGATCGGCGCGGCCATGATGCTGACCGGCACGTGGAAGGGCGAAGGCGTCTTCAACATGGAGCAGCTGGACCCCGATCCCTTCATGGACATGCTGAACAAGCATGGCCTGCCGTGGACCGTGGAAGAGCTGGACGCCCCTCTCGCGTTCTAAAATGCTCGCCTTCTAGAGACCTGAGTAAAAAGACGACATGGAAACCAAGGCCGGCGATCCCGGAGCCTTTGCTCACTTTGATCTGAACCGCGTCGCCTCGCCCGCCTTCGTGGTGGACGAGGTCGCGGTGCGGCGCAATCTGGCCGTGCTGAAGGACGTGCGCGACCGGGGCCATGCCCGGGTCCTGCTGGCGCTCAAGGCCTTTTCCATGTGGTCGCTGGCGGACGTCGTCGGGGAATACCTCGACGGCGTCTGCGCCTCCGGTCTGTGGGAGGCGCGGCTGGCGCGTCAGTTCTACAAGGGCGAACTGACCACCTATTCGCCCGCCTACAAGGCCGAGGATCTGCCTGAGATCCTGCGCCTGTCCGACCACGTCATCTTCAACTCGCCGGATCAGGTCACGCGCTTTTCCGACCTGATCGCCAAGGCGCGGGCCGAGGGCGAGGTCTTCGAGATCGGCCTGAGGCTGAACCCCGAACATTCCGAGGGCGAGGTCGCCAAGTACGACCCGGCCCAGCCCTGCTCGCGTCTGGGTTTCCCGGTGTCGCAGCTGAAGCCCGAGCATATGCAGGGCGTCGACGGCCTGCATATCCACGCCCTGTGCGAACAGGATTTCGAGCCCCTGGCCCGCATCTGGGCGGCGGTGGAGCCGAAGCTGGCCCCGCTGCTGGGCGGGGTGAAGTGGCTGAACCTCGGCGGCGGCCACCACGTGACCCGCGCCGACTACCAGACCGACGCCCTGGTCGCCTTCCTGAACCAGATCGCCGAACGCCACGGGGTGCAGGTCTATCTGGAGCCGGGCGAGGCCGTGGCGCTCGACGCCGGCATCCTGATAGGCGAGATCCTCGACGTCTTCGACAACGGCATGCCCATCGCCATCACCGACATTTCGGCCACCTGTCATATGCCGGACGTGATCGAGGCTCCCTATCGCCCGGCCATGCTGCATGAGCCCGAGGACGGCGTCAGGGTGCGCCTCGGCGGCCCGTCCTGCCTGGCCGGGGACATCATCGGCGACTACGTCTTCGCCGAGCGCCCTGTGCCCGGCACGCGCCTGGCCTTCCTCGATCAGGCCCACTATTCGATGGTGAAGACCAACACCTTCAACGGCGTCCCCCTGCCGTCTATCGCCCTGTGGAACAGCGCCACGGACGAGCTGCGGATGGTCAAAGCGTTCGACTGGACGGAATTCCGCGACCGCCTGTCCTGATCGTCCCGCGCGGGCCGCTTGGCCGTCTGTTTAGGGACTAGGGGCGGTCCTTCGCCTTCCCGTCGATCAGAACGGCCTGCTGCCAGGGGCTGGGCGCCTTGTCGGTGCGGTGGATGCAGCCGACCCAGCAGCAGGGCCGCTTCTTGCCCTCCAGCAGTTCCTCGACCGTGCGTTCGATGCGGCGCTGGCGCGTCTTGGGCTGCTTGGCGTCCTCGACCCAGCAGATGAACTCGTTGCGCCCCAGCGGCGTCAGCGCCTTCCACAGGTCGAAGACCGCCGGCTCCGCCCGCAAGGCCGCCTGTAGGTCGTCGCCCGCGTCATGGACGACGCCCTGCGGAAAATCACTCGCCATTGAAGCCTCCGCCCTCGACGAAGCCGGAGCTTGGCGGCGGGGCCTGGGAATGTCCACTGCCGGACGGGAGGCGGAGTTCATCAAAGGGTGGTTAGCGGACGTCTCGCATGCAAATCTGGAGCCATGTGGACAGTTCAACACACACCAGAAGAAGTGGCTCGGTGCCTACGAGACTTCATCGACGGCACTGGCGGCGAGTGGGATTGGGACGACTTCGCAAGCGTCACGATCAAGGATCAGGCTCTCGAAAGCATCCGCCAGCGGGCTACTCGAACTGAGCCAGTGAAGGCTGACATTGAGCAGCTTCGGAAACTATTGGCAGAAGCTGAAGCGCTGTGCGTTAAGCCTACTAATGTCCGCTAAGGGGCGCCTGCGACCCGCTCAACCGCCGCTCCCAGCCGTCAGTCCTGGGGGATCACCGCGCGGATGACGCGGGCGGAGGAGGGGCGGCCGGCGATGCCGCGTCTGGGGTCGACCACGACGCGCAGGTCGCCTTGGGAATAGCTGACCGAGGCGCGTGAGCCCTCGACCACGGTGATGCTGCGCAGCCGGTCCAGGAAGGGGCGGGCGCTGGGCGAGCGGGCGATGCGGACCACGGCGTCGGTGGTGACGATCAGGGCCTCGATGCACAGGGCCTCGGATTCCTCGCCGGACAGGTTGATGCGGATCAGCCGGCCCATGGCGTCGCTGACCAGGCCGCTGCGGCGGGTCATCAGGTTGAACATCTGCACCGGGCCGAGGCTGGTCGGCTCCAGGCTGACGGCGGGGCCGGCCTGGGACACGGGCGAGCCGCCGGGGTTGCGGCTGGTATAGACGGTGATGCCGCCGGAGGGCGTGACGCGCAGCACCTGTTCGCCCGCATCATTGCGATAGATGGTGTCGCCGCGCGGGGCCGAGGAGGGGCGCAGGGCCCAGGTCTCGTTCGAACGATCAAAGCGCAGCAGGGTCAGCGACCCGGCGCGGTCCAGCACAAAGCCCTGACCCGCCTCGGACACATAGCGGGCGGGGGGCGGCACGCTGCGGGTCACGGTCTGATCGCGGATGGTGCGGCTTTGTTCGGCCTGGGCGTTGGAACGCAGCTGCGCCGCCGCCGGACTGGCCGCCAGACAGGCGGTCAGCAGCATCAGGGCGGCGAGGTCCAGGCGCAGGCCCACGACCGTCCTGGCGCGCGGCGCCAAGACGGCGAAGCATGGCGGATTCTCCGCCTCAACCTCGACCGTTGCCATCATGACACTAGTGGTGGAACGCCCGAACGGCGGATTTTAGGCAAAGCGGATTTAGCCAACCAGGTACTGGCCGCCGTTCAGCGACAGGGTGCAGCCTGTGACATATCCGGCACGTTCGCCCGAAAGCCAGGACACCATGTCGGCGATTTCCTCGCCCTTGCCCAGACGCCCGACGGGGATCTGGGCGATGATGCTGTCCAGCACCTTCTGGTCCATGGCCCCGACCATTTCGGTGTCGATATAGCCGGGGGCGATGCAGTTGACGGTCACGCCCTTGCGGGCGTTTTCCAGCGCCAGCGCCTTGGTGAAGCCGATCATCCCGGCCTTGGCGGCGGAATAGTTGGCCTGGCCGATCTGGCCCTTCTGACCGTTGATCGAGGAGATGTTGACGATGCGGCCGAAGCCCCGGTCGCGCATGCCGTTGATCACCTGGCGCGTCATGTTGAAGACGCTGTCCATGTTGACCCGGATGACGTCCGACCACTGGTCGTGGCTCATCTTGTGGAAGAAGCCGTCGCGGGTGATGCCGGCGTTGTTCACCAGGGTGTCGATGGGGCCCAGTTCGGCCTCGACCTCCCGCACCGCCCGCTCGCAGTCTTCGAACGAGCCGACATTGCCCTTGATGACCATGACGCCCAGTTCGCGCGCGGTTGCGGCCGCCGCCTCATCATTGCCGGAATAACCAGCGGCGACGGCCATGCCGTCTTCTCTCAGCCGCTGAACGATCGCCTTGCCTATGCCCCGGGTTCCACCCGTGACCAACGCCACTCGCGCCATGATCCGCTCCCCATATTGGACGACGCCCCATCAACGTCGTCCTTACCCTCTGGAACAAGCCTTAGCTTGGCAAGCGTCGCAGGAGAAGACGCCGTTACGCGGCCTGGTCAATCTGGGCCATGTCGATGACGAAGCGATAACGCACGTCGGACTTCTCCATCCGGGCATAGGCCTCGTTGATCTGATGCGGGGCGATGGTCTCGATGTCGCAGACGATGCCGTGCTGGGCGCAGAAATCCAGCATCTCCTGGGTCTCGCGGATGCCGCCGATCAGGCTGCCGGCGACGCTGCGCCGACGCCACAGCAGGGGCAGGGCGAAGACCGGCAGGCCCTCGGTCGTCAACCCCAGCATGACCATGGTCCCGTCGCGCGCCAACAGGTTCAGGTGGCTGGCGATTTCGTGCGTGGCTGACACCGTGTTGATGATCAGGTCGAAGTTCTCGGCCGCCGCCTTCATGGCGGCCTTGTCGGAATTGATCAGGAAATGTCTGGCGCCCATGCGCTCGGCGTCGGCGCGCTTGCGGTCCGAGGTCGACAGGACGGTGACTTCGGCGCCCATGGCGACCGCTAGTTTCACAGCCATGTGACCCAGGCCGCCCAGGCCGACGACCGCCACCTTGGACCCCGGCCCGACCTTCCAGTGGCGCAAGGGGCTGTAGGTGGTGATGCCCGCGCACAGCAGGGGGGCGGCGGCATCCAGCGGCAGGCTGTCGGGAATGGACAGGACATAGGCCTGATCGACCGTGATCCGGTCGGAATAGCCGCCCTGGGTGATGGTCTGGCCGACCTCGGCGCCCTTGGGGTCGGGCGAGCCGTAGGTCTGGGTCATGCCGGGGACGCAGTACTGCTCCTCACCGCCCTGGCAGGAGGAACAGGTGCGGCAGCTGTCGACCATGCAGCCGACGCCGACGCGGTCGCCTTCCTTGAAGCGCGTGACATGGGCGCCGACCGCCGTCACCACGCCCGCGATCTCATGGCCCGGCACGAGCGGATAGACGGAGCCGCCCAGGTCGTTCTGAACCGCGTGCAGGTCGGAGTGGCAGACTCCGCAGTATTTGATGGCGATGGCCACGTCGTCCGGGCCGGGATCGCGGCGCTCGAAGCTGTAGGGGCTCAGCGGCTGGTCGGCTGCGGTGGCGGCGAAGGCGCGGGCGGCGATCGGCATGGGACGTCCTCAAGCTCGGCGGGAAGGCGCGCCGCAGATGGGACGCGCCCCGTGGGGCCGCAAGACGACCCGGCGGCTATTTCAGCTTTGCGATCAGCGCCTGGGCCGCCGCCGGGTTCCGCACCTTGGCCCCGGAAATGAAGTAGGCGAAGACGTCGCCGCGCGCGGCCCAGGCGCGGGTCTGGGCCGCGACGGCGTCCAGTTCCTCGGAGGTCATGCCCGTCGGCTCGTCCTCGCGGCTGGACATCAGCCGGGCATAGGTAAAGTCAGCGGTGGCCTCGTCGATCTGGGGCCAAGTCGGCTCCTCGTCGTCGACGGTATAGACGATGGCCGCGCCGTAGTGGCGCGCCAGGTCATAGAATTGCTCGCAGGCGAAGGTCGGGTTGCGGACTTCCAGTGCGTGACGCAGCCGCACCCCGTCCTTTTCCTGGGGCAGCAGCTTGAGGAAGCCCTCGAAGTCTTCGGCGTCAAACTTCTTGGTGCCCATAACATGGATGACTATTATTTCGCTCGTGGTATGAGCGAGTATGGTTAAGAAGCCAACAGCCTACGCCTACAGCCGAATCAGCACCCGCGCGCAATTGAAGGGCGACGGTCTACGGCGCCAGTTAGCAGCGGCGCTCGAATGGGCTGAAGAGCATCCCGACATCGAGTTTGACCCTACGTTTGTGGATCGCGGGATATCAGCGTCGGTCGGTCTTCATCGCGAGACGGGCAAGCTCGGCGTTCTTTTGAACATGATAGAGGCCGGGACCATCCGGTCGGGCGATTACCTTCTTGTCGATGAATTCTCGCGACTGACCCGCGAGATCGAGAGCGAAGCCCTTCACCTTCTGACGTCGATTATTCGGAAAGGCGTCAACGTCGTCACTCTGGTCGATGGCGAGGTTTACCACAAACACTCGACGTCCCTTGAACTGATGCGGGCGTTGTTCACGATGTCCAACTCCCACAACGAGAATAAGGAACGGACCCGTAAAGTCGCAAAGGCTTGGGCTGAGAAGCGTGAGGAAGCTCGCCTAACCGGTAAGAAGCTCTCCCGCCGTGGACCGGCGTGGACCGTCTTCAACGAGCGGACCAAGCACTTTGACCTGATCGGCGACCGGGCCGACATCATCCGGGGCATCTTCGCCGAGTGCATCGACGGGCTTGGGATCACGGCCATCGCCCAACGGCTGAACGCCAACAAGGTGGAACCCTTCGTCGCCGGATCGGACGGCTGGCATCAAGGCTATGTCCTCACCATCCTCCGGTCACCCTCGGTAATGGGGTTCTATCAACCGACCCTAACCAGCCAGCGCGCGCATAAGCGGATGCTTCGCCAGCCTGACGGTGACCCGATCCCTAACTATTATCCGAAGGTCGTTGACGAAGAGACCTTCGACCGCGCGCAGGCGATGATCGCCTTGCGAAACAAACGTGGAGGAGGCGCAGGTCGTAGAGGGAAGCGGTTCCCAAACCTTATCATGGGGATGGGTAAATGTGAGGCATGCGGCGGGACGCTCGTCGTCACGAACCACCCGAACTCGGCCCGTGTCCGATCCTTCCGATGCTATCAGGCCAACCGCAAACAGAACTGCGACAACCGTCAGACCTACCTGTGTTCTGATGTCGAAGAATGGCTGACCGTTTTCCTTATGGAAGCCCGGATGGAAGCGGCTCAACCCCTACCAGATCAAACGGACCTGACGCACAAGCTGTCCGCTCGCCGTGCCATTCAGGTCAAGATCGACAACCTCAATGATACCATCGAAGCTGCCGAACGAGGCGAGGACGTCAGTTCGACGCGCATCCGCTTGGCTGAACGCCAAGCCGAAGCGTCCAAACTGGACAAATTGATCGAAGACCTTCGGACCATGCTGAAACACCAGACCCGGATGGTTGGTGTTGATGCGGTCGAAGAGGCGGCGAAATGGATGGATAGCCTTCGCGACGAAGACACCGAAGACATCTACCGAAACCGGGCGAAGGCGAATGCAATTCTTTTGGCGCTCTATGACACGATCATGCCAGTCGAAGGTGGCCTCTACATTCTGTCAAACGGCAAAGGCTGGTTCGTTAACGATGAAATTTACGCTGAACTCGACGTCGAAGATAGGCGGCCGATCACCCGCAAAGAACTTGAAATGAGCGCCACTTGGACGAAAACCACGATGATTTAGAGTCGTGTCGGGGGAGCAAATGGCGAGACGGCAGTAGTAGAAATCTGGATGACATAACGATTCTTTGGGCGACAATGCCCCCTTCCCAACCCGGAGGTCTCTTGAGCCAGCACGCCATCGTCTTCGACCTTGAAACTGTTCCCTGCACGGAGACGCTCGCCCGCCTTCACGGCCGCGAAGCCCTCACCGACGATGAGGCTGTCGAAATCCTTGGCGACAAATTCCCCAAGCTTCCGCTCCACAAGGTTGCCGTGCTTGCCGCCCTCGTGGCCGAGCGCGTCGATGGCGTCTGGCGCGTCAAATCACTCGGCGCCCCACATATTGGGGAGCGGGCCGAGATTGATCTGATCTCGGCTTTTGCCGCCCGCGTGGACACCCTCCGGCCGACGCTCGTCACCTTCAACGGAAACGGTTTCGATCTGCCTGTCTTGCGATATCGGGCGATGGTCAACGGGATCGCGGCATCGGGTCTGACCTCCCGGCCCTACTTCAAGCGCTACGATCAGGCCCACGTCGATCTGTGTGACGAACTTGCCAGCTTCCAGTCGAACGCCAAGGCATCGCTGGATGACCTGTGCAAAATGATGGGATTGCCCGGAAAGCCCGATGGGATTGATGGTTCAAAGGTCTGGGAGCACGTCCGAGCAGGTCGCATTCAAGAATGCGCCGACTACGGCGAGACTGATGTCGTGAACACCTACCGGGTTTGGCTCCGCTACGAACTCTTCCGTGGCGCTATCACGCCAGAACAGATGTCGGAGAGCGAAGCTGACCTTACCTCGTTCATTCGGGCACGCATAAGTGAACGACCGCACCTTGCATTCCTCGTGGCGTGACGCTTCGGCCCTGATCGCAACTCGCGGATTGGTTGAGCCGAAGTGTCGCGCTATACGCGAACAATGCCTACAAACGTCGCATCAGAGATCGATCTCCAAATTGGAAAGACTGTCCGCACCCGTCGTGAGAAGGCCGGGCTGACACAGGCCGATCTTGGTCACGCAATAGGCGTCACCTTCCAGCAAGTTCAGAAATATGAGCGGGGCACCAACCGAGTGTCGGCGGCTGCTATGGTCAGGGTTGCCGAGGCTCTCAAGTGCAGCGTCGCGGACCTCTATGATGACCCCGACCCAAGCGGCAGCAGCGTATCTGAACGCACTATCCTGAAACTCTGGGGGAAGCTTCGAGACGCGGAACGCGATGCGGTCGTCGCCATGATCCGCGAGTTCGTGAAGCGGTAATGTGCGGGCGGTTCGAGACAACCGGGAAATTCACATGGGCCGAAATCCATGAGGCTCTCTCCACCATCGCGCCCGTCACCACGCCACCCCTGAACCTCCAGCCCGACGACGATGTTCGTCCCACGACCATGCAAACCACTGCACGGCTGGAAAGCGACGGCTGGGTGGTCGAAAGGATGCGATGGGGCCTCGTGCCCTTCTGGCGGTCGGGCAAGCCTCTCAAGGATACGGAGAAGGGCAGAGACGACGGTTTCAAGCTCTCGACCTTCAACGCACGATCCGAGACCTGCGCTGGCACCTCCACCTTCCGTGAGGCGTATGCCAAACGCCGCTGCATCATCCCTGCAAGCGCATGGTTCGAATGGACCGGCAGTAAGGGAGCCAAGATCAAACACCGCTTCGCTCGGACCGATGGCGATCTCCTATGGTTCGCCGGGCTATGGGATCGCGTCATCACTCCTGATGCGGGGGAGTTCGGATCGTTCACGATCCTCACCGGACCATCGGAAGGATGGATGGGCGACTATCACACGCGGGCGCCGGTCATCCTCAACCCGCACAATTGGGAAGCGTGGCTGAACCCTTCCGTAGACGCTCGTGACTTGTTCGCGGCGGTGCGGCCAGAACGGTTCGTGGTCGGCTGACTCGATGACGATCAACACAGTTTGCGATATTGCGACCCATGGTTTCTTTCGACGATCTCGCCGCCGGTAGTGACATCCACATCGTGGTTCCGCTGGCAGGAGCGATCCTGATCCAACCTCGGCCAGACTGTGAGGAAGAGTTCGATACGCTCGTCGCGCACCTCTACGAGGTTGAGGATCGCGGGTTCGCCATCTTCCCGAAGATGGGGCCAGCCGGGTTCTATGCGTCGGCCGAGGTCATGCGGCTGAACTGATCGCGCCGTCCGCCTGAAGGTTCGCGGACACCGCGTTGTCGTCCGGCTCGTCCGATTTGGCGGCAATAGATGCGCCACATTCGAGTCCAGCAGCACGGCGATCTAGGTCATCGCAATGCCCTTCAATAGCCGCCAGCGTCTGGGCGTCCGTTACCCACCGGGACAATGCACGAAAGCGAACAGATTGTTCTCGTAAGCTTTTTACTTCAGACGACATTCCCTCCCAACCCCCAAACGAACTTGGGGTTCTGGCGCAGCTTGATCTTAATACGGAACGAAGCGCTGCCATATTTGCATCGCGCTCGCGCTACGCTTAAAATTGTCGAATGATTACATTCGCCGACTTGCAGAAAGATGGTGAGGTCTACTTTTCCCGCGAGCGTGACGGCTCGTGGACGATCCACCCGAGGCTTGGTTTCGAACAGGAGTTCGACCGGTTCGTTGCGTCCCTTCAGGACATGACGGTTCGCGACTTCGCGCTGTTCCCCCGGCTCGATGAAAACAAGCTCTACGACTGTGCCGAGATCATCCCCGTCTAGCGGTCTACGCTCGCACTTCCATCAGTTCGGTGAACCGCGTCGTGAATCGAGGTGACCGATTGTTCGCCCGCGTGGACCACGGCTTCACCGGGCGTATCCCGCCCGGCCGCAATGTCCCCCGTCCAAACTTCGCGTTCACGGAATCCAGCGCCGTCATCAGCTTCTCGGACTTGATCGGATCGACGGTCGGCAGGAGGTCGCGGGGCGCATCAGCCTCTGCCTGAAGGTCCAGCAGGATCACCCCGGCCTTGGCGTAGCGCGTGTTGGGCTTCCACATCGACCGGCCCGCTGCGACGGCCTGACCTATGATCGCGAAACTGTCCGCAGTCGGCTCGATCTCAAACGAACGCTGGCCATGATACCAAGGATCGCCGTTGTGCGGATGCGTGTGGAAGAACACCTGCATCGCATTGGCCACCAGCCCATGCTTGCGACACTTCTCCGCAGCGCGTGCAGCGTGGGCCGCTAGTGCCTCGCGCATGTCCTCCCACGTCTCAACCGGGCGCCCGAACATCCGCGTCACCGCCACCGTTTGCTTCTGATCGGGAGCGAGGGTCAGCGGCATACAGGACACGCCGTTGAGTTCGGCATGGGTCCGCTGGCCGGTGACGGTCATGAGTTTCCTGACGCTGGCGGACGGGAGCGCTGCGAACTGCTCGACCGTATGGATGCCGAGGTTGTTCAGCTTCGTTTGACTGGCGCCCCCCACGCCCCAGATTTCGCCGATTGGCATTTCGGCAAACCCCTGACGGCGGGCGTCGAGATCACTGAAATCAGATACGCCGGTCGGCCCGCCCTTGGCGTGCTTGTTCGCCAACTTCGCCAGCGTCTTCGTCGGCCCGATGCCGATGCATGTTGGAATCTTGGTGATCTGGCGGACGCTATCTCGGACGCGGCGGCAGTAGTCCACGCGGGCGAACTGCGTCAGGTCCAAGAACATCTCGTCGATGCTGTAGGGTTCGACCCTCTGGAAATGGTCGGACAAAACTTCGAAAACGCGGCGGCTCATGTCGCCATACAAAGCGTAGTTCGAGCTTTTCGCGATGACGTTCCGATACTCTGGCTTCCGCTTCGAAAGGTGCCAGACCTCACCCATCTTGATCCCGAGGGCCTTGCTCTCGGCAGAGCGCGCTATGGCGCAGCCGTCGTTGTTCGACAGCACGATCACCGGCTTGCCAATGAGCGTCGGGTCAAAGGCCCGCTCGCAGGAGACGTAGAAGTTGTTGCCGTCGATTAGGCCGAACATCAGACATCCGTCCGAACCAGCGCGGCGATCATGGCCCAGACCTCGGTGTCGTCGGACAAGGGCTGGGGCGTTTGGTTCGAAGGCTCCAGCCACCATTGGCCGTCCTTCTCCATCAGCACCGCCAGCACCACGTCGCCATGCAGGAAGGCCACGCAGACCTTGCCGGTGATCGGCGGGGCGTCGGTTGTCACCACGAGGATGTCCCCGCCGTGGATGCCGCGCTTTCGAAGGCCCTCGCCCTTGACCCTGACTGCGTATCGCTGAGGTCGCCGTAGCTCCAGAAGCTCGGCGAGATCGGGCACGCCTTCGATGTGATCCTGTGCCGGGCTTTGGAAGCCCGTCGTCTCGTCGCCCCGATATGCCCTCTCGCTCATAATGAGAACGTATGGGGAACATTTGATTGGGGGGAAAGCAGTTTGATTACATCTCCACAGGCGAGCGAGCCGTCAGCTACATTCTCTCAAGGATTTTCGCGTAGGTTCACCAAGGCGGATGCAAGGAGGTATGACGGTGAATCAGGCAAAGTTCGACGTCATCCGTGAAGCTGCCAAGGCCCGTAAATCGGCGCGCGAGGCGGCGGAAGCGGCCTCCATAGCCGTGTGGCCCGAAAAGTATGCGGCAATGGTAATGCGTGCGGGAGGCCCAGCAGACTATTTCGGGCCGTTGACGGACATCAGCGTCGAAGACCTCTCAGCAGATCAGTCCAGTCAAGACGCAATTACGAAGCCCGCCTGAACGACCGTCGCCAGAACCAACAAGGCAATCAACCAAAGTTCCGCTCGATCACGCTTTGGATACATGGCCGTCCGTCTAAGCGACTGGCTGGCCCAATGCGGCACGGCCACCCGGCACCGTTCGATACAACGTGCTCGGCGCCACCCCCACCTGACGGGCGATCTCCGACATCGAAAGCTGATCGTCGGCCATCAGCGCCTTAGCGATTTTAAGCTTGGTCTCGTCCATAGCCTTGGGGCGGCCACCGAGACGACCACGGGCAATCGCGGCCTTCCGCCCGGCTTCACAGGCGAGACGTTTCTGTTCGACTTCATACTGTCCGAGCGCTGCCAAGGTGTGGACCGCAAGCCGACCGCTGGGGGTGGTGCTGTCGATGGCCTCGCTCAATGACTTCAGCCCGATATCGCGGCGGGTGAACTGATCGACGAGATCGAGGATTTGGCGGACATCACGGGCGAGACGGTCGAGCCGCAGGACAACCACGGTATCTCCGGGCCGGGCGAAGTCGAGAAGCTCGGTTAGCTGCGGCCGATCACTGCGCGTGCCGGAAGCGGTCTCGACGAAGATGCGCTCGCACCCTGCCCGCTCCAGCGCGTCGATCTGCGACTCATGATTTTGCCCACGAGCCGAGCACCTCGAATATCCGATTAGCATCCGTTTCCGAAAACCCCTGAAAGCCCCGCGTTGTCGGAGATAGATTTCAGGATACGGTATTCGGAGAGTCTGTCATCCATATCTGATGATTAACGAGAGGCTTCCAGACCCACTGATCGACATCTGCCAGAAGTATACCTTTCGAGATCATCCAAACCCCGCCACCGATCTGCACCGTGTTTCGCACTTGACGGCAATCAAGCAAGGAGAACGGCATGGCGGTTGATCTCCAAAGCGAACCGTCAGAGAGACGGGACATTCGATCTGGCAGGGGAAGAAGCATGGGTATTCGCGCGACGATGATTGGGGCCGTTGCAGCGCTGCTTCTGGTGGGCGGCTGCGCTTCGATGATGGCGAACGCTCCTGCTGACGTGGTGGTGAGCGAGCAGGTCGTGCGCCTTCCCACCTCCAGCGCGCGCGAACTGGAACTCAAGGTCTGGGGTGTCGAGGAGCCTACAGCCATCGTCGTCTTCACCGCGGGTGGCGGTGGCCAGCCCACCAACTACGACCGCATGATCCGAGCCTTGGCGGAAGAAGGCTTCGTCGTCGTCGCCCCCGTTCATAGCGATGCTCTGGCTCGTGGTGATCTGTCGGGTTCGGGTGGGCCAGACAGCTTCGCAGCACGGATCGAAGACCTCGCCATCGCGCGCGGCTATGCCAAGGCAGCGCACGCCGAGCTGCCTCTGGTCGCCATGGGTCACTCATTCGGAAGCCTGATGTCTTCGTTGACCATCGGTGCGGCCACACCTGCTGGACCCCAGACTGATCCCGCCGTGAAGGCTCTGGTCGCTTTCTCCAGTCCGGGCATGGTGCAAGGGCTGCTGACGCCCGCGACCTACCGGAGCCTCACCGCGCCGGTGTTGATGATGACTGGCGATGCCGACGTCGTTCAGGGCTTCGTCACCGACTGGCGCAGTCACCGCGCGATGTATGACGACAGTTCAGTGCCCGGCAGCGCCCTCGTGGTCGTTCGCGGTGCTGATCACAACCTCATCGTCGAAGCCGCCGATCCCCAGTTCGAAGCACTTGTCGATCTCACCGCCACCTTCATCAGGGCGCATGCCTTGAACGACGCGAGAGCGCGTGCTCGTCCTTCGCGGATCGAACTGTGCGGGGCGGTAGTTGAGCAGCGGTAATCCGCGTCGCTCTATCGAATCGTCCCATTGTCCAGCGGCACGACGAACATCCTGCTATAGCGATGACCGCCGTCGCTCGTCGGGAAGACCACGAAGTCCTCGCTCGCGTGGTCTACGGCCTCATGCACCAGATCGCTGAACTCGTCCAGACGGTCGGGCTTGCCGACCAGAGAGAAGCCGTCGTTCTCGGCCTTCACCTCGTAAGCCGGGGAGCCTTGGATTAGTCTGTCCAGCAGCCTTCCCATGCCGAGGAGGACAACATCGGTCTTGAAGGGCGTCAAGCTGGGAGACTTCAGCACCGTCACGGGCGCACCCTCCGGCCGCTTCGCGACCGTCAGAAGGGCTGGGTTTTCGAGCCGAGATACGAACTGATCTGGACCCACGCCAATCGACATTGAACCGACTTGAAGAAGGCATTTGGTGCCGACGCCGGATGGCGTCGCCAGCAACAAAGAGATCGGCGGAAGTGGCCGATCTCTTTGTTGCAATGCATTCGCTTTGATGGGGGAGGAGCCGGATTCCTCGGCCCCATCCAGTTCCCGGCTCAGCGACAAGGCTTCGATAGGACGAGCGGCTCTTCGCCGGGAGGCCGTAATCGAAGGCGTGGAGCCGTCGCGCATAGCGCGGCGCAATGTCTCGGCAGTCGAGGATCAAGCAACGCTCCAGCGCGTCACGCCAATCCTCTAAAGACTATTAGACTAATGACGTGACGAGGTGCGCTCGTGACGGGCATTTTTAGAAACGACAGTCACGAAGTTTATAGTCAGCACGATCATCTGCGTGGTAAATACTGATTGTGTCGCACGCATAGGGGCTGCGATTACGAACAACGTCAAATCATCATGCAGACTATTTACTACAGCGGCGCTGGGTGCGGTGCTGGGAAGACCAAATGGGCCGTCGAACACATCGGCCGCACGCCCGGACGCTACATCTACGCGGTGGATCGCACCGACGAGTTCGCCGTCCGCCAAAGCCTCATCATCAACAATGGCATCCAGTCGGGCGCTTCGGTGACGGTTCGCTCCCTGTCCAGCGAGGGTGGCAACGTCGTCTCCCGCGACTTTCCGCTGATGATTGAGCGTTGCAGCGACGAAGAGCACATCGTCCTGATCTTGACCCATGAGGCGATCAAGAGAGTGGATCACTCGGTCGTCGAGGGTCGCGGCTGGACGATCATCATCGACGAAGACCCCAAGGTCTGGACATCGGGATCGTTTGATCTCGGGGCCTCCACACCGTTCTGGGAAGCAACCTACAATCTGGAGCCGTTCGCCAAGGGCTACTCCAAACTCCTCCCGAAGGCCGACGCACCCTCCTCCCGTGCGCTTGCTGCCGACGACCTCACCCGCCCGGTCGCAGCGTTGCACAACCGGGTTCAACGGGGCGGGGCCGTGATCAATCTGGAAGCTTGGGAAGAACTCCAGCACCGCCAGAGGCTGACCTACTTCAGCATCTGGGATGTCACCGAACTGGCCGTCTACGACCGGGCTGTCATCCTCGCGAACAGCTTTACCAGCCTCATCACCTATCGGCTGTGCACGTCGCTTCATCCCGGCGTGATCTGGAAGCCGATTTCCATTGGTCAGAACGCTGTGTGGCAGGGTCGTGATCTGACGATCAGATACGTCGCGGAGGACCATCGCGCCGGTTCGACATTTTTCGAGACGACCGAGGCTGGTCAACGAGCCGTTCAGGCATGGTCCGCTTGGGTTCGAACGAACGTCACCGCTGGGCAGCACTACTGGGCAGCGAACAAGAAGCGGGGCGACCTGAAGCTGCCGGGTGAACAGGTCCCACCGAAGATCGCCGGGTCCAACAAATACCGGTCATTGACCCAGTGCTCGGTTCTCTACAGCGCCAAGGCCAGCGATGCGGAGAACAAGGTGTTCGCCGCCATGACCTGCGGGCTGGTCGACCACGATGCCGTGCGCCGAGATCGTGAGTTTGAAGACCTGATCCAGATCGTGTTCCGGTCGTCGCTCCGCATGCCCGACGACGCGCGCCCGGTGACGGTGACTGTCTATGACAAGGAACAGGCGACTTTCCTCGCCGACTATTTCAAGGCGGCGGGCTTTCCGTTTTTCACATCGTTGGAGTTCATCGACCTCGGGCTGACCTACACGAAGGCGAAGCCCGGCCCGAAGCCCGATCCCCAGAAGCCACCGAAGACGGCGGCTCAACGGGCGGCTAACTACCGTGCTCGGAAGGCGGCAGCGCGATGACGCAGGACGAGATCATGTCACTGTTGGCGGACGCCTTGGATGACGCCCAGAAGCGCCTCGATGTGCAGGAGAAGTGCATCGAAATGTTGGTCGATCAGATCGAGGACATGTCGCACCAAATGACCGGTGTGCTGGAGGAAGCTCGCACCGCACGCCTCCACTACGCGGAGCAGCGTAAGCGGCTGGGGCTGACGGTCGATGTGACGGGTGGCAGTCTGATCGGAGGCGGCTTCGGTCTGGCGGGGAATGAGGTGAAGTGAGTTGGCGGGGGGATGAGCCGTGCCTCAAAAGGTGGCGCGCTGATTGATGTGGCCGAACATCATGGGAGTGCCCTGACGCATATGCTGCGGACGGACATGCACAAGTGGACCACATATGGATCGGTAATCCGCCGCGTCCCAACGCCACGCTTCCTGAATGACGTAATGTGGATCGTAAAGCAGCCAGATCAGCACGTCGAAATCGTAGTTTGAAGCCTTCGCGCATTTCGTCACAGTTGATCCACGACGGCCGCTGGGTCGATTGGCTTTGACTTGGTAGCGTTTGCCTTCCCACACAAAGTCGAACCCTTTTCGAACCGCGCTCGCGTCGCCGATTGCTTCAGCCAGCTTGTTCATGGGCACACCGACCAGCACGGCTGCGTCATACTCCGAGATTGCGGAAGTTATCGACGGTGCAACGCCGAAACGCCGTTGCCATTCGAGAGCCGTCGAGACCAATCGCTCGCGCAGTTCGATTGTCATGTGAATTCCTCGCGAGTGCTCGCCAATGCTATTCGCTGGTCAGCGATGTGGAGCGAGTATGCGTCAGCCTGTTGAGAACATCGAGCCGCCGACCCTGCCGCGCTCGATGCGCGATCCTGAAGCGCGGGCGGTTCGACGAGCCATGCTCGATCTTCCGCACATCATGCCGCTCGCCAAGTTCGCCGCCGACCTCCGCGTCCGACACAACATTGAAGTGCCAGACTTCGACCCGCTGGATGGCGGCATCCGTTCTCGCATCCTGTTCCTCAAGGAGAAGCCCGGCCCGATGACATCGACATCTCGATCAGGACGGGTCGGCTCTGGCTTCATCAGCAGGGACAACGACGACCCCACTGCGGAGGCCACCTTCCTTTTCATGCAAGCGGCTGGAATTCCAAGAGATGACACCCTGATGTGGAATGTGGTGCCCGGCTGGAACGGCACGCGGAAGATTACGCGGCAGGAGCTTATCGAGGGGGTTGCGGAAGTGCGAAACCTGATGAAGTTGCTGCCTGACATCGAGGTCGTCGTCCTTGTCGGAAAGAAGGCTGCACGGGCCGAACCACTACTGGAGGGAACTGGTGTGATTATCCGGCACTCACTTCACAACTCCCCCTTGGTGCGCGCCTCCAGACCGGAAGAGTGGGCGCGCATTCCCGCAGTTTGGGGCGAGGCATACTCCAAAATCACACACAAACTGACGTGAAGGATATCCCGGCGGAAGCTTGCCCGTCGCCGATGGTCCATCTTACGCTGACACCATCTGTCAAACGGTAGTCTCGACTATCGCATTCTCGCCACGGCTTCGGTCTCACGCATTAAGGCTCCAGCAAACGCTGCCTCGGAAACTCGGAGGTCTTCACTCGCAGCAGCGTGGTAGAGAAAAGGCCATATCGGCGATCCATTGGCTTCACGCATGGCTTCGAAGATTCTGTTCTGCGCGACCTCGATGTAGGAATGACCCAACCCGTGATCCGGGGCGGCTGAACGGACAGCCAATGCGCCAGCTTGGAGCGCGGCGGGAATCTCGCCGACTTTTAGTTGCCCAGACTGAACCAATAAGGCGATGCTGTAATGCAGCCATCCGGCGAACATGATCGTCGCGTCGCGATCACTTATTTCTCCGAGATCGTCCTCGACCGTGTTGTGAAAGCCTTCAAGCACAGCGACGCTATTTTGCTCGATGGCCTTCCTCCCCCTCGATCCGAACATGGTCACCTCCTTAGCTCATGCAGATGGGATGTTGCCGGTTGAAGCGTTCCCACACAACCGCCGCCCCGCGCTCCACCATGGCGCAGTTGATCTCCACGCCGGAGGCGTTTCGGCAGATCGCAGTGACGCGCTCGTAGCTGGTGCCAGTCTGGAGGCAGGTGATCCGGCGACCGGCGAGTTGGGTCAAAGCCGCTGTGCTCATCGACGCAGATGCAGTCGGACATGGATGTCCCGGCGAGCACGATCCGTCCGTCTCTCTCGCAGAGATGGCGTGGAGCCGAACCCGCGTCCCGGCCTCACATCGGAGGGTGTCGCCGTCGTTCACAAAGGCCACTTCACACGCGAAGTCGTAGGCCCAACTCGTGTCTTGAGCCGAGACCGGATCGCCGCCGTCGCGGGCCGACACCACATCGGCGGAACGAGGCCACATCAGCGTGGCGAGGAAGGCCGCCCCCGCGACGACGATAACGGTGCCCACGAACTTCGCGTTCGACCCCTTGGCCCGACCTTTCGGCCAGCGGCGGAAGCGCGTGACATTCGATCCCCTTCTCATGGCCAGAGTTCACCACGGTCAGGGAAACGACCTCCTAACGGTCGAGAGAGACCGCCTACATCGTCCCCGATCTGGTTGACGGGCTGAATTTGCATGAGACGCTGAAACCTCCACAAAATAGGAGGTTGAATGGCACCGGAAGAAGCCCCGCTGCGATGTCTGGCTGTCCGCGCCGTCGCTGACGAGGCGGGCGAGATCGACGGTCTCGAACTCGAACTCTTCATGAACGCCGTCGCCGGTCCTCACCAATGGATCAGCACGACAGAGTGGCTGTTCATCAGCCCTCCGGCGGAAGCTGCCGGGGAAATCACCGTCCCCGTCGTGGTCCCCGAGGCCATCGCAATCAAGGCGATCCTTGCGGACCTTACCAACGCGCCGCAGCGCATCGTATTCGACCATGCCACGACGCCGGGCGAGACGCGGAAGTGGCGCTGGGTTGCCTTCCAGACTGCGCCGAACGCTCAAGGTCAAGGCCGCTTCCCATGGGAGCGCTTCAATGCGTGAGGGAGGGCTGCTGGGGTGGGCCACGGCCGCTTTGGTGAAGCTCGACGACGAAGTGCCCGGCATCCTGTCGCGCGTGCTCACGGCCGCCCCTGCGCGTCGGCAAGCGATCCTCGCAGCGCTGGCAGCGTATGAGGTAAAGGCCGGAGTTTTCGACGTGAGCGAAGACCTCCTCCCGATGTCGTTCGCCGAAGTCGTCCGCCACGGTCGCGTCGCGGACATCCTCCGCATGACCTTTGGTGATGTCCCCGAGGGTCTTCCGGGGCTGCTCGAACGCATCGGTGAGCGACCGCTGGACCGACGGGCCGACTATCTCGCCATCTTCCAGATGCTCGCGCGCAACGATGTCCGGGCGGCCGATGCCTTGCGCGGAGCGGGGCGGATCACGCGGCGCAAGCTCGAAGTCCTGTCATCCCTCGACCCGCGCTGGCATCACACCCATACGCTCGAACGGCTCGATACCGGCGCTGAGGCGACCACGTTCAACGCGGCCGTGGAGTTCGTGCAGTCGGTCTGCTCGCGCGCGTCTGACGAGACGGTAGCGGAGGCTATCGCGCAGATGCGCCCCACATCGACGTTGCCGCGCTTGCTCGACCGCTTCATCCGCCGGGCGGATCGTCTGCCGGTGAACCCAGTTCCTGTTGGCGACAACGACCTAAGACCGCTCTCGACAACGCGAGACCTTCTGGAGGCAGGGCTTCGATATCGGAACTGCATCTCCCACCGACTTTCCGAAGTGGCGGCGGGGAAGCTGGCGATAGCTGAGTATCAAACCCAGCTTCTCGTCGAGTTTCGTCCGCTTTCGCTCGGGGCGGCTTGGATGTTTCGCGACGTTCACGGACCTCGCAATGGGCCCGTCGCGCTGGCCTTGATCGCTGAGGTGGAAGCGAAGTGCGACGCGCTCGGCATTCCGCGCATCACCGAGGCTGGCGGCGGGGACGGCTGGAAAAGCTACAGGCGGTTCACGGGAGAGTTGGAGTGGGGCTGACCGCTCCATTATCGGCGAAAAGACTACGATTTAAGAGCGACTTCAACAGCCTCCTTCGCATCGTTCACCGCCTTGGCTCTGATCTTCCCTGTAGACTTAACCGCCGAGAAAACAGTCAGGCCATTGGACCCAAGCTTCTGAAGGTCATCATTGAATCTCCCTTCGCTGATGAACCGCACGAGGAGCTTCCGCTCTCCCTTATCCCCTTGTATGTTCATGATCTTCTTGCCCGCATCCCCCGCAAGAATGTGTCCGCCTTTCGGGTCGATGGCGAAGATCAGGTCGTCCTTCCAAACGAGAAAATCAGGGAAGAAGCGGCGCTTGTCGCCGATATCGAGCAAGGGGATGGCGAACCCGCCATTCACCGGGTTTCGCACCCAGTCGAGCTTGGTGGCGTCCAGCGCCTCCGCAATCTGGTGCTCCAACGGATTGAGGTCATACGCGCTGTGGAGAGCGTTCGCGTATGGCTTGGCCTTCGCCGGATTTACGAGGACCGGACCAACCGTGAACGGGTTTTCCTCTTCGAAGACGAGTTCACTGTTCTTGACGTAAGCGAGTGCGAGTTGCTCAGCATCCTGCCTCAGCGCCGCCGCCGCCGGGCTGGTGATCTCAATGAAGGCGTCGAACCTACCGTCAGCCCAATCAATGGCTTTTGCAGCCTCGGGATATAGCGATTGCATCCCTCGCCTTACGATCCAGCGGGCTGTGACGCGGTTCGAGTGGGGCGTCTCAACCGGCTGCACGTCGGGCTTCTGGCCCGTGCCGATTTCCTGAACGGCCCGCACCATCTCTCCCTTGCCAGCGGTGTTCACCTTGTCGGGACGATAGTCGTGGACCTCGCTCAAGCGGTCTGCAAGCGGGCCGAGGGCCTCGCTCGCGTCGATATGGATTTCGGGGACAGTGCGAACCTTCTTGGCGTCTTGGCGGGCGCGCTGGCGGTCTTTGGGGTCACTGAAACCCTCGACCTTCACTTCCGGCATTTCGGCCCCAAGCTTGGCCTGAACCATGCTCAGAATTTTAGGGAACTCTTGCTTGTCATCGACGCGGATGAAGAAAGTCGCCGTGTTGAGGTCGGCGTCGGCGTAATGCTTCGCCCCCGGCTGGCGAAGCACACGTCCGATGACTTGCTCGACCTGCACGCCGGAGCCCATCGACTTGTCGATGTAAGCGAAACAGCACGCAGGATCGTCCCAACCCTCCTGAAGGCTCAGGTTGAAGATCACATGGCGGTAGTTGCCCGCCGAGAAGACGGCAAAGTCCTGCTCTCCGCCTGAGAACAGCTTGAAATCAGGCGGCGGCGGATGGGCGGTGCGATCCAGCTTCAGGTCGCAGTAGACCGCGATCTCGGACGGATTTACGCCCTTCTGCTCCACCAAATAGCGCCATATCAGAATCGGAGGTGCCTTGCGCTCCACGAACGGTCGCGACACCACATCTGTCGAACCATCGTCCTGATTGATGTTGGTGCGGCAGACGTAGATGGCCTTTGGCAAGAAACCTGCTTGCAGAAGCTCGGCCTTCTCCGTCGCGGTTTCCATCGACTCGATCAGAGAGTCGATCATCGTCTCCATAATGGACGTGGACGCGCCGATTACGACTTGCTGCTTCACAAGCTCCGCATCAACCACAGCCTTGCTGCTTACGGCGGTGACAAGGCAGGGTTTCACGTCCGTTTTGTCGTCGTCCTGCGCGAGATCGGACCAACCGACTTCTTTGAGGCGCTCGATCAACTTGCCGAGGCGACCCGGTGTTCGCATCGTCGCGCTCGCGACGAGGATGGCGTCTGGTTCAAGTTCGAGCAGCAATTCGGTTTGCTGGTCCGAGAGATTGTGCCCCTCGTCGTAGACAACGAAGAGCGGCCTACGTTTGCCGTCCGTTCCAAGCCTTGCCGTTAAAGTGCCCCAAAGAGAGCCGTCGCCAGCATCATCATCTGTCTTGTGGACGCTGAGAGTGCCACCGCTCTTATCCTTCTGATTGAAGGTGCCCACCGTGGTGAGAGCCACGAAGGCTGTGCTGGAATCCGCGATGCGCTCAGGCGTAAGTTCCGCGAGGTAGACCACCTCATAGGCTTCGATCAGGTGGCTGTATTTGCCGCCGGGCTCGAAGTTTCCATAAGTCTGACCAACGACTGCCTTAGCCTTTGAAATCCACAGGACGATAGGGGCAACTGGCGTAGTCGCACGCATCTGAGAGATGGCGTCGGCAAGGATCGGTGTTTTCCCTGCGCCTGTCAGCGCCGCGAGTGCTTGGTAGTAGGGAACGTCCCATCCTTTGTGAACGGAGGGACGCTTGGGGTCCTCCGTCAGCTTCAGGTAACGGTTTACGATCTGCTGAGAGGCTCGAACTTGGAACGGCAGAAGTTCTATAATGCTTGTCATCCTGCGTGCTCAGCCGCAGATGAGTAAGGTTGAGTTGTGTCGTTAAAGCCGAGTTTATCGAGAATCCGGTCCGGTATCTGGTAAAATTCTATGTTGGGACCGGGGTAAATCGAGGTTCTTGCATAGACGTGGTAGGGTGCGGACAGGCCCTCCTTCTTGGCTTCTTCCACAATCGCCTTAAACGTGGCCCGGTCAAAAACCGAAGCTTTACTTGGCCCGCTCCACACGAGAAAGAAGCCTTCTCCTCGCGCGCTGACGGCAAAGAGATGGGCGTGCTGGCCCGCCGGAAGCCGACGCAAGTGCGAAGCGCTCCGCTCGCTCTGGTCCCAATGAGACGTAAGCAACAGATCGAGCATCTCTTCCCGTTCCAACGCCAACACCGCGTCGGCATCAACCGCCAGCATCAACTTGGAATAGCGGAAGCCGCCAGTGAGAGGCGTGGCTGTTCTGCTTACGACCCCTGCCTTATCAACACGCTCGCCGCTGATTGCACGTTCGACACGTTTGTAAGTCAGGGTTCTTGCGTAAGGGTCGCCACGCTCCGGGCGCCCTTGCTCCACGAGAATAAACCGACGATTCGCACCAGCTTCGGTGTTGAGTTCAAGAACGGCGTGAGCCGTCGTGCCTGAGCCCGCGAACGGATCGAGGACAATACCAGTCGGCGGGCACCAGATTTGGATCAGCTTCTTGATTAACTTGAGCGGCTTGACGGTCTCGAAGCCGTGATCACGTCCTACAAGTGCGTTAAGCTCTTCAACCCCATCGCGACTCCGGCCGCTCAACGAGGAAAGCCAAGATACCGCGCCGATCTCGGTAGGTGTTTCGTCCTCCTCCACCCAGAAAGTGGTTGGAACAACACCCGCCTTTACTAACTCCTTGTGCATCTTTTTGACCGGCTTCTGAAGCCCGTCGAGCCCCCAATAAAGGGTTGGCCATGCACCTTGATCAAGCCGGGTTTGCGCGCGCGCTCGCGACTTAGCGAGAAGCTGAGCCCGCTTCTCCTCGCTGGCCCGTGCCCAACCCTTAATCGCTAAGGCAAGCCCCCGATCATCCCCCAAGTCGTAGTCTTCGTAGTCAGCATCCCACTCTTGCAGCCACGATTTCATCTGAGTGCGTCGGCTGGCCCAATGCCTGTTGCCCGGACCGAAGAACTCGCCTGTAAAAGGATTTTGAATCGCGTAGTCGCTGGCTTTGCGTCGCTCGGGTGCCGTCAAGTCACCTTGCTTCCATTCTCCAAGCGGATCGTTGTCGAGGTTCTGGAACCGCGCGGTAGATTTTGCGCTACGCTGGGTTCGCGCAGCATCCTTATTCTTGGCGTAGACCAGCACATACTCCGTTGTGACAGAGACGTGCGACACGTCATTCTTCGGTGTCGTTTTCTGCCAATTGATGATTGCGAGGCGATTTTGTTCACCAAAAACCTCGTCCAGCACCATTCCCAGTCGGTAGAGTTCCCGCTGGTCGATACACATCGCCAGCACGCCAGAAGGACGAAGCATCTCCTTCATGGCCCAAAGTCGGGGCACGATGAAGCGCAGCCATTTGCTGTGCTTTGAACCGTCGTCAGCCGACACAAGGGGTCCAAGGTCTGGGTCGTTAGGGTCGGTGTCCCAGCGGTCGTTGTAGCGGAAGTCTTTGCCTGTGTTGTAGGGCGGATCAGCGATGATGAGGTCCGCTTGGCCTCGATACTTGTAGAGGGAGACCATCGCCTGAAGGTTCTCGCCTTCGACGATTAGGTTGCAGGCTTGGTCCGCCTCGGAACCGACGCAAAGCTTCCCCTCGATCTTCTGACGGCGGGGTTTCACCATCCGAACAATCCGCCACGGAAGCGACTGGCCCTTATAGTGGAGTCGCAGCGCGCCCGCTTCCTCAGCATCGCGACGGCTGAGCGCGTGGATTAACTCTTCCCGACTGAGAGCATCATAGGACGTTTCGGACAATGCAGAGCGCCCCGCGCATATGTGGAGATGATCGAGCGGGGGTGGATAGCCCGTGGCCGACATCCTCGCTCAATCTTAGTAGCAGCTAGACACCAAAGCCCAAGGTGAAACGCAAGGGTCGGGGTCAAGACAGAAGCATTTAAGGCGTGGGTGCGTCATAGTCGGTCGTAATGACCGCAGCCGCAGTGTTGCTCTCGACGAGAGGCGCACTGACGGCATAGGTAGATAAATACCGGAAAGGAGACCTCCGGTATGGACATCTATCAGCACTTCTTCGAACGCGGCCTCACCGACTCCCATCGACATTTCAGCAGCGCATGGCTGGGCCGCGCCGAGAACTATCTGTGCCTTCGGGGCGGGCGCGGGCCATCGGCCGACGCCCTCATCGAACTCTTCCAAACCCTCGTCCGTGAAGGTCGTCCAATGCTGGCGGCGCGAGTCGGCTGGGCCGTGCTCTGGCTGAAGCCGGAGGCCCGGCGATGAGCTACCATCAGGTCTTCCAGTTCCCGAACGACAACGAAGCGACGTTGGAAGCGGTGCTCGGCCAAACCAAGACCGGGGGGATTATCTCCAGCCCCATGAACGACTTGCTCCTGATCTGCTCAACCGAAGCAGACGCAGTGTTCGTGCGGTGCGGTCTAGGTCTACGACCGGTCACCAAAATCGCACTGCTCGTCCCGGTCGAAGATCAAACTGCGGTCGCCGAGTGGCTGATGCAGACTGGTTTGGCTCGGCGCTGCGATTGGGCGGCACTTGAGCATCTGGAGTTCATGAACGTCGCGGCGTTGAAGCGGACAGTCGAGGTGTTCAGCGACATCGTTGGGCATGAGCCTTACTCCCTGCCACTGAACCTTTGGCCCGATGTATTTCGCCCCAACGCTGATGCGGCTTAAGCCGCCAGCGGGAGGTTGATCCCGGCCCTGTGGATCGCCCGTGCGAGCTTGATGCGTTCACCCAGCCAGCGGACATCGGGAATGGCCAGCGAATTTCCGATGGCCTTGTAGCGAGCCACATCGAGCGAGCGCGCCTTGCCCGGCCACGGAATATTGGTGTGTCCCACAGGGATACCCATCAATCCTTCCCGTTCCTCGGGAATGATCTCACGCACTTTCCCATCGACCACGACACAGGCTTTGCCACCCGATCCACCTGCTGCACGCAGGGTGTAAGACTGTTCAACGGCCCACTTCGGCGTTGCGTCAGCGTTCAAGTAGATCGCAGGGCGTCGATGACCCAGCCGGGTGGCAACTTGCGCTTCGCGGTGGCGGGCCTTTCCAGCAGCCGTTTCAGAATGCCGTCCTTCGCTCGCTTGTTCAAAAAGAACCTCTCGGGGATCGGGTCCGTTTCGAGGACATCCGACAACAAAGACACGCTCGCGGTGCTGCGCCACGCCGCCGTGTTGCGCGTCGAGAACGCGCCAAGCGACGTGTCGGCGAACTCCGGTGACGTAGCCGAAGTTCGGCCAGCGTTTTTCGCGGCAGAGGAGCGGATCGGATGCGCCGACGAGGGCGCCGAGGTAGCAGCCGAAGGCGTTTCGTTTGTCACTGAGGAGTCCTTTCACGTTTTCGAGGATGATGAATTCAGGGTCGATCTCGTCGGCGAGGTCCACGAACTTGCGGGTGAGTTCACCGCGAGCGTCGGCCATGCCGAGTCGCTTCCCGGTGCGGCTGAAACTTTGGCAAGGGCTGCTGCCCCACAGCACGTCCAGCTTCCCGCGCCAGTCGGCACCGTCGATATCCAACATATTCCCAAGGTTCGGCACGGCGGGCCAGTGGTGGTTCAACACCGCGCTGGGAAAGCGTTCGATCTCCGAGAAGAATGCAGGCTTGAAGCCGCCGAGCGGCTCCCACGCCAAACTCACCCCATCGATCCCAGAGCACACGGTTCCGTATCGGATGACCTCGCTGCCGCGCGTGTTGTCGTTGGAAGCCTCTGAGCGGACAGGCTTGACCACAGGACGGCCATCGCTGCGGGCAGCATTGTCGTTGGCGACGTCACCCGATCCGACTTTCTCGCGATCTTCCGAGCGCATGGCTCCAAGGCGATCCTCGGCCATGCGGCAGTAGTCAGCCGACTGTTCGATCCCGACGAACTTCCGTCCCTCCTTCAGAGCGGCCACGCCGGTCGATCCAGAGCCGCAGAAGGGGTCGAGAACCATTTTTGCGTCCGTTGCCGCGATGATCAGGCGCGGCACTTCGACCGGGAATGGCGCAGGATGCGGATTCCTCCGATCCGGCAGAACCTTAATGACGTCCTTCAACCCGTGACCCTTGCGGAAGCGGAACTTCGGCTTGGCGAACACATGGATCACCTCGTGGGAAGGCGTGGCGAAGTTGCGGTTGAAGTTCATCCCGGAGCCGCGATCCCAGACGATGATCTGCCGCAGCGGCAAGCTCGGATTTAGATCGTGGGGCGTCCGAAGAACGCCGTGCTGAACGCGGTGCTTGTGTTGGTAGAATATGGCACCGTCCTCGGGGATGAGGCGCCAGCACTCTAGCAGAAATGCCTTCTGCCACGCGACGTAATCCTCGTAGGGCATCGCGTCGTTGTGCCCGTCGTAGCCCTCGCGGAGCTTGGCAGTGTTCCACTTGCCCTTGCGCGTCGGGAACCCCCCTTGCCCCTCGCGGAGATTGTAGGGAGGGCTGGTGAAGATCATCGGGACCGAGCCGTCAGCCATCTTCGCCATTTCGCTCAGGCAATCGCCGTTCAACACCGTCGCGGGCTTCTCTTCCTCCTTCAGCCCCAGACGCTTCTCGATGATCGGCCAGTAGGTCGGCTCGCGCTCGATCATCACCGCCGAACGACCGTGAGCCATCGACGCCGCGCCAGTCGTTCCAGAGCCACCGAACGGGTCCAGCACCACGTTGCCGGGGTTCGAGCACGCCAACACGATCCGCTCGATCATGGCTTGCGGAAACGGGCACGGATGCGCGGTGCGCTCCTTCGACGTTCCGTGGACCTGCGTGAAGGCCCAGATGTCGGAAGGATTAGCTCCAGAGAGGTTGTTGCGCTTGTCGGCCGACTGGCAGGGGATGCGCACGTCTTCCAAATTGAAGACCGGATCGATGTTCTTGGGACGACCGCGAGCACCCTTGAGCGTGCCCGGCTTAACCAGATAGAGCCAGCGTTCAGAGCGGGTAGAGAAACGCTGGGTCGTGCGCTGGTGGGCACGACGATCCCAGACGATCTCCTGAACGAAGGTCAGGCCCGTCCCGGCGATCAGGGGGAACAGGTAGTAGGTCAACGGCACGCGGCTGTTCGGACCCGCCTTGTGCATGCCGACGTTGATCCACATCGCGGCGCCCGGCTTCAGGACGCGGGCAGCGGCGGTGATCCATTGGCGGGAGAACTCGATGTAGTCTTCGATGGTCGCGAAGGCGTCGCCATAAGGCATGCCGATGTTCAGGTAAGGCGGCGACGTGATCACCAGATCGACCGACTCGGCAGTCATCGCGCTCATCGTGTCGATGCACTCACCCTTTAGGAGTCGAACGCTTGGTGCGGCGGGCGGCGGCGTGGTGGCGGGCAGGTTGTCGTTGGCGGCGACCACAGCCGAGGCGGCGAACTGGATAGGTTGGTTGGTCAATGGCGGCTCCTTCTTCAGTGGAGCCAAATCTTACGAAGATACCGTTGGTTAACGCCCGTTAGCCACACTCCCGCAGCGATTTGTAATGGGGTGTGAGGATGTCGGAGCGCGACGGCAAGATTTCAGATGCCGAGTTTGCAGCAATGATCGACGAGGTTGAAATGCAGTCATTTCGTCTCGCCACCAAAGACAATTTGGCCGATGTTCGCAGGCTGCTCATCGCACTGGCGCAGGGCATGTCTCCCCACACTACCCTACGCCAAGCCGTCTGCTTCCTCATGATAGCCCAAACAGCCGCCACCGGAAGCCGAACCAGCATCGGCTATATGAAGTCCGAAGCTGAAGGTGAGACATTTTTCGATCTGCTTGGCACGACAACCTCCCGCACCGTTCGCTCACTGAAAGAAGCTGGGCTGGTATTCACTGTGCCCTCAGAGTTTGACCGCCGAGAGTTAGAAATCAAGATGTCGCCGGAGGGTTATGCCCTGATCGACCGCGCGATGGATCAAATCAAAGAGCCGCATGAGCGGAAAGCATGATGATCGACCTGCTGATCCTCGTTGGAACATATCCTCCAACGGCGTTCGCCCCCGGCCTTCCGTTAGCCGCGAAGAATGGCTCTCAGCGCGTCTCTGAAGGCACGGAACGGGTTGATCGTGGTCGTGAGCCAGAACGCCCATGAGAGGCCTGTGCGCGGCTCTCTGGGGTATTTGGAGGGTCGCGGCCAACGGTCAACGAGTGAAGGTCTGCGAAACGATTGGCGGGCGTCCTCGACAGCCGTCTTGTTCTAGCGCTCGCGCTGGTAAGCCTCATAGAGAGCGGCATAACACCGAAGACCAGCATACTGGGTCCGGTCTCAACCCGCCTGAAAGCGCTGTTTTTCTTGACGCTGCTAATAGTATTTCATGTCATGAACTGCCAGTTGATCGGACCCAGCTTGTCGCCCAGCAGGGTCAGCCCCTGCGACAGGAAGCGGTCGAAGCTTTCGCCGCCTTCGGACAGGATCTTGCGGTTGGTGCAGTAACGGCTGGCCTTGACCGCAAAGACGAAGTCGTCGGGCGTCTCGTCGCGCCACTTCATCCAGCTGTCGGGCTTGAAGGTGGAATAATAGGTGCCGTTGATTTCGACGGTTGGCATCTTGGACGCCATGTAAGTAAGTTCTTGTTTTTGAACGAGTTTTTCTGGATAAAATACACCGCGCCAGTCTTCGAAAGTCCAGCCGCCGACACCTATCTTGATTACATTGGAGGTCATGTTCGTGTTTCCATGTTCAAGGTGACGCGGTGCAGCCGCGCGAAGTTATGCATCAGTTTCTAATGTGAACTAACGGTCGCAATGGGGAGGGGCTTCGGTCTGGAGATACGACGGCACCTACTAACTTGCGCCGGCCTCGCGCCGCTCCTCCGTGGCAGGCCGGGCCTTATCTTTTTCGATATCTGCCTTCCAATGCTCACCTATATTCGTGAAGCCTCGAACCATCACGTAGATCGCACCAATGAAGGCGATCACCACCGTAAGCTGACCGGATGCGTCGTACTCTCGACCCAAGAAAATCGGTGTGGCCAAGGCCACACTTACTTCGATGAGGCCGTAAAAGTCCTTCCTTGAGCGCCGCAAGGCGAAGAGAATGATGGCTGAGAGGCTGCCGATCACCACGAACATCCAAGGGCTGCCGACGAACTTCATTGCTCGAATGGCTGGGTGGAAGGTGAACCATGCCAATATGCCCGCCAAGCCGATCCAAAGGGCATAAGCGGCGACGAGCGTGAGTTTGCTTTTGGGGTTGAAGAACCCCAGAGCGACGATTTGGAGGGCCATTAGCGCCATGGCCGCGAACGCGGAGAAAGCGATTGCGTTGATCGCTTCGACCTGAGTTGCCGTATCGGGCATTCATTCTGTCTCAAGTAAAATCAATAAGTTACGTGGTGTAGAGCCCATTACACAATTTCGATGGAGGTCAGCGCCCGGCTGGCGAACCCCAGCTCGCGCTTCTGCGTCAGCCCCTCGGGATAGAAGACCCCGCGCCACGGCTCGAAGGTCCAGCCGCCGACGCCAACGTAGATACTCATGTCAGATACTATTGGAGTTGTTCGGTAGGGTCAGGTCTACTGCGAACCAAGTCGAGATGTCATCTTCAACGGCCATCTCGCCGGCTGCGCGCCAGGCCACGCTCACGAAGATCGAAGCACCCGCTGGGGCTGTCGTTACTGTCTGCTGTAAATGGTTGGCTTCATAGCTGGCCCACGAGGCGACGATGCCTTCGCCAGCAAGCCATTCACAGTCGCGCAAACCGACCTGCAAGACACCTTCCGGGTTCACGAGCTCCATGCCCTCCAACCATTCTCCGGTGGTGGCATAGCCGGTTCGTGCGGCGGCGACCTTCAATAGGAGCGATTTGTTGGGCGTGACGGTCTGTTCAATCCCGATGCGAAGCAGCTTTACACCATCAACGCGCATTCCCCTCGGAAGCGCAGGAATAACAACCGGCACTTCCTCAAAACCAACGCTGACGTAGCCGCTTGCCGTCACCAAAACCTCTCCGAGGGAAGTTCCGATGCGGTATTCCAAGCAAAGGGTGTCGCCCAATATGCCGTCGGCCATGATGCGCGCTCCGTTCGGGGCAGAAGATCGGGCGCGCAGCATATCCGGGATTGGCCAGTTGGCCAGCGAGCGGCATAGCCCCCGGTCCATGCCGCCCTAAGGCCGCAAGCGCGGTGGTGGTTTCCGGCGGCGGGGGCTATAGCGTCGCCGTTGCAGGAGTATTGCACGCGTGCCGGAACTGACGCCTGAAATCATCGCCCTCTTGGGTCTGGCGTCGGTGATCGCCGGGTTTATCGACGCCATTGCGGGGGGCGGGGGGCTGATCTCGCTGCCGGCGCTGTTGTCGGTGGGGTTGAACCCGGTCGCGGCCATCGCCACCAACAAGGTGCAGGGCAGCGTGGGCACGGCCTCGGCCCTGTGGAACTTCTGGCGCAAGGGCCGCGTGGATTTCCGTCTGATCCGCTGGCCCCTGATTCTGGTCGGCGTCGGGGCGGGGCTGGGGGCCTTCGCCGTGACCCTGGTGGACTCGCGCTGGCTGATGATCCTGCTGCCGGTGCTGCTGATCGGCATCGCGCTCTATTTCCTGTTCGGACCCAAGGCCTCGGACGAGGACGCCCACGCCCGGCTGACGCCCCTGGCCTATGCCTTTGTGGCGGGCGGGATCGGGTTTTACGACGGCTTCTTCGGGCCGGGGACGGGGTCGTTCTTTGCGCTCAGCCTGGTCATGCTGCTGGGCATGGGGCTGACGCGGGCCACGGCCCACACCAAGGCGCTGAACCTGATGAGCAATGTGGTCGGCATCGTGGTGCTGGCGGTCGGGGGGCACGTGGTCTGGACCCTGGCCGGGATCATGGCCGTGGGCCAGTTCGTCGGCGGGCGGATGGGCTCGCACGCCGCCATGCGGTTCGGGCCGCGCCTGATCCGGCCGCTTCTGGTGATCATCTCCCTGGCCATCACCGCGCGCCTCTTGTCCGACCCGGCCAATCCGCTGCGGGTCATGGTGACGGGCTGGCTCAGCTAGCGCGGCTCAGCCCGGCGTCAGCATGGCCAGGGTGGTCAGCAGGTCGCGGGCGGTGACGGGCTTGGCCAGGTGCAGGTCGGCGCCGGCAGCGCGGGCGGCGTCGCGATGCTCGGCCATGGCGTTGGCGCTCAGCATCAGGATCGGGGTGCGCGCCACGCCCGGTCGGGCGGCCTCCAGCGCACGAATGGCCCGCGTGGCGGTCAGTCCGTCCATGCAGGGCATCTGCATATCCATCAGCACCACGTCGAAGGTTCCGGCCTCAAAGGCGGCGACCGCCTGGGCGCCGTCATCGACGGTGACGATCTCCTCGACATGGCCGGCCAGGATCAACTGGACCACGCGCTGGTTGACCGGGTGGTCCTCGGCCAGCAGCACGCGCAGCAGGCGAGAGGGCTGCGGCCCGGCGGCGAGGGCGGCCACGTCGCGGGCGTCATAGTCCCGCAGGCTCTGGGCGCGGGGCAGGGGCAGTTCGACGCGGAAACGGCTGCCCACGCCCGGCGTCGAGGCCCCGGTGATGCGTCCGCCCATCATCTCGGTCAGCGAGCGGCAGATCGACAGGCCCAGGCCCGTGCCGCCGAAGCGCCGGGTGATCGAGGCGTCGGCCTGGCTGAAGCGCTGGAACAGCTGGGCGTCATGCTCGGCGTCGAAACCGACGCCGGTATCCTCCACTTCGAAGCTCAGCAGGGTCGGGGCCCCGTCGTCCTCGGTCAGGGCGAAGCGGACGATGACCGACCCCTCGGCGGTGAACTTGACGGCGTTCGACAGCAGGTTGCCCAGGATCTGGCTGATGCGGACGCTGTCGCCGATGAAGACGCCGCGCGCATTGGGCGCCCGCTCGACATGGAAAGCCAACCCCTTGTCCTCGGCCCGCAGGCGCTGGGTGTCCAGGGGGGCGGTCAGGGCCTCGTCCAGATCAAAGGGCCGCAGCTCCAGCTCCAGCTTGCCCGCCTCGATGCGCGACACGTCCAGCATGTCCGAGACCAGCCGTTCCAGCGTGACGCCCGAGGTGCTGATCAGCCCCACCATCTCCGCCTGCTCGGGGGCCAGAGGGGTGCGGGCCAGGGCGTCGATGATGCCGATGACCCCGTTCAGCGGCGTGCGGATTTCGTGGCTCATGTTGGCGAGGAAGTCTGACTTGGCGCGGTTGGCGGTTTCGGCGGCGGCCTTGGCCTCGATCAGGGCCTGTTCGGCGGCGATCTTGGCGGTGACGTCGCGGGCCACGGCGTAGATGCGGTCGCCGAACTTCTGAGCTCGCCATTCCAGGGTGACATAGTGGCCGTCGCGGTGACGATAGCGGTTGACGTGACCCCGGACCGGGGCGTCGGGGCGGCGGTTTTCGACCTCGGTCGCGCTGTCCAGGGTGGCGGGCAGGTCGTCGGGATGGACCAGACTGAGGATGGCCCGGCCGACCAGCTCGTCCGGCCTGTAGCCCAGGGTCGAGGCCCAGGAGGCGCTGACCCGGACGATGACGCCTTCCAGATCGCGGATGACCAGCAGGTCCAGCGAGACGTCGAAGAAGGTCGCCAGATCGGCCGCCGGGTCGCGCTGCGGCTGCGGCTGTCCTGTCGAGGATGCGGCGGCGAACGCGACGGTGGTCATGGGCAATCCTCGAGAACTGGACGCCATGCTTAAACCCAGACGGTTAAGGCCGCCTTTGCGTTCGCCCCTTGCCGAGGCGGGCCGTGAAAAACCTAGTAGGCGAAGTCGCGGTAGATGCGGCTGACGTCGCCCTTCCATTCGCCGTGATAGAGCTCCAGCAGGCGGTCGGCGGGGGTCACGCCGCTGTCGGCGATGTCTTCCAGTTCCGACAGATAGCCGCGCTCGTCGACCATGCCGCCGCTGAACCGGGCGCGGTTCTTCAGGCCCTGCTTGGCGATGTTCACCAGGTCGACGGCGATGTCGCGGACGCTGCGGCCCGCCACCTCGGCCTTGAGGCCCAGGCGGGTCACGTCGCGGCGCAGGCGCTCGTGGTCGGCGATGTCCCAGTCCTTGCACAGGTCCCAGGCCGCAGCCAGCGACGGCGCGTCGTACAGGACGCCGGCCCACAGGGCGGGCAGGGCGCAGATGCGGCTCCACGGCCCGCCGTCGGCGCCGCGCATCTCCAGATACTGTTTCAGGCGCACTTCGGGGAAGAGGGTGGTCAGGTGGTCGGCCCAGTCCTTGGCCGTGGCGCGCTCGCCGGGCAGGGCGTCCAGACCCTCGGTCATGAACTTGCGGAACGACTGGCCGGACAGGTCGACATAGGTCTCGCCGCGCTTGGCGAAGTACATGGGGGTGTCGAGCGCATAGTCGGCGTAGCGCTCGTAGCCGAAGCCGTCGGCGAAGACGAAGTCCAGCATGCCGGTGCGGTCGGGATCGGTGTCGGTCCAGACGTTGGCGCGCGCCGACAGGAAGCCGTTGGGCTTGCCCTCGGTGAAGGGCGAACAGGCGAACAGGGCCGTGGCGATGGGCTGAAGCGCCAGCGAGGTGCGGAACTTCATGATCATGTCGACTTCGGAATCGAAGTCGAGGTTGGCCTGGATGGTGCAGGTGCGCAGCATCATGTCGAGGCCCAGCGAGCCCTTCTTGGGCATGTAGGCGCGCATGATGCCGTAACGGCCCTTGGGCATGACCGGCACGTCCTCGCGCCGCCACAGGGGGTCGAAGCCGGCGCCGAGGAAGCCGAGGTTCAACTGGTCCGCGACCTGCTTGACCTCCATCAGATGCTGGCCGGTCTCGTTGCAGATGTCGTGGATGTCCTTCAGCGGCGCGCCCGACAGTTCGAACTGGCCGCCCGGCTCCAGGCTGATCGAGGCGGTGAAGCCCTCGGCGTTCTTGCGTTCCAGTGCGATGACATAGCCGGCCTCTTCCACCGGCGACCAGCCGAAGCGCTGAAGGCCCGTCAGCATGGCCAGGATGCCGTTGTCGCCCTCATAGGCGGGGCGGCGCAGGGTGGACTTGTCGAAGCCGAACTTCTCGTGCTCGGCGCCGATGCGCCACTGGTCCTTGGGCTTCTCGCCCTTCGACATGGCGTGGATCAGGTCGTCTCTGGAAAGCGGCGCCGTGTCGGTCATCTGTAACCCCTGCTGTCGCGGCTAGATGGGCGAGGATACGGCCCCGCTCAAGAGGGGAGGCGATAAACTTCTATCGCTCCCAGTCGCCGATGGCCGCCTGCCACAGGGTCAGGGCGGCGATGGCGGCGGTGTCAGCGCGCAGGATGCGCGGGCCCAGAGAGACGGCGGTGGTGAAGGTCAGGGCCCGCAGCCGGGCGCCTTCCTCGGGCGAAAAACCGCCCTCGGGGCCGATCAGAATCGCCCATTTATCGCCGCCCGCCGCGGTCAGGGCCGACACGGCGGGCGCCCCGCCGGTTTCGTCGCAGAACATCAGGCGGCGCGAGGCGTCCCAGCCGTCCAGCAGCGTCTCCAGCTTCACCGGATCATCGACCAGGGGCACGTCCAGTCGCCCGGTCTGCTCGGCGGCTTCTTCCGCAATGGCGTCCAGCCGGTCCAGTCGCAGCCGGTCGGCGTTGGTGCGGTGGGTCAGGACCAGACGCACGCGCGCGGCGCCCAGTTCGGTGGCCTTTTCGACGATGGTTTCGACGCGGGCCTTCTTCACCACGGCGACGACCAATTCGAGGTCGGGACCGTGGTTCTGCTCGCGCACCTGTTCTTCGGAGCGCAGGACGACGCCCTTCTTCAGCACCTCAGCGACGCTGACGCGCCATTCGCCGTGGCGGCCGTTGAAGGCCAGCAGGTCGTCGCCCGCCTTGAGCCGCATCACCTGGGTCAGGTAGCGCGACTGGTCGAGGGTCGGGGCGACGGCGAGGCCGGGGGCGAGATCGCCCTGAACGTGCAAACGGATCATAGGCAGGATTTAGCGGGCGCGCGGGCCGCCGTCATCCCGGACTGATGCGCCAATGTCAGGCCGATCCGTCTTGCTGTCGGCTGCAAGTCCGTCCACATATCGATGATATCAAAGTGGAGGGCGCGAATTGCTGCGAACGTTTGAGCGTCGAGCGGGGCCCTTTGTGGCGGTCGCTGTGGCCGCGATTGTTTCAATCGGGACCTATGCGCAATTGGCTCTGGCCTACCCTCGAGGAGGGCTTTGGCCGGCAGGGTGCTATTTCGGGGATGCCCTGATCGTCTTCATTCGATGCGACGCCAGCGTGCCCGGGTTTATCGAGCCGGTTCTGACCTGGAGCTGGTACCTGACTTGGGGGTGGTTCTGGCTGGTGGCCTTCTTTGTCCCGCTTGCGCCCTACCTGGGTCTGCCGATGCTGGGGTTATGGATCACCGCGCTGGTCGTTGCGGCTCGCTGGGCTTGGCGAAAACGTCCGTGGCGCCCTCGCGGGGATGAGCGGGTAGAGTAACGCGGCTATTTTCTATGTCAGCTGGTCGCGTTGGGCGGGCCAGACGGGCGGCAGGTCGGTCCAGCCCTGGGCGTGGCGCAGTTCGCGTTCCAGCATCCGGCTCATGGCGTCCAGCGGCAGGTCGTTGGGATCGTCCCCGAAGGGATCTTCCAGTTCGTCGCCCAGGGCATCCAGACCGAAGAAGGTGTAGGCCACCAGAAGCGACACCGCCATCGTCCACCAGCCAAGCGCCGGGGCGAGGGCGAAGGGCAGCATCAGGCAGAAGGCGTGGGCCGTCCGGTGCAGCAGCAGGGCGTAGGCGAAGGGCAGGGGCGTGGTCTTGATCCGCTCGCACCCGGCCAGGACATGGCTCATCTCGGTCAGGCGGGCTTCCAGCACCGAATAGCGGATCGGGTCGATCAGGCCGTCGCGCAGCAGTTCGGCGCATTGGCGGCCCACCGAAGTCAGGGCGGCGTCGGTGGCGTGGGGCCCGCCTTCATGAGGCGTCCAGCGCGCGATTTCGCCTGTCTCGTCACGGCCGCGCAGCCGGGCGGCCAGGCCGAAGACGAAGCCGCCGATCCCGTTCAGCATGGGCGCGCGGCGGTCCTCTGGCAGCAGAACCGTCTGGCGGATGAAGGAGCGGACGGCGATGATCAACTCGCCCCACAGCTTTCGCGCCTCCCACCAGCGGTCGTAGCAGGCGTTGTTGCGGAAGCTCATGAAGATGGACAGCGCCAGCCCGATCAGGGCGAAAGGCGCGGCCGCCAGATGCACCGGCAAGTCAGGGCGCGTTCGATGCAGCAGCACCGCCGCCACGGTGATGGCGACCGTCAGGGCCAGACGCCCCACTACGCGAGGGAGGATGGACCCGTTGACGGCGAACAGGATTTCGAGCGGGCCGGGGCGGGAGCGGACGATCATGCGGCTTCCTTACCGCCCGGCCTTGCCTCGACCAAGGTTATGATCACCGACTGTAATGATACCGGCACTGTGCGATCAGCAGACTGTCTCCTGTCGCGCGATAGACCAGCCGATGCTCCTGGTCGATGCGGCGGGACCACCACCCTGCAAATTCACCCTTCAGCGGTTCGGGCTTTCCGGTGCCCGCGAACGGGGTGCGCAGGCATTCGCGAAGCAGGGCGTTGATCTTCTTGAGCTGTTTCCGATCCGAAGATTGCCAGTAGAGGTAATCCTCCCAGGCCTCCTCATGAAACGTCAGCCTCATTCGATCAGATCGCGAACCTGGCCGTGCCCGGCGTCCAGTTCGGCGACGGCTTTGCGCAGGCGTTCCGCATTGGCCGGGCTGCGCAGCAGGTATTCCGTCTCCTGCCAGGAGGCGAAATCCTCAAGCGACATCAGCACGGCCGCCGGTTTGCCGCCTTCGCGGGTGATGATGGTGTAGTCATGATCCGCCGTCACCCGGTCGATGGTCGCGGCCAGGTTCTTGCGGAGTTCGGTGACGGACATGGCGTTCATGGCGACAATGTACGGATTTCCGTACATTGTCGCAAGGGATCACAGCGTGCGCGCGATCAGCAGCTTCATGATCTCGTTGGTGCCGCCGTAGATGCGCTGGACGCGGGCGTCCTTGTAGAGCTGGGCGATCGGGTACTCGTTCATGTAGCCGTAGCCGCCGAAGAGCTGGAGCATCTCGTCGATGGTTTCGCCCTGGGTGTCAGTGACCCAGTATTTGGCCATGGAGGCGGTGGCGGCGTCCAACTGGCCCTTGAGGTGCAGGCCGATGCAGTGGTCGACGAAGACCTTGGCCACCGTCAGCTTGGTCTTGACCTCGGCCAGCTTGAACTGGGTGTTCTGGAAGTCGATCACCCGCTTGCCGAAGGCCTTGCGCTGCTTGACGTAGTCCAGCGTCGCCTCCAGTCCGCGCTCGGCGGCGGCCACGCCCTGGACGGCGATGTTCAGGCGTTCCTGCGGCAGTTGCTGCATCAACTGGACGAAGCCCTGGCCCTCGCCGCCGCCGATGATGTTGTCCAGCGGGATTTTCACATCGTTGAAGAAGAGCTCGGAGGTATCGTTGGCCTCCATGCCGATCTTGTGCAGGTTGCGGCCGCGCTCGAAGCCTGCGGCTCCGTCCGTCTCGACGACGATCAGGCTGGTGCCCTTGGCGCCCTCGGCCGGGTCGGTTTTGGCGACGACGATGATGAAGTTGGCCAGCTGGCCGTTGGTGATGAAGGTCTTGGAGCCGTTCAGGACGTAGTGGTCGCCCGACTTGATGGCGGTGGTCTTGATGCCCTGCAGGTCGGAGCCCGCGCCCGGCTCGGTCATGGCGATGGCGCCGACCAGTTCGCCCGAGGCCAGACGCGGCAGCCAGCGCGCCTTCTGCTCCTCGGTGCCGTAGTGCCAGATGTAGGGCATGACGATGGCGTTGTGCAGCGAGATGCCGAAGTGGTCCGCGCCCTTCCAGCCCAGTTGCCGCATCAGCACGACCTCGTGGCGATAGTCGCCGCCGAAGCCGCCGTCTTCCTCAGGCATGGACAGGCCCAGGAGCCCGGCGTCGCCGGCGTCGTTCCACAGCTGGCGCGGTACGCTGGAGTTGGCGATCCACTGCTGGAACTTCTCGGGCGGGGCGTGGTCGTCGACCCATTTTCCGACGCTGTCGGAGAAGAGGACGATGTCTTCGTCCTGCATGAAGTCGGGTTCGGGCGTGTTGAGCACGTTCATGAGCGGTCCCTCGTGCGCCGGCTCTGACGGCCAGCTTGCAGATGAAAAAGAAGGGCCTCTCCCGCGTCAGCAGAAGAGGCCCTGTGGGTCAGTCGTGGATCAGAACGCCTCGGCGGGCATCTGCATCAGCAGCTCGGCGCCCGTCTTCATCTTCACCAGATGGGCGGCGGCGTCGGGCAGGATGCGCTCGACGAAGTAGCGGCCGGTCTGCAGCTTGGTGACGTAGTAAGGATCGGCGTCGCCGGCGGCGATTTTCGCCTGTGCCGACTTGGCCATCTGCGCCCACATATAGGCGAGCGCCGTCAGGCCGAAGATGTGCAGATAGTCGGTCGAGGCGGCGCCGGCGTTGTCCGGGTTGGCCATGCCGTTCTGCATCAGCCACATGGTGCCGTCCTGCAGCTTCTTCTTGGTGTCGGCCAGGCCGTCGACGAAGGGCTTGATGGCCTCGTCTTCGCCGTTCTCGGCCACGAAGGCGTCGATGTCGGCGAACCAGCTCATGATGGCGCGGCCGCCGTTCGACGGCAGCTTGCGGCCCACCAGGTCGAGGGCCTGAATGCCGTTGGTGCCCTCATAGATCATGGTGATGCGCGCATCGCGCAGATACTGCGAGGCGGGGAAGTGCTCGGTGTAGCCTGAACCGCCGTGGACCTGCATGGCCAGGCTGGCGACATGGAAGCCCTTGTCGGTCAGATAGGCTTTCAGCACGGGCGTGATCAGGCCCATGTAGTCCTTGGCCTTGGTGGCGGTGGCCTCGTCCGAGGACTTCTGCAGGTCGGCTTGCAGGGCGGTCCACAGGATGAAGGCGCGACCGCCTTCGACGAAGGCCTTGGACTCCATCAGCATCCGGCGCACGTCGGGGTGGACCATGATGGGGTCGGCGGGGCCGTCCGGGTTCTTGGCGCCGGTCAGGGCGCGGCCTTGCAGGCGGTCGTTGGCGAACTCGACGGCGGCCTGGTAGGCGGCGTCGCCGATGGCCAGGCCTTGCAGGCCGGTGCCGAGGCGGGCCTCGTTCATGACCACGAACATGTTGTTCATGCCGCGGCCTTCTTCGCCGATCAGCCAGCCCTTGGCGTTCTCATAGGCCATAACGCAGGTGGCGTTGCCGTGGATGCCCATCTTGTGTTCCAGGCCGGCGCACTGGACGCCGTTGCGTTCGCCGACGGAGCCGTCTTCGTTCACCAGGAACTTCGGCACCACGAAGAGCGACAGGCCCTTGATGCCCGGAACCGCGCCTTCGACGCGGGCCAGGACGGTGTGGATGATGTTGTCGGCGAAGTCGTGCTCGCCGGCCGAGATCCAGATCTTCTGGCCGGTGATCGAATAGCTGCCGTCGCCGTTGGGCACGGCCTTGGTGCGGACCATGCCCAGATCGGTGCCGCACTGCGGCTCGGTCAGGTTCATGGTGCCGGTCCATTCGCCGGTCGCCATTTTGGGCAGGTAGATCTGCTTCAGCTCGTCCGAGGCCGAGGCTTCGATGCCGTGATAGGCGCCCGCCGTCAGGCCCGGATACATGGAAAACGCCGCCGAGGCCGCCGCCGTGAACTGACCCACGGCCATGGACACGATCGCGGGCAGGCCCTGGCCGCCGTATTCCGTGCCGAAGGACAGGCTGGTCCAGCCGGCCTCGACCATCTGATGATAGGCTTCTTTCCAGCCCTTGGGCGTCGTCACGACGTCGCCTTCGATGTGGCAGCCTTCCTGATCGCCCGGACGGTTGATCGGGGCGATGACCTCCTCGGCGAACTTGCCGCCTTCGGCGATGATCTGGTCGATCAGATCGCGCGACAGGTCGGCGTCGGCGAAGTGGTTGGCGTAGCGTTCGACCTCCAGCACGTCGTGCAGGACGAAGGACAGGTCGCGGACAGGCGCCTTGTAGGCCATGTTCAGGCTCTCGCTTTGAAGGGCTGGAAGTGGGTGTCGGGGTTGAGCCGTTCGCTCAGCAGGTTGGCGTATTCGTCCGCCCCCGGCAGAAGGTCGGGGCGGTGTTCGCCCAGTTTGGACTCCATCCAGGCGCAGGCCTCCTCGGCCGTCTGGATGGCGCCCTCGATGTCTTCGAGCTGCTGCTTCAGCGCCTCGACTTGGGCGCGGTGACGGCGCAGGGCCACGGCCATCTGATGGACATTGTGATCCTTGCGGTCATACAGATCCAGCATCTCCTGGATCTCCTGCAAGGTGAAGCCGATGCGGCGGCCCCTCAGGATCAGCTTCAGTCGGGCGCGGTCACGGCTGTCATAGACCCGCGTCTGGCCCTTGCGGGCCGGGGTCAGCAGGCCCTTGTCCTCATAGAAGCGCAGGGCGCGCGCGGTCGCCCCGAACTCGCGGCACAGGTGCCGGATGGAATAGGTGCGGTGATCGTCAGCGGTCGCCATGCGTCACTCATAACTTGACGCGGACGTAAAGGGAAGCTTCTCGGCACCTCCCTCGACAAGTTGTGAACAGCGGGGGCTCAAACGCAAATCGGCCGCGGAGAGCTTGCGCCCGCCGCGGCCGATCCGGGGAGGAAGTCTGTGTCAGGCGATCAGTGGCGGCGGAACCAGAGCACCGGCGCCGTGATGGCGATCAGGAAGAGGTTGGTCAGGGCCAGGCCGAGGTTCATCTCCATGGCGTGCAGGATCAGCATGATGCTCTGCAGGGCCAGCAGGCCGACGCTGGCGGTCAGCAGCAGGGGGCGGCCGAAGCGCCAGGAGATCAAGGGCGCCAGCATCATGACCGCCAGCACGATCTCGACCACGCCCAGGCCGCGCACGAAGCTGACGCTGGCCAGGGCGGGCCAGTGCATCAGCACGGTCAGGTTCTCCATCGACTCCGTCAGCTTGGCGTAGCCGGCGGCGATGAAGAACATCGCGATCCAGCCCTGGAAGGTCCACAGCGTCAGGTTCAGATAGTCGGATTTTGCGCGGGAATGGGGCGTCAAGGTCGTCGAGGTCATGGCCGAAACCGTTGGGGTTTGATTGGTAACAGTCGCTAGATCAGATTGCGGAGCGTGATCGTCAAGGAAGTGTAACAATCTGTGAACCGGGGTAGGCGCGACCTGCGGCGACGGCGTGGCTGAAACCACAATTCCTCGTAACCCGACGCTGATCGTCAAACGGGATTAGGCCGCGCAAAACGGGCTGTCAACGTCTGATGACATCAGTTGATGACATAGGCTGAATGTGTAGCAAATACCGCTCAGCTTGGGGGCTGAATCCGGGTTGCTAAAGCGCCCAGGCGCCGCTCGCGGAGGCGAGGCGGGCCAGCTTGGCGTGCAGGGGCGCCCAGTCGTCGCCCTGGTCTATGGCCGACCACAGGGCCTCGACCTCTTCGATCAGCATTTCCTCGGGCTCGGGCCTGGCGAACATCGGATGCTCCAGCCGCTCGGGCCGGTCCGGCTCATGCTCCAGCAGGGCGAAACGGAAGGCGTCGAAGGTCTCGCCCTGATAGGTCTTGCCGCGCACCCCGCCCAGGGCGCGGGCCGAGGAGCTGAAGCCGCCGAACCAGTCGAAGAAGAGCGGTTCCCAGCGCAGGGCCTCGCCCTTGTCGCGCAACAGGGCCAGGGTCGCGTCCAGCAGGCGCTGGTCGGCGGCTTCGCCCAGGCTCTGGACCCCCAGCCGATTCAGGAAGGCGCCGCGCAGGTGGCGGATATAGGCGGGGCCGAAGCCGTTCAGCGCCTCGGTCAGGGCCGCGACCTGATCCTCGGCGATCAGCTTCAGGCAGCCGGCCAACTGGGTCAGGTTCCAGAACACGGCCTCGGGCTGACGCGCAAACGCATAGAGGCCCTGACTGTCGAAATAGGCGGCGGTGAAGGCCGGATCATAGTGGGGCAGGAAGCGCCACGGGCCGTAGTCGAAGCTCTCGCCCGTCACGTTCAGATTGTCGGTGTTCAGAACCCCGTGGACGAAGCCGGCGGATATCCATTTGGCCGTCAGTCGCGCCGAGGCCTCGACCACGGCGGCGAGGAAGCCCGGCGCGTCGCCCGGCGCGACGGACGGATGATAGAGGCTGCGAGCGTGCTCCAGCAGGACTTCGATCTGATCCTTGCGGCCATGATAGGCGGCGCGCTGGAAGGTTCCGAAGCGAATGTGGCTATGCGACAGCCGCACCATGACCGCCGAGCGGGCAGGCGAGGGCTCGTCGCCACGCGTCAGCGCCTCGCCCGTCTCGACCAGGGACAGGATGCGGCAGGTCGGCACGCCCAGGCTTTCCAGCATGGCGGCGGCCAGAACCTCGCGTACCCCGCCCTTCAGCGTCAGGCGCCCGTCGGCGTGTCGTGACCACGGCGTCTCGCCGGAGCCTTTGGTGCCGAGGTCGAGAAGGCGGGGTGGAGGGGCGCTATCGCTCGCGGCTTGAGCGTCAGCCGTTTCCCGCAGCTGCGCGGCCAGAAATCCGCGTCCGTCGCCGATGTCGGGGTTGTAGGCGCGGAACTGATGACCGTGATAGCGCATGGCGATCGGCTCGGGCTGGCCCGGCAGGGGCTGGAAGCGGCCAAAGTGGCTTAGCCACTCGTCGTCGCTCAGCGTCTCCAGCCCTACGGTCGCCGCCGCGCGGTCGTTGCGGACGCGCAGGAGGGTCTGGGGAAAGTCCGCCGCCTGCACCGGATCGCCGAACCCGGGGCCGAGGTCGACGAAGCGTGGATCGGGGCGATAGGCGGGGGAGACGGGCATGAAGCGGCAGATGCGCGTTCGCCTGGAGTTTCGCAACCGCGAAGGCGGGGTTGAACCTCGGGGCGGCTTGGGTATTTTCACGCGCAGAGATCAGGTCCTGCGCCGCCACCGGCGCGTTAGGGCCAGGCTGGCGCTCCGTCGGAGCGAATCCGGTCAGGCGTCCGTCGATAACCTGACGCCACGACAGTCCTTTTGATTTCGGAGACCGCCGTGGCGAGAAAATCCACCCTCGAATTCCTCAAGACCGAGGCCGGCTCGGGCGCCGCCCTGGGCGTCGCCGCCGTCGCGGCCCTGATCGTCGCCAACTCGCCCTGGGCCGGCGACTACTTCGCCTGGCTGAAGAGCGTCCACGTGCTCCAGGTCGGCCCGCTGCGGCTGGAGGAGACGACCTCCAACTGGATCAAGGAAGGCCTGATGGCGGTCTTCTTCCTCGTGGTCGGGCTGGAGATCAAATACGAGATTCTCAAGGGCGAACTGAGCAATCCCAAGAAGCTGGCCCTGCCGATCATCGCCGCCGTGGGCGGCATGGCGGTTCCCGGCCTGGTCTATCTGGCGGTCGCGGGTCTGCTGGGCGGGCCGTCGCAGGGCTGGCCCATTCCCCTTGCCACCGACATCGCCTTCGCCCTGGCCGTCTTCGCGGTGGTGGGCAAGAAGCTGCCGTCGTCGCTGCGGGTCTTCCTGCTGACCCTGGCCATCGTCGACGACCTGGGGGCCATCGCCCTGATCGCCGTCCTGTTCAGCCAGGGAGTGCAGTGGCTGCCGCTGCTGGGCGTGGCCGGTCTGCTGGCCGCCTTCGCGCTTCTGGGCCGTCGCCGTCTGGCCGGGCCCTTCTGGGTGCTGGGCTTCGGCGCCGTCTGGTATCTGACGGTGCTGTCTGGCCTGTCGACGTCGCTGACGGCGGTGGCCTTCGCCATGATCGTGCCGGTCGAGCCGCGCCGCGAGACCTCGCAGAGCCCGCTGAAGGAGGCGATGCACGACCTGCACCCCTACGTGGCCTTCCTCGTCCTGCCGTTGTTCGCCTTCGCCAAGGCGGGGGTCTCGTTCGCCGGCCTGTCGCTGGAACAGGCCTTCGCGCCCCTGGTGATCGCCATCGCCCTGGGTCTGTTCATCGGCAAGCAGGTCGGGGTCTTCGGCGCCGCCTGGCTGGCCGCCAAGCTGGGTCTCGGCGACAAGCCCTCGGGGTCCAGCTGGCTGCAGCTCTACGGCGTCAGCCTGCTGTGCGGCATCGGCTTCACCATGAGCCTGTTCATCGGCGTTCTGGCCTTCCCCGGCGCGGTGGATTCGCCCGAGCAGATCGAGGTCAAGCTGGGCGTGATCGGCGGTTCGGTGCTGTCGGCCCTGGCCGCGGCGGTGATTCTGAACCTGGCGGCGCGGCGTCAGCAGCAAAGAGAAGACGCGGCTTCCGCCAGGTTGTCTCAGTAAACGCTGGTAATATTGACCTAGCGGAACCGTTTTTTGTCGCTTTCCCGCCACATATAGAGCGATGTTGGACGAAATCGCCGTTCCTACGTCTCACGCCTGCTTGTCGCTGTGCTGACCCTGGCTTACGCCTAGGGAATGCGAATTCACGACGTTCAATGAGCGTGGATCGACAGGGACAGGAATCGCCACGGTCGCCGCGGGCGACCGGGCCACAGAGCCGGGGAGCCGCCATTATGCGTTTCAACACTATCCTTCGCTGCACGGCGTCCGTCGCCGTTGTCGGCGCCGTCGCCTTTGGCTTCGCCGGGGCCGCCGCGGCCCAGGACGGGCCGACCACGATCGACGACATCATCGTCACCGCCCAGAAGCGTGAACAGAACCTGCAGGACGTGCCGATCGTGGTCACGACCCTGTCGCAGGAAGCGCTGAACGGCGCCGGGGTGCGCGACATCAAGGATCTGCAGATCCTGACGCCGGGCATGACCGTCACCTCGACCCAGTCGGAGGCCTCGACCACCGCCCGTATCCGCGGCGTCGGCACGGTCGGCGACAACCCCGGTCTGGAAAGCTCGGTCGGCGTGGTCATCGACGGCGTCTATCGCTCGCGCAACGGCGTCGGCTTCGGCGACCTGGGCGAACTGAGCCGTATCGAGGTGCTGAAGGGGCCGCAGGGCACCCTGTTCGGCAAGAACACCTCGGCCGGCGTCATCAACATCATCTCCGAGGCTCCGTCCTTCACCCCCGGCTTCAACGCCGAGGCCACCTACGGCAACTTCAACGCCTGGGGCGTCGCCGGCTCGGTCACGGGCCCGATCACCGACCAGATCGCCGGTCGCCTGTATGTGGCCAAGCGCGAGCGTGACGGCTTCTACGACGTCGTCACCGGCGCCGGTCCGCGCGCCGAAAAAGACGATCAGAACCAGAACTTCTGGACCGCGCGCGGCCAGCTGCTGATCCTGCCTTCGGACGAGGTGTCGATCCGCCTGATCGCCGACTATTCCAAGCGCGACGAATACTGCTGCGTCTCGACCCAGATCCGCACCGGCCCGACCTATGGCGCCGTCACCGCCGTCGGCGGCCAGCAGACGCCCCCGGCGCCCGGCTTCGGGGCTCTGCCCTTCTCGCGCACGGCCTACGCCAACCGCAGCACGGCCCAGACCATGGAAGACATGGGCTTCTCGGCCGAGGCCAACATCGACATCCCCTCGTGGAACGCCACCCTGACCTCGGTCAGCTCCTGGCGGAACTGGGAGGGGATCAACGCCATGGACCTCGACTATACGACGGCGGACCTGCTGTATCGTGTGGATGACGGCGGTTACGGCTTCGAGCTGAACAACCTGACCCAGGAGTTCCGTCTGGCCGGCTCGACCGACAAGCTGGACTGGCTGGTCGGCGTCTTCGCGACGCGTGAGAACATCAGCCGTGACGACAGCTACTGGTACGGCGCCGGCTACACGCCCTTCCTGTCCCTGCTGATCTCGTCGCAGCTGAACGCCGGCACCGGCGGCGCCATTCCGCAAAGCGGCGCCATCATCGGCTGCCTGACGCGGCCCGGCACGACGGCCCAGTTCCTGGCCGGCTGCCTGGTGAACGGCGGCACGTCGACCTCGGGACCTCTGGCGCCTTCGGGACCGGGCTTCGGCGTCGGTCATGGGGTGCAGGACCACTACAGCCAGCGTTCGGAATCCCTGGCCCTGTTCACCAACAACACCTGGCACGTCACCGACAAGTTCGATGTCACCCTCGGCCTGCGCTATACGCAGGACAAGAAGCGTCTGCTGGCGGTTCAGGACAATCTGGGCACAAACGGCGCGGCCTGCGGCGGTGTTCTGGGGAATGTCACTAACCTGACCAATGCCTTCATCGGCGCCGGTCTGTCGCCGGCGGCGGCAGCCGCCAGCGCGGGCGGCGTCGCCGGCAACATCTGCCTGCCCTGGGCCAACCCCCTGTTCGACAACCGCCGCATCTCGGAAGAGACCGACGACGGCGAACTGAGCGGCACGATCAAGGCCGCCTATCGTCTCAACGACTCGGTCATGGCCTACGGCTCCTACGCCCGCGGCTACAAGTCGTTTGGTTACAACCTGGACCGTGTCCAAGGGGCGACGGCGACCAACCCGCTGCCGATCACCCCGAACGCTTCGCTCCTGTTCCCTTCGGAAACCGTCGACAGCTATGAGCTGGGTCTGAAGAACACCCTGTTCGACCGCACGGTCCTGTTGAACCTGACCTACTTCCACCAGACCTTCGAGGACTTCCAGCTCAACACCTTCCTGGGCACGGCCTTCGTGGTCGAATCCATCCCTGAGCTGACATCGCAGGGCTTCGACGCCGACTTCGTCTGGTTCACCCCGGTCGAAGGCCTGTCGCTCACCACCGGCCTGACCTACACCGACACCAAGTACGGCGACTTCACCGCCGCCGACCTGACCAATCCGAGCAACTTCCGTCAGCTGTCGCTGCTGCCGGGCGCGCGGGCCTCGTTCGCGCCGGAATGGTCGGCCACGGGTTCGGTCGCCTTCGACCGCTCGATCGGCGCGGGCCTGAAGGTCGGCTTCAACCTGTCGGCCAAGTATTCCACCGAATACAACACCGGCTCCGACCTGCTGCCCTACAAGATGCAGGACGCCTTCACCCTGGTGAACGGCCGCGTCACCCTGGGTTCGGACGACGACCGCTGGGCCCTGGACATCTGGGCCCAGAACCTGACGGACGAGGAATACAAGCAGGTGGCCATCAACGCCCCGCTGCAAGGTTCCGCCTTCCAGAACACGGTTCAACCGAACGGGACCTTCTTCAACCCGGCGCTGGACACCCAGACCTACAACGCCTTCATGGGCCAGCCGCGCACCTACGGGGCGACCCTGCGCGTCAAATACTGATCGACCCGCCTTCAGGCGGACCGACATGAAGAGGCGGGCCGGAGCGATCCGGCCCGCCTTTTTGCTGGACGGCGAGCCGGGCGTCGCCGATTTCCTCTGGCGTGTTCCACGGGCGCTGATAGCGTCGCCGTTATGAAAACGGCGCGTTCCTTTCTGACTTCCCTGAGCACCCTGGTGCTGCTGTCGCTTGTGCTGGGCCTGGTCGCCGGGGCGGCGGCGCAGAAGTGGGGCCTGCCGGGCGGTCACGTCACCGCGGACTTCATCCAGGCCCTGGGCCAGCTGTGGCTCAACGCCCTGCGCATGACCATTATTCCCCTGGTGTTCAGCCTGCTGGTGACGGGCATCGCCTCCATCGCCGACGCGGCGCGGACCGGGCGACTGGCGATGCGGGCGGTGGCCTGGTTCGGCGGGCTGATCGTCTTCGCCACCGTCTACGCCGTGGGCGCGGCCTACGGCCTGCACGCCCTGTGGCCCATCGACCCTGAGGGCGCGCGCCTGCTGCTGGCCATCAAGCCCGAGGGCGCGGAAGGGTTGAGCGCCGGCGCGCCCTTCAGCGAGTTCCTGAAAACCATCGCCCCGGCCAACCCGATCCGGGCGGCGGCCGAGGACGCCATCCTGGGCATGGTGGTCTTCGCCGTCTTCTTCGGTTTCGCGGCCTCGGGTCTGCCGGACCGGCTGCGCGTGCCGCTGATCACCTTCTTCGAGGCGGTCGGCGAGACCATGATCACCATCGTCCGCTGGGTGCTGCTGGCGGCGCCGCTGGGCGTCTTCGCCCTGTCGATCGGGGTGGGGCTGATGGCCGGGGCCAGCGCGGCGGGCGTGCTGCTGCACTATGTGGCCCTGATCTCCATCGCCTGCATCGGCATCGGCCTGATCTTCTATCCGCTGGCGGTCATCTTCGGCCGGGTCAGCCTGGGGCGGTTCGCCCGCGCGGCGGCGCCGGCCCAGGTGGTGGCCTTCTCGACCCAGTCGTCGCTGGCCAGCCTGCCGGTCATGGTCGAGCGGTCGGTGGACATGCTGGGGGTCAGGCGGGCGACGGCGGGCCTGGTCCTGCCGTTGGCGGTGGCGGTGTTCCGCATCACCAGCCCCGTCGCCAACCTGGGCGTGGCCATCTACTGCGCCCACCTGTTCGGCATCGAGCCCGCGGCGGGCCAGTTGTTCGCCGCCATGCTGACGGCGGTGCTGATCTCGATCGGGACGGTGGGTCTGCCGGGTCAGGCCAGCTTCTTCGCCTCCATCGCCCCCATCTGCATCGCCATGGGCGTGCCGCTGGAGATGCTGCCCCTGCTGCTGGCGGTCGAGGTCATTCCCGACATCTTCCGCACCCTGGGCAATGTCACCGCCGACATGGCCGTGACCCGGATGGTGCAGGGCGGCGAGGCCGTCGAGGCCGACTGAGCGTCGAGCCCTTTTCTCGCGAGGCCTGTCTTGCTAGGCGTCTAGCCCTCGTCCATCGCCTCAAACATGGCCTCGGCCTCGTCGAAGGTGTCGTAGTCGAGGCGCTCGGGCGGTCGCAGGATGACGAAACGGGTCAGGACGTCGGCGCCGGCCTCAAGGTCGCGGTCCCATTGCCAGAAACTGCGGTCAATGCGTTGTTGCAGCATGGTCCACCGCCCAGGGTCGCCGGGCGGACGCGGCGCGTGCGGGTTTGGCGTCATGGATATTCCCTTTCCTTGTTTCCTTGGCCGACGGCTAAGAGCGATGTCTGGATCAGTCCTCGTCGTTGCCGCCCGAGGTGTGGGCGGGGCCACGGAAGACGGCGTTGAGGAAGAGGGGCTTCAGGCCTTCGAGGAAGGCGCGCATGGTCACGTCCTGGGTGAAGGCCACAACCTGTCCGCGGCCCAGTTCCGTGACCATGGCCACCGGCTTGTAGGCCAGTTGACGCCGGTTCTCGGCCCAGAGCTGACCCGAAGCCAGGACCTCATCCGGCCCGGCCAGACGCACCACATTGGTCCCCTGGCCACGGGTCAGGGGCGTATAGATGTCCGCGCCGCGCACCATGACGCTGAGGTCGCGCGCGACGCCGGCGCCCAGCCAGTGCTCCTGATCCACGACGGCGTGGGCCAGGACACCGGCCACGGAGTCGGGCGAGCCGTGGTGGTTGGTGCGGTCCAGATAGTCGGCCTCCGACGGGATTTCGACGCCGGGAACGGTGGCGCCTTCGCCCGCGTCCTTCTTGTCGCCCTCGGGGGCCACGGCGGTTTCGCGGCGGCTGTCCAGCAGCTTGGCGTCGGGGTCCGTCAGCAGGCGGCTGGCCGAGCCGACGCCGATCAGGACGCCGCCGCCCTCGACCCAGGCGCGCAAGCTGGCGACGCCGTCGGCGCCCAGAATCTTCTTATAATTGCCGCCCGAGGGCAGGATCAGCACTTCAAAGTGCGACAGGTCGGCGCTGCCGAGACGGCGGGTGCGGACCGCCGTCACCGGCCAACCGTATTCGCGTTCCAGCACATGGCGGATCGACCCGGCGGACTCGGCGTCGGTGGGGTCGTCCCAGGCCATGGCCACGCGCGGGGCCTTGATGGTGAAGGCGTAGTCCGAGCCGACGTTGGGGCCGCTGGACACCCAGGACGTCGCCAGGGCCGTGACCTCGGCCCCGCTGTCGGCGGCGATGCGGCGCACCCGCTCGTCCAGATCGGCGGGGCTGCCGCTGCGCGGCACGATGAAGGCGCCGCCCGCATAGGGTTTGCCGTCCAGGGTGAAGGCTTCCTCGATCGAACGAACCGGAAGCTTCTCCTTCAGGGCGGCGGTCAGGAAGCGCATCCCCGCCGTGCCGGGGTTGATCGCATAGCCATAGGTCGCGTCCGACCCGGCGATGGCGACAGGGCGGATCAGTTCGGGGCCGACCGCCGTGGTCTGGACCGAGGGCGCGCCCGCGCACTTCTGGCTGGGCACGTTGAACAGCAGGGGCATGGACCAGCCGGTCAGGTCATAGATTTCGTCGCCCAGACCGCGCGCGCGGCGGGCTTCCTGTTCCGCCACGAACTTCGGATCCAGCGGCACCTCCTTGGCCAGCAGGACCTCGGCCATGCGACGCTGGGGCTGGGACAGATTCACCACATAGTCGCCGGCGCGATAGTTCTGACCGCAGGCCGAGAAGGAGGCCGTGGCGCGCCCGACCTCTAGCCCGGAGCGCACCAGCAGGCCCGCCAGCTTGTCGGCGGCGGCCGGATCGACGGCGGCGGAACGGGAGAGGACATAGGCGCCGCGTCCCGCCACCCCGTCGCGGTGGAAGGCGTAGAAGTCGTTCAGCAGCTTCTCGCGGTCGCGGGCGGCGGTCTCGATGGTCGACAGGCTGGCGGTCAGGTGGCCCTTGACCGTGTCGGCGTAGGTGATGACCTCGCCGGTGCGCCTGCGCGCCATCAGGCCGCGCGACGACCCCTGCTCATAGGTCATGGAGACGGCGCCGAAATAGGCGGGCCAGCCGTCGCCATAGCCGGGATAGAAGGCGTCGTAGGTCTCACGCGTGAAATAGGCCAGGCCGGCCTGATCAAAGCGCGCGCCGTTGTTGCGGCCGAAGCGTTCGCGGGCGTCCAGAATTTGAGGATAGATCCAGGGGTTCAGCGGATTGGCCTCGGGCGGGAAGAAGAAGCTCGAATCCGTGCCCATCTCGTGGGAGTCGACCAGCACCTGGGGCCGCCAGTCGCGGATCAGGGCGGCGTGACCTTGCGTTTCCGGCTGGGACTGGATGAACCAGTCGCGGTTCAGGTCGAACAGGTTGTGGTTATAGCGGCCCGAGGGCCAGGGCTCTGAGCGTTCTGCCGACAGGGGATCGGGGTTGGGCTGGGCGCCCAGGCCGGCCTCGAAGGTGGTGATGAAGCGGTCGCGGCCGTCCGGGTTCTGGGTCGGGACGAAGACGACCACGGCGTTCTGCATCCAGCCTTGCGCCTCGGCGTCGGCGGGGTCCATCAGGCGGCGCGCGGCGGCCATGGCGGCGTCGGCGGGGCTGATCTCGTTGCCGTGCACCGAATAGGCCATCCAGACGATGACCGGGGTGTCAGCGATCAGGGCGCGGGCCTGATCCGGCGAGGTGCGGCGCGGGTCGCCCAGCGCCCGCGTCGCGGCCTTGATCGCATCCAGCCGGGCGATGTTGGCGGGCGAGCCGACGGCGGCCCAGAACAGGGGGCGGCCTTCCCAGGTGGCGCCATAGTCGCCCATGACCATGCGGTCGGGAGCGGCGGCGCGCAGGGCCTCGAAATAGCGGCGCACCTCGGCGGGCCGGGTGATGCGCGTGCCTGGCGCATGGCCCAAAACCGTCTCCTGCGTCGGCGGGCTCTGCTGAGCCAGGGCCGGCGAGGCCGCGGCAGCCAGAACCAAACTGAGCGCCAGCAACGGACGCGCGGCGATACGACGACGTGACATGGAAACTTCCCCCTACTGGCCGCCAGCTTAGCCGCCGTTTCGCGGGGAAGGGAAGACGGGGTGTGAGGGTCAGGGCCCGCCTCTCCCGAAGCGGGCCCCTCGTCAGTCAAAAGGGCGGCGCCTTGGCGGACTGATCGCGCGTCTTCCAAAGCGACCAAATCACCCCCGCCGCCAAGATGAGGGCCGTGATCGCCAGCGACCATTCGGCGGGGAACTTCTCCCAGCCCAGCAGGTCGGCCACGAAAATCTTGCCGCCGATGAACACCAGCAACACAGCCAGCGCCTGCTTCAAATAGGCGAAGCGATGGATGATGGCCGCCAGCGCGAAATAGAGCGCTCGCAGTCCCAGAATGGCGAAGATGTTCGAGGTGTAGACGATGTAGGGATCGGTCGTGATGGCGAAGATCGCCGGCACCGAGTCCACCGCGAAGATCACGTCTGCGATCTCAATCATCACCAGCGCCAGGAACAACGGCGTGGCCCATAACGTCATGCGGCCCGTCTTCGGGTGCGGCGCCCGCACAAAGAACTTCTGCCCGTGCAGATGGTCGGTGATGCGAAGATGTCCGCGCATCCACTTCACCAGCGGATTGGCGCCCACGTCGGCGTGACCATCGCCGGCGAAGAACATCTTGATCCCGGTGAATATCAGGAAGGCGGCGAAGATGTAGAGCACCCAGCCGTACTGACTGACCAGGGCCGCGCCCGCGCCAATCATGATGGCCCTGAGCACGATCACGCCCAGGATGCCCCAGAACAGCACCCGGTGCTGAAGCGCGCGCGGAATGGCGAAGTAGCCGAAGATCATGGCGATGACGAAGACATTGTCCATCGCCAGCGACTTCTCGATCGCGAAGCCGGTCAGGTACTCGATGCCGGACTGGCTGCCGAGCTCCCACCAGACCCAGCCCCCGAACAATAGCGCGACGGCGATATACATGCCGGACAAAAGCAGGCTCTCGCGCACGCCGATCTCATGCTGATCCTTGTGCAGGACGCCCAGGTCCAGCACCAGGAGCGCCACGACGACGCTCATGAAGGCCAGCCACATCCAGGCCGGCTTGCCCAGCCATTCGGCCAGGAAGAAAGTCATCAGGTCCATTGGACTCCCCTTTGCTAGGGAGCGACCACGGCGCGCGCGTGAAAGGGGATCGACCGTAAGAGGCCGTCGCGCACCGAGCTCGCTCGATGCGGTCCGACATCACGCCTGCCATCAGACGTCAGAGGGGCCCGGTCCGCTGCGCCGCAGTTTAGCCAATCCGGCCCTTTCCGGCAAGTTGAGACGGGATAGAGCGCATCCCTGACGGTCTCCGCTGGTCCTGACAAAGGCGCGATAACCCAGGTCGTTGACAGCCTCATACAGTATGTAGCATACACTGTGCGTCACACACTATGTGGCGGCAAGTGAGGCGCGGCGTGGACAAGGATCTGTTCGAGACGATGCGGCTGGAGCTGCGGCGCGGGTCGCTGGTGCTGGCGGTGCTCGCCTGCCTGCGGACCGAACGCTACGGCTACACCCTGCGTCAGGCCCTGGCGGCGGACGGGCTGGAGATGGAGGAATCAACCCTCTATCCGCTGCTGCGCCGGCTGGAGGGGCAGGGGCTGCTGACCAGCGAATGGCGCGAGGAGGAGAAGCGCAAGAAGCGCTTTTACGTCCTGTCGCCCGGCGGCGAAGCCATGCTGGCCGCCCTGACCGACGAATGGCGCGGCATCAACGCCTCGCTGGACCGAATGCTGTGAAATCCCGGGGGAGGAAGACCGAAATGGACGTGATCGAACGCTATCTGGAGGCCGTGGCGGCCCAGTTGTCGACCGAGGACCGCGACGACATCGTCGCCGAGCTGCGCGACCTGATCCTGAGCCGGGTCGAGGCGCGCGAGGAGGAACTGGGCCGGGCGCTGAGCGACGAGGAGAAGGAGGCGATCCTGCACGAGATCGGCCATCCGCTGGTGGTCGCGGCCCGTTATCGCAAGGGACCGGATTCGCTGATCGGGCCGGAGCTGTTCCCCTACTGGCTGTTCGGGGCCAAGGCGGGGCTGATCGTGATCGCGGCGGTGCAGGCGCTGGGCCTGCTGGTCCATGTGCTGGGCGATCCGGCCCATTTCGGTCAGTCGATCGGTCAGGCCTTCAACGGCTTCTTCTCCGGCGCCCTGACCCTGCTGGGGCGCTGACCCTCGCCGGGGCGATCATGGAGCACTACGACATCAAGCCGACCTGGCTGACGAAATGGCGGGTGCGCGACCTGTCGGCCTTTGGTCTGGCCGACCCGGCGAAATGGGGGGCGTCCATGGCGGGAAACGACAAGTCCAAGGCCGAATGGCTGCCCAAGGGCGCCAAGGTCTGGGGCGTGCGCGCCCAGACGCCGCGCGCCGCCGAGGCCCTGTGGTCCTTCATCGCCAGCGCCGTCTTCATCCTGTGGTGGATCGGCGCGATCCGCTTCACCGGCATCGGCGACTTCGCCCTACGCGGCGGCGACGTCAGCGTGACGGCGGCGCCGATCTGGTCGCTGCTATTTGGACTGATCCTGGCCTGGGCCGTGGCGGGCATGGCGGTGGACGGCGTCACCCTGTGGCGACCGGAGGCGCGGCGGTTGCAGGCCCTGCTGAAGATTCCGGTGGCGGCGGCGGGACTGTGGATCGGCTGGCGGCTGTTCCAGGCCGGTCACTGGGCCACCCTGACGCAAGGCGACCAGACGGCGCGCGTCATGGGAGCTTCGCCGATCCACATGGACTTCGACGCCATCCACGCCATTCCAGAGGCCCAGCGCGGCCTGGCCGAGACGGCTTTGACCCTGGGCACGGTGCTCAGCTGGGTGCTGGCGATCATCATGCTGTGCCTGGCGGTCGACATCCTGAAGGCCCTGTGGCGGATCGCGACGGCGCGGGACTGATCGGGCGCGGCGCCGTCATGTCCGAAAACCGCGAGACAGGGCGACGGCGAGGGATCATGTTGCGGGCATGGAAATCGCCCGCGACAGTCTGGATCAGGAGGCCTGCTACCGGGCCGTCCTGACGCGCGATCCGCGCTTTGACGGGCGGTTCTTCACCTGTGTGAAGACGACGGGAATCTATTGCCGCCCGGTCTGTCCGGCAAGAACGCCCAAGCGCGAGAACATGCGTTTTGTCGCCAGTGCGGCGGCGGCGGAGGAGGCGGGGTTCCGCGCCTGTCTGCGCTGTCGACCCGAAACCGCCCCGGATATGGGGGCGTGGCGCGGCACATCGAATACGGTCAGCCGAGCCCTGGGCCTGATCGAGGCGGGGGCGCTCGATGAAGGCGACGTCGATGGTCTCGCCGCGCGGCTGGGCGTCGGTGAACGCCACCTGCGCCGTCTGTTCCGTCAGCATCTGGGCGCGGCCCCGGTCAGCGTGGCCCAGACGCGGCGGGTGCTATTGGCCAAGGCCCTGATCCACCAGACCGACCTGGCCATGGCCGAGGTGGCTCTGGCCTCCGGCTTCGGCAGCGTGCGGCGCTTCAACGAGACGTTTCAGTCGCTCTATGGGCGGCCGCCGTCGATGCTGAGGCGGCGGGCGGAGAAGGCGGGCGACGGGGGTGTGCGGCTGAGCCTGCCCTATCGTCCGCCCTACGAAATAGACGCCATGCTGGCGGATCTGGCAGCGCGCGGCGAGACGGTCGAGGACGGGGTCTGGCGACGTGCGCTGACGCCCGATGTGGATGGCGCGACCGGCGAGGTCTTGGCCCGGTTCGAGAGCGGGAACCGGCTGGCGGTCACGGTCGCGGTTTCGGACCTGAAGTCCCTGCCCGGAGTATTGGCGCGGGTGCGGCGGGTGTTCGACCTGTCGGCGGACCCCGACGCGATCCAGAGGGACCTGTCAGCCGATCCCTTGCTGGCGCCCCTGGTGCGGGCGCGGCCCGGCCTGCGGCTGCCCGGCGACTGGATCGACACTTTGCCTAAGGAGGCGGCGGATATGGCTAGCGATCGGCTGCCCCAAGACTGGAATGACGAACGGCTCGCGCCACGGGCCGAGCAATGGCGGCCCTGGCGGGCCTATGGCGCGCTGCACCTGCGGGAAGCGGGGATCGACAGCGTCCGGATCATGGAGAGGGACGATGAAAAAGACGCAGCCTGAAACCTTTACGCTGGACCGCCTCGCCTCGCCGGTGGGCGAGGTCTTGCTGGTGACGGACGCCGAGGGCGCGGTGCGGGCCTTCGACTTTGTGGACTATGAGGCGCGGATGCGAAAACTGCTGACCCGCCACTACGGCGAGGTCGTGTTGACGCCGGGCCGGGCGCCCGAGACGGTGCGCGCCGCCATCGGGGCCTATTTCGGCGGCGACGCCACGGCGCTGGACACGGTTGTGGTGAAGACCGGCGGCACCGACTTCCAGCGCTCGGTCTGGGCCGCGCTGCGCACCATTCCGGCGGGCGAAACCTGGTCCTATGGCCAACTGGCCGGCGCCATCGGCAAGCCCAGCGCCGTGCGCGCCGTGGGCCTGGCCAACGGGGCCAATCCGGTCGGCGTCATCGTGCCCTGCCACCGCGTCGTCGGCGCCAACGGAACCCTGACCGGGTATGCGGGCGGGCTGGAGCGCAAGCGTTGGCTGCTGGCCCATGAAAAGGCCGAGGCGGGAACAGAGCAGGGCGCTTTTGCGCTAGACTAGGGCGCCTCTTCTCCGGCGCGCTCCCGGAGCCATTATAATGAACCTGCCCAATGGGGCTTTCGTCGCTGTCGTTGACGGCGAGAAGCTGAACCTGTTCCGCAACACCGGACACCTTCTCGACATCCAGTTGCAGTCGGTCGAGGCGCCTGAAATCCCCGAACGCCTGTCGGGCGCGCCGGGCCGCCGCTCCAGCGAGGCCAACCCCGACAATGACACCCAGGCCGAGGACGGCTTCGCCATGGGCGTGGCCGAGGCGCTGAACCACATGGCCCTGACCAACAAGCTGGAGGCCCTGATGGTGGTCGCCGCGCCCAAGACCCTGGGTCAGTTGCGCAAGCACTGGCACAAGGCGTTGGAGGAAAAACTGGTCGGCGAAATCGCCAAGGACCTGACCGGCCGCCCGCCGGAAGCCGTGGCCGAGGCCATCAGCAAGGCCTGAGCCTAGGCCGCCCCGTCCAGGAACAGGCGGCAGGCCGGATTGTCGGTCTCGTCCACGTAAGGATAGCCCAGACCGTCCAGCGCGGCGGTCAGGGCCGTCGCCTGGTCCGGCGGGACGCTGATCCCGGCCAGCACCCGGCCCACGTCGTCGCCGTGATTGCGATAGTGGAACAGGGTCAGGGCCCAGGCGGGCTGCAAACTGTTGAGGAAGCGCAGGAAGGCGCCGGGGCGCTCGGGGAACTCAAAGCGCAGCAGCCGCTCGTGCGGCAGGCCGATGGTGCGCCCGCCGACCATGTAGCGGACGTGCAGTTTGGCCGTCTCGTTGTCGCTCATGTCCTCGACGGCGTAACCGTCGGATTTGAGGCGGGCGATCAGGTTCTCGCGCTCGGCGGCGCCGTCGCGTAGGCCCACACCGACGAAGATCTGCGCCCGGCCGTCGCCGGACCAGCGGTAGTTGAACTCGGTCACCGAGCGGCCGTCGAGGCTTTGCAGGAAGCGGTGGTAGTCGTCGCGGCGGTCGGGCATGGCCACGGCCAGCAGGGCCTCTGCGCCCTCGCCGATCTCGGCCCGTTCGGCGACGTGACGCAGGCGGTCGAAATTGACGTTGGCGCCCGAGTTGATCGCCACCAGGGCGCCCGTGCCCGGATTTCGCGCGGCCCAGACCTTCATCCCCGCCAGGGCCACGGCGCCCGAGGGCTCGGCCACGGCGCGGACGTCGTCGAAGATGTCCTTCACCGCCGCACAGATCGCATCTGTGTCGACCAGGACGATGTCATCCAGCAGGTCGCGGCATAGGCGGAAGGTCTCGTCGCCCGCGCGGCGCACCGCCACCCCGTCGGCGAACAGGCCGACCTGATCCAGGGTGACGACATGGCCGGCGTCGATGGCGCTCTTCATCGTCGGCGCATCGGCGGGTTCGACGCCGATGATGCGGGTCTCGGGCCGCAGGAAGCGGACGATGGCGGCCACTCCCGCCGCCAGACCGCCGCCGCCGATGGGGATGAAGACGGCGTCGATGGGGTCGGGATACTGGCGCAGGATTTCCAGCCCGACCGTGCCCTGGCCCGCGATCACGTCAGGGTCGTCGAAGGGGTGGACGAAGGCGGCACCGGTGTCTTTCTCAAGCGCGCGGGCGTGGGCGTAGGCGTCGTCGAAGTTGTCGCCGTGCAGGACCACGTTTCCGCCCAGGGCCTTGACCGCCGCCACCTTGATGCCCGGCGTGGTGGTCGGCATGACGATGGTCGAGGCCGCGCCGCGCCTGGCCGCCGCCAGGGCCACGCCCTGGGCGTGATTGCCCGCCGAGGCGCAGATGACCCCGCGCGCCAACTCGGCTTCGCTCAGGGCGGCGATCTTGTTGTAGGCGCCGCGAATCTTGAATGAGAAGACCGGCTGAAGATCCTCGCGCTTCAGCAGGGCCGGGCGGTCCAGCCGCGCCGACAGCCGCTTCAGCGGGTCCAGAGGGGTTTCCTCGGCCACGTCATAGACGCGGGCGGTCAGGATGCGGCGGACGGTGTCTTGCACGAAATTCTCGGAGCGACGCGAAAGGGGGGGCAATAGACCTTTCGTCTAGGCAGAAGCGGCTGTCAGGGGAAGGCCCTTGCATATCTAAGCGGTGCCGCTGCTGGCGGAGTCTGATATTTACCCGGGTAATAATTCGCGCTATTTAATCCGGGTAAAACAAAGAGAGGCTTCCATGACGTCCGAAGACCGCAAGGCGCTCATCAACGACTACAAGGACCGCGAAACCATCGCCGGGGTCTTCGCCGTCATCTGTTCCGCCACGGGCCGCGCCTGGGTGGGTCAGAGCCGCCACATAGACACCCAGCAGAACGGCCTGTGGTTTTCCTTGAAGATGGGCGGCAGCCCCTACAGGTCGCTGCAGGCCGAATGGACCGCCCACGGCGCCGACAGCTTCCGCTTTGAGCAACTGGACCGGCTGTCGCCCGACCTGTCCGACATGGCGCGCAAGGATGAGCTGAAGAGGCGGGCGGCGCTGTGGATCGCGCGGCTGGAGGCGGAGGCGCTATAGACGGCGTTCGCGCCCTTTTTCCTTGCGCCCTGTGCGGAACGGCCTACATTGCGCGTGCTTATGCTAACTTTGAGCATAAGTCGGAGCGGCGCAAACAGCCGCAGGGAGCGATGAAGATGGCGGACGGCGCTTTCGGCCTGTCAGAGGAACTGGCGCGCGAGACCGCTCCCGTGTGGGAGAAGGTCAAGGGTCTGGTGACGCCGCTGGAGTGGCCGGAACAGGCCAAGCTGATCAGCGAGATCAACGCGCTGAAGAAGGAGCGCGACGCCGTCATCCTGGCCCACAACTACATGACGCCGGAAATCTTCCACGGCGTCGGCGACTATGTCGGCGACAGCCTGGGGCTGGCCAAGGAGGCCGCGAAGTCGAAGGCGAAGGTGATCGTCCAGGCGGGCGTGCACTTCATGGCCGAGACGTCCAAGATCCTGTCGCCGGAAAAGACCGTCCTGATCCCAGACCTGCGCGCGGGCTGCTCGCTGGCCTCGTCGATCACGGGCGCCGACGTGCGCCTGATCAAGCAGCGCTATCCCGGCCTGCCGGTCGTCACCTATGTCAACACCACCGCCGACGTGAAGGCCGAGACCGACATCTGCTGCACCAGCGCCAACGCCGTTCAGGTGGTGGAATGGGCGGCCAAGGAATGGGGCGTCGACAAGGTCATCCTGATCCCCGACGAGTTCCTGGCGAGGAACGTCGCGGCCCAGACGAATGTCGGCATCATCGCCTGGAAGGGCCGCTGCGAGGTGCATGAACGCTTCACCGCCGAGGACATCGCCGAGATGCGCGCCGCCTATCCGGGCGCGGAGATTCTGGCCCACCCGGAATGCCCTGAAGAGGTGCTGGCGGCGTCGGACTTCGCCGGATCTACGGCGGCGATGATCGACTATGTGGTCGACCGCAAGCCCAAGCAGGTGGTGATGATCACCGAGTGCTCGATGGCCTCGAACGTCAAGGGCGACGTGGCCGGCGTGGATTTCATCGGCCCGTGCAACCTGTGCCCGCACATGAAGCGGATCACCCTGGAGAACATCCGCGACTGCCTGAAATACATGCAGTTCGAGGTCACGGTGGAGCCGGACATGGCCGAGCGCGGGCGTCTGGCCGTGCAGCGGATGATCGACCTGCCGCCGCCCGCGATCCCTGCGCGCTATGACCTGATCAAGGCCAAGCACCACGTCGATGTGGAGCTGATCTGAGGTGCTGCGGCGATGCGGCCCGTTGCGGGCCGGTCGTCGCGCGCCCAGTTCGACCCCATGAGCGACATCGACAACACCACACGCCGCCCCGGTCCCTGGGACCTGCCGCCGGAACAGGCGGCGCCCGAGCCTGTGCGCGCGCGCCAGTCCGCGCCGCTGGAGGACAAGGGCCAGCATCCGGCCTGGGCCATCGCCTCGACCCTGCTGATGGCGGGCTTCCTGTGGTGGATCACGGGCAGCGTCATCGTGGCGGGGGCGGTGCTGTTCGGCCTGTTCGTGCATGAATACGGACACGTGCTGGCGATGAACAAGCTCGGCATGGGGCCGGCGCGCATCTACATCATTCCCTTCCTGGGCGGGCTGGCCAAGGCGCAGCGTAATCCCAAGACCGAGTGGCATGGCGTGCTGGTGTCGCTGGCGGGGCCGGCCTTTGGTCTGATCGCCATGATCCCCTTCGTGGCCGTCGGGCTGGCGTTGAAGTCGCCCGAGTGGCTGATGGGGGCCTTCTTCATCGCCATGATCAATCTGGTGAACCTGCTGCCCGCCCCGCCGCTGGACGGGTCCAAGGCGCTGGGCCCAGTGCTGACGCGGGTGCATCCGCGCCTGGAGCAGGTGGCGCTGCTGGCTGTCGGCGGTCTGGCCGTCTGGTGGGGTCTGTCGACCGGGCGGTTCATTCTGGCGGTCTTCCTCGGCATCGCCGTGTTCAGCCACCTGAAGCGCGGCGTCTGGCGCGCGGCCTGGGGTCAGTTGAGCTGGCCCGAGGCGGGGCGCAGCCTGGCCCTCTATCTGGCGACGGCGGCGGTCTGTGCGGCGGCGGCGATCGGCGCCCTGCTGCCCCTGACCGGCGGGGCGGTCGAACCGGCCTTCGACATGGGCTTGCGGTTCATCGGCGTGGGGGGCCGCTAAAGCCATGGCGCGCATCCGGCATGACGGGCCGCTGATCATCGGCGGCGGACTGGCGGGGCTGTCGGCCGCGCTGGAGGCCGGGCCGGCGAAAGCTCTGGTGGTGACGCCGGAGCCCTTGCTGAACGCCTGTTCCTCGGCCTGGGCCCAGGGCGGGCTCGCGGCGGCGCTGTCGCCCAAGGACAGCGCGGTCCTGCACGCGAAAGACACCGAAGGGGCGGGCGCTGGGCTGGTCGAGCCCGAGGCGGCGCGCGCCCTGACCGAGCGCGGACGTGAGACGGTGGAATGGCTGGCCTCGCTGGGCGCGCCGTTTGATCGGGACGAGACGGGCGGTTTCTCCGTCAGCCTTGAGGCGGCGCACAGCCTGCCGCGCGTGGCGCGGGTCGGCGGCGACGGGGCCGGGCGGGCCATTCTGTCGGCGGTGGTGGCCGCCGCGCGCGCCTCCAAACATATCGAAATTTGGGAAGACGGACGGCTGCGCGGCCTGATCCAGGACGCGGACGGCCGGGTGCGCGGGGCCTTGATCGAACGTAGCGGCGGACGGGTGGACGAGGTCTTTGCCCCCGCCGTGGTCCTGGCCACCGGCGGGGTCGGCGGTCTGTATGAGGTGACGACCAACCCCTCGGCCCTGCGCGGCGAGGGACTGGCCCTGGCCTATGAGGCGGGGGCTGAAATCCTCGACCCGGAGTTCGTGCAGTTCCATCCCACCGCCATCGACGTGGGGATGGACCCGGCGCCGCTGGCGACCGAGGCCCTGCGCGGCGAGGGGGCGCGGCTGATCGACGGGACCGGCGCCTTCCTGCTGGGCGCGGACGAAGACGCCGATCTGGCCCCGCGAGACATCGTGGCGCGGGCGGTGCACGCAGCAAGGGCCGACGGGCGCGGCGCCTTTCTGGACGCGACCGAGGCCGTGGGCGAGGCCTTCCCGCACGAGTTTCCGGCGGTGTTCGCCGCCTGTATGCGCGCCGGGCTGGACCCGCGCGTCAGCCCCATTCCGGTGGCGGCGGCGGCCCACTACCACATGGGCGGCATCGTCGCCGACGACGAGGGACGGACCACGGTTCCGGGCCTCTACGCCATCGGCGAATGCGCGGCGACGGGGGTGCACGGCGCCAACCGTCTGGCCTCCAACTCCCTGCTGGAAGCGGGCGCCTTTGGGCGTCGCGCCGGACGCGCGGCGGCGCAGGAGGTTCAGCCGGCCAAGGTCGACCTGAGGCCGGCGCGGGCCTCGAAGGACCTGCCGCCCGAGGCCATGGCCGAACTGCGCGCCGCCATGACCCGGTTCGCCGGCGTGGTGCGCGACGAAGAAGGGCTAAGCGCCCTGATGGCGGTGATCGACGGGCTGGCCAAGGCGCATCCTGAGGCTGTGGTTTTGACCGCCGCCCGGTTGATCGCCGAGGGCGCGCTGAACCGGCGCGAGAGCCGGGGCGGGCACTACCGCGCCGACCATCCCGACAGCCTGCCGACGGCCCTGCACACCCGCATGACCCATTCTTCCGTCATTCCGGACGCGCCGCAGGCGCGAGCCGGAACCCAGGCGGTTGAGATAGTCTGAACGCCTGGGTCCCGGGTCCGCTGCGCGTCCCGGGATGACGGCATGAACACGAGAGACGAACGTTGATGACCCGTACCCTGCCGGACCTGCTGATCGAACCCGTCGTGCGGATGGCCCTGGCCGAGGATCTGGGCCGCACCGGCGACGTGACGGCCCAGGCCTGCATCCCCGAGGACGCGCGCTTCAGCGCCGTCTTCGCCGCGCGTCAGGCGGGCGTGATGGCGTGCGGCGCCGTGGTGCGGATCGCGGTCCATGCGATGGACCCGTCCGCGACGGTGACGATCAAGGTCGCCGACGGCGAGGCCTTTGAGGCCGGAACTGTGCTGGTCGCGGTCGAGGCTAACGCCCGCGCCCTGCTGGCGGCGGAACGCACCGCGCTGAACTTGCTGGGCCGGATGTGCGGCATCGCGACCCTGACCCGGACCTATGTCCAGGCCGTGGCGGGAACCAGCGCCCGCATCGCCGACACCCGCAAGACCACGCCCGGCCTGCGCGCTCTGGAAAAGCACGCCGTGGCTTGCGGCGGCGGGCTGAACCATCGCTTCGGTCTGGATGACGCCATCCTGATCAAGGACAACCACGTCGCCGTCTGCGGCGGGGCGGGCGAGGCCGTGCGCCGCGCCAGGGCCTTCGCGCCCCACCTGATGAAGGTCGAGGTCGAGGTTGACGGTCTGGATCAGCTGGACGAGGTCCTGGCCGAGCGCCCGGACGTCATCATGCTGGACAACTTCAGCCTGGCCGATCTGGAAGAGGCCGTGCGTCGGGTGAAGGCCAGCGCCTTTGGTCCGGTGACGATCGAGGCTTCAGGCGGGGTCAACCTGACGACTGTGGCGGGCATCGCCGGGACCGGGGTGGACGTGATCTCGGTCGGCGCCCTTACGCATTCTGTTCCGCAGCTGGACGTGGGTCTGGACGCGAAATAGCCGGGCGGGCGAACCACTTGCGGCCGATCCATTGCTGGATCGGCTCGTCGATGACGCGGTTGTAGAGGTCCGAGGCGATCACGGTGAAGACCAGGGCGCCGAACCACATGGCCCAGGCCTCCCAGGCCACGCTCTCGATCGCGGGGTGCAGGCGGGCGGCCAGGGGCTCGACCACGTCGAACCAGACGCCCCCGGTGATGGTGTGGACCATGAACAGGCAGAAGCTGACCTTGGCGCCCCATTCGGCGCCGGGGATGGGCTGGGTCACGGGCGAGGCGCCGCAGCCGATGATGATGGCGCAGATGGCCAGGACGTTGACCAGGTCCGGCCCCACCATCCAGGCGTTGACCAGCAGGACCGCGCCCCCGCCGAAGCCGATCAGACGCGCCGCGCCGCCGGTCCAGCCGCCGGTCTGAACCGCCCGGGCCAGAGCCAGGCCGGCCAGGAACAGAGGGGCGGCGCGGAACATGCACCACTGGTAGGGCAGGCTGAACTGCTGCTGACCCAGCAGGGCCAGGCTGAGGGCGTTGGAGCCGATGATGATGGCGACGGCCAGCCCCAGGCTGATCCAGACGCTGTTGATCCTCAGCATGGCGCGCCACAGCATGGGGAAGAAGGCGTAGCAGATCAGCAGGGTCGAGATGGTCCAGCTGGGAATGTTCCAGTGACCGCCGCCGAGGCCGAAGGCGTGCAGCAGCAGGATCTGGGCGGGCAGGCCGGCCAGGTCGAAGCGGCCCTCGTTGGTGGCCTGAATTCCCACCGCCCCGGCGACCAGCACCATGACGACCAGCATGGCCAGGGTGATGATGTGGGTGGGGTAGCAGCGCGCCAGCCGTTTCAGCCAGAACCGCGCCAGGGACACCTTGCCGCTGGCGACGCCCGCCCCATAGGCCTTGGCCAGGACGAAGCCTGACAGGATCAGGAAGAAGTCGGTGGCCAGATAGCCGCGCCCCAGAAAGCCGTGCATCGATTGCAGCGGGATCGGCGCCGTGTCCCCGAAATGGAACACCACCACGAACAGCGCGGCGACGAAGCGCAGGGCGTCCAGCGCGCCGCCGCGGGTCTTGGAGGCAAGGGGGGAGGCGGCGGAGGTCAGGGTCATGCGGCGGCTTCCGGGACGTCTGGGGCGTTCGGTCCGGCTCGCAGCAAGAAGCGGGCCGGGAACACCCTTGCGCCGAGGCTCGTTTCATTTGGGTGAAAGGAGCCGGCCATGACCAAGTCCCCGTCCGTGCCCAAGGAACAGCGCAGCTTCGCCGATCACGGCGCGCGCTCGGTTCAGGATATGGCGGATCGCCGCGATCTCGCCACCGGCGTCCAGTCGGGTCAGCCGGGCGACGCGGACGTCAACACGGGTCAACAGGGCCGCTACGGCAACCTGAAGCAGAACCTGACGCCGCAGCGGAAGACGCAGGGCCGCTGAGCGCGGTCCGTTGCCGGGCGATCAGCCGGCGACGGCGGTTTCCGACGCGATCTGGTTGTAGGGCACGGGGCCGGTGGAGGTTTCGGTCTTGAGGCTGGCCTGGATCATGCGCGGCGTTTCGGCGCCGGTCGAGGGACGCGGCGTATAGCGGAAGGCGTCGCTGGAACCCGAACGCCCGCCGAAGCGGTAGAACAGGTGGTTGCCGACCTGGTTCACCTTGACCAGGCTATGACGCCAGCGGGGCGATACGCCGGTAGTGTGGAAGTGGGTGGCGTTGCCGACGGGCGCATAGACCTGACCCGAAAGGGCCTTGGAGGCCACGTCGTGCGCCCGGTTCCAGGCGGCGCGGTTGACCGCCCCGCGCATGGCGCCGTTGCAGGTGAAGCTGAACTGGCAGCCGGTGCTGCGGTTCGAGCCCTGGAAGACCACGGCGCAGACGGTGTTGGGGAAGGAGGGATGGCGGGCGCGGTTCAGCACCACCTGGGCCACGGCCTTCATGCCGTCCGAGCCTTCGCCGCGCGCTTCGTAGTAGGCGGCCTTGGTCAGGCAATCGAGATCGCGCGTCTGGTCCAGGGCGCTGCCCATGCGGAAAGGCTTGGCGGCGGGGTTGGTCAGGTCGGCGCGACGCAGGCCATTCTGGGACTCTTCCAGGCGGGCGGTCAGCAACTCCGCCTGGCGGTCGCGCTGGGCGGCGCCGGCGACGGAATAGGGATCGTGACGATCGGCGATGGCCAGGGCGCTGGCGTCCAGGCCGCCGGCCGCGGCGGCCATGGCTTCCTGGGTATAGCCCTCGGAGCCGGCGCCGTGCAGGCGTTCAGCTTGGGCGCGAACGGTTGAAGCCTGGGCGGCGACGCCGCCCAGATAGGCTCCACCGACGGCAAGGCTGACAACGCCGCCGAACGCCGCAGCCGCCGTCTTGGGGCGCAGGCGAACAGATTGGGCGGCGTGCATCAGCGCACGCGTCTGCGAGGAGAAACTCAAAGGTGTAGTCCTGTTCAGCAGGGCGAGGATGCCGCCCCTGTACTCAACGAACCCAGGCGACATGACGCGTCGCGAACTGGCTCCGGACCAGAGATCGACGAACGGCCGACCTCCGGAAGGCGGGCCTTAAGCCATCTGTTTATGACCTCAATGTGTTTGATTCGCTAGTTATCGCTGCGATGCAGCAATCCGTCGCGCCTCTACAGCAGGCGGTTCGTCGATCTATGAGGAGCTTGTGTCATTGCTTCAGCACATCTCACCGAATCTGTATTCGGATACGGCCCGATGATTTCGAACCGCGGCCGTTTGCGGCCTAAACGCTATTCGAAGGGTCAGCTTTACTTGGTCCGATGAGTCTCGCCTGAGAAGGGAACTCTTTGGGTGTGAGGGCGTTGCAAGCTCAACCATTTCAAGGAGTTCTCCGCCTGATGACCCGTTTCCCGATCCGCGTCGCCGCCCTTCTCGCTCTGGGGGTGTCGGCCCTGGCGCTTTCCGCCTGCGGACATACGGTCGAGCAGAAGGCCGCGACCGGCGCCATCGCCGGCGCCGTGGTGGCCGGGCCGGTCGGAGCAGCGGTCGGCGGCGCGGCCGGCGCCGCCGTCGGCCACATCGACAAGCCGCACTGATCGACCGTCTGCGGCGTCGCTTGCCGGCGGCGCCCCAAGCGCCCATTTGGCGCTCAGGATGCGATCTTGGCCCTAATTTGCGTGTTTCAGGGCCTGAAACGGCGGCAGAGCTTGATTTCTGCGCTGGATTCCGCTTTGGCAGCGCGCCGGGCCGTTCGCGCATCTGCACGCCCGCCGGGCCGCCATGGATCGGCGTCGCCCCTCATCAGAGTTTCAAGGAAGACCGCCTCTACGCATGCGAGACCTCAAACAAACCGGCTTCAACGACCGCATCACCGCCCAGCAAGAGGCCAAGAAGGCGCTGCTGGCCAAGTTCAAGCCCAAGCCGACGGTCCAGGATCCTGAGTTCGAGAAGCTGGCCCTCAAGCGCGCCGCCGAGAAGGAAGCCCTGCGCCAGCAGTTCGAGCTGGAGAAGGCTGAACAGCGCCGCGAGAAGGCCGAGAAGGAAGCCGCTCGTCTGGCTGCTGAAATGGAAGCCCAGGAAGAGGTCGACGCCGCCAAACGCGCCGCCCGCAAGGAGCGCAAGCAGCTGACCAAGGAAGAGCAGAAGGCCGCGCGCGACGCCCGCTACGCCGCCCGCAAGGCGCGTCAGCGCTAAGACCTCTAAAATCCTTCTCCCCTTGCGGGAGAAGGTGGACGGCGAAGGCGAACGGATGAGGGGTTGCGCGATGTTGAAACCGCAGCCCACGTCCGCCGTGGCGACACCCCTCATTCGGCCCTGACCGGCCGCCTTCTCCCGCAAGGGGAGAAGGCATCCTGTTGCAACGCTCCGGCATCCTCAGCGTTAGGCACAGCGAAGATTCATCTGCCCAGGTCGTCGCCGCCCCTTGGCTGCGGCGCGAAAAGACCTAACTGCAGAGCTGGATATTTCGTTCGTCACGCATCAGGAGCAGACATGACCGCCTCCATCGACACCGGCCTGAAACCCAAGGAACGCGGCGACGTCGCGCAGGAGCTGTCCAAGGTTCTGGCTGACAGCTTCGCCGTCTATCAGAAGACGCACGGCTATCACTGGAACGTCCGGGGGCCGGAATTCTTCAGCCTGCACAAGCTGCTGGAGCAGCAGTACACCGAGATCTGGACCGCGCTGGACGACATCGCCGAGCGTATCCGCGCCCTGGGCGAGCTGGCCCCGCAGAGCGCCTCGGCCTTCGCCAACCTGACCTCGATCAAGGACGGCGATCCTGAAAAAGACGCCGGCGCCATGCTCAAGGAGCTGATCAAGGACCACGGGGTTCTGATCGCCACGGCCCGCGCGGCCCTGGACGCCGCCGACAAGGTGGGCGACGAGGCCAGCGTCGATCTGATGACCCAGCGCTTGGCGGCGCACGAAAAGGCCGCCTGGATGCTGCGTTCGAGCCTCGGCGAGCGTTAGAGCCTGGTCTGCTGAGGAGGGATCGCCTTGCGGTTCCTTCGACGCCGTGAATCAGGCTCCCGGCCTGCCCCTCACGGAACGGTAATCTTCGGGCCTGAAAAGCGCCGGATTGGGCGGTCACAGGATCGCCCTCCGGCGCTCGCCAGCGCCGCACATGAGACGCTGGATTGGGACGCTGGATGCTGAAAGGCCGACTGCCGCAGCTGAAGACGACCGGACGTCAGGCCCTGGCCGCGGCGCCCATGGTCGCTGCTGTCAGTCTGGCGGTCATGGGCCTGGCCATGTCGGCCAGCTCCAGCGTACGCCCTGATCTGGATCGCACCGCCGAGGCCGTGGCCCGCGCCACGGGCGGCGACCTGACCCTGAACGGCCTGAAACTGATCATGGCGCGGCTGGACCCCGGTCAGCTTGCGATCGCCCGCCGCTTTGATCCGGGGTTGAACCAGCCCGAGCTCTACGGCCTCACGCCGGGCTGGGAGAGCCTGAGCCTGGGCGGCAAGCCGTCGCTGGACGCCGGTGTCTCGGGCGTCGCGGCCCAGCAGCTGAACGCGGCCATGCCCGCCGCCTTCGGCGCCCTGCAACCGGCCAAGCCCTTTGATCTGCGTCCCGCCACCGAGGCCGACCGCAAGCGGGCCCTGCGCTGCCTGACCCAGGCCGTCTATTACGAGGCGGCGCTGGAGCCGAGCGAGGGGCAGGAGGGCGTGGCCCAGGTCGTGCTGAACCGGGTGCGCGACCCCAACTATCCCAACACGGTCTGCGGCGTGGTCTATCAGGGGGCCGAGCGGACCACCGGCTGCCAGTTCAGCTTCACCTGCGACGGCGCCCTGAGCCGCACCCCTATCCCCTGGGCATGGTCCCGCGCCGCCCGCGTGGCCGAGCGCGCCCTGGCCGGCCATGTGGCGACGCGCGTGGGCACCGCGACCCACTATCACGCCGACTACGTCCACCCCTGGTGGTCGCCGACCCTGGCCAAGATCACCCAGGTCGGGGCGCACATCTTCTATCGCTGGAAGGGCGCGCCGGGCGAAAGCAAAGCCTTCGTCCAGAGGTCGGCGGGCCGCGAGCCGGTCATCGACGAGGCCCGCTTCGCCCGGCCCCGCGTCCTGCTGGCCGCCGACAGCGTCGAGGAGGCCCTGGCCGGCGCCGCGCCGAACCAGCTGCGCACCGTCGAGATCGACGGCCAGACCCGCGTCGTCGGCATCGCCAGCCTGGGCGGCCGCCGTCAGGCCAGCAAGCAAGAGATCGCCGCCATCAACGAGCGGCTGAAGGCCTATGAGGCGGCGCCCGCCGTCGCGGTCGCGCCGCCGCCCGGCGTCACCGCCATGGCGGTCGAGGAAGTCGGCAAGCCGGCGGCCTGAGGCGTCGGTTACTGCAACGACTTGTCGCTTCACGCATTTCTTTTGGCCCGCTGAAAGGTTTTCCGGATTGAACGCTTGATTGACGCCAGCTCGTCTACATGGACCGAAGCGGACCGCCTGAAGGCGTTGCGGGCGACGGGCATTCTCGACACGGATCGCGAGCCGGCCTTTGACGACATCGTCGAGCTGGCCGCCAGCCTGTGCGAAACCCCGGTGGCCGTGGTCAATCTGATCGACGCTGAGCGGCAGTGGTTCAAGGCCGAGGTCGGGCTGGGCGTGCGCGAGACGCCGCTGGAAACCTCCTTCTGTCGCCACGCCCTGCTGGAAGCCGACCGTCTGGTGGTGCCCGACGCGCGCAAGGATGCGCGGTTCGCCTGCAATCCCCTGGTCACGGCCGAGGGGGGCTTCCGCTTCTATGCTGGCGTGCTGTTGAAGAGCGAGGACGGCGCGCCCCTGGGCACGCTGTGCGTTCTGGATGTGGTCCCGCGTCCCGAGGGCCTGACGCCCGTGCAGTTGCGGGCCCTGGAGGTGATGGCCAATCAGGTCATGACCCTGCTGGATCTGAGGCGCGGTCTGGCGCGCGAGCGGGCGGGCAATGCGCGGTTCGACGCCCTGGCCGATTCCATGCCGCAGATGGTCTGGTCCACGCGCGCCGACGGCTTCCACGACTACTTCAACGCGCGCTGGCACGAGTTCACCGGGACGAGGCCGGGATCGACCGACGGCGCAGGTTGGAGCGACCTGTTTCATCCTGAGGATCGGGAACGCGCCTGGGAGGTCTGGCGCGAGTCCCTGGCCACCGGCGAGCCTTATGAGATCGAATACAGGCTGCGTCGCCACGACGGCCTCTATCGCTGGACCCTGGGACGGGCGACGGCGATCCGGGACGACGAGGGCGAGATCGTGCGCTGGTTCGGCACCTGCACCGACATCGACGACCTGAAGCAGATCGAGCGCGGCAAGGAACTGGTCAGCCAGGAGCTGAGCCACCGGATCAAAAACATCTTCGCCGTGGTGTCCGCCCTGGTCGCCCTGTCGGCGCGGCAGCATCCGGAAGCCAAGGCGTTTTCGCAGTCGTTGCGGACGCGCATCAACGCCCTGGCCCGGGCGCATGAGTTCGTGCGCCCGCACACGGAAATCTCGGCGCCGAGCGTCGGCACCATGACCTTGCACGCCTTTCTTGAGGCGATGTTCCGGCCCTACACCGGGGTTCAGGGCGCGCCCCGAGTGCTGCTGAGCGGCGACGACGCCGTGTTCGACGACCAGGCGGCGACCTCGGTGGCCCTTTTGTTCCATGAGATGGCGACCAACGCTGCCAAGTACGGCGCCCTGTCCGACCCTGACGGCTGGGTGATGCTGGAGACGCGCAAGGCGGATGATCGATTCATCCTGGTCTGGCGCGAGCACGGCGGACCGCCGGTGACGGGCGCGCCGACGCGCGCCGGCTTTGGCACGACCCTGTCGACGCTGTCGGTCGAAGGCCAGTTGGGCGGCCGGTTGGAACGTCTGTGGCTGGCAGAGGGTTTGGTGGTGAAGGCTGACCTGCCCGCGACGGCCTTGTCGCGTCGCAGAGCGGCGTTGAAGACGGCATGAGGTCTGCGCTCCCCTGCAGTCCGAGCCGAACTGGAGTAGTCAGGAAGGTAGTATGTCCGCGCGTATTCTGATCATCGAGGACGAGGCGCTTGTGGCGATGGAGCTGAAGTTCGCCCTGCTGGACCTGGGGTACCAGGTCGTGGGGCTGGCTGCGGATGCGCCTACGGCGCTCGATCTTGTGCGTGAATCCGAGGTGGATCTGGCGCTGGTGGACATCCATCTGTCGGACGGACCGACAGGGATTGAGCTGGGTCGCGAACTGGGACAGGAGCGGGGCATCACCGTTCTGTTCATGACCGCCAATCCCGGCATGGTGCGCGACGGCGTGGCCGGCGCGGTCGGCGTTCTGCCCAAGCCGACGGACGACTATGCGATTCAAAGCGCGGTCGAATACGCCCTGCAGCGTCGCAAAGGCGAGCCCACGCTTTACGCGCCGCCCGAGTTGCAGGTTTTCAACTAGAGGCTTGCAGCGAGGGCCGCAGCCCTCGCCTTTAGACCTACCAGGCGCCGATCTTCTCGGCTTCGGCGTGGGTGATGGGGTTGTGGGCGGCCTTGTGGTCTTCCTCGGCCAGGAAGCGCGAGGCTTCCAGCGCGGCCATGCAGCCCATGCCGGCGGCGGTGACGGCCTGGCGATAGACGTCGTCGGTGACGTCGCCCGCCGCATAGACGCCCTCGATAGCGGTCGAGGCCGTGCCAGGCTTGACCCGCAGATAGCCGCCGGAGTTGATCTCCAGCTGGCCGGCGAACAGCTCCGAAGACGGGGCATGGCCGATTGCGATGAAGACGCCGTCGGCGGGAATTTCCGACAGGTCGCCGGTCTTGACGTTCTTCAGGCGGACGCCGGTGACGTTGCGCGCCACGCCGTCGACGACGCCGAGGATTTCATCAACCGCCACGTCCCAGATCACCTCGATCTTGGGGTGGGCGAACAGGCGGTCCTGCAGGATCTTCTCGGCCCGGAACTCGGCCTTGCGGTGGATGACCGTGACCTTCTCGGCGAAGTTGGTCAGAAACAGGGCCTCTTCGACGGCGGTGTTGCCGCCGCCGACGACCACGACCTGCTTGCCGCGATAGAAGAAGCCGTCGCAGGTGGCGCAGGCCGAGACGCCGAAGCCCTGATACTTGTTCTCGGATTCCAGACCCAGCCACTTGGCCTGGGCGCCGGTCGAGATGATGACGGTTTCGGCCAGAAGCTCGGTTCCCGAGTCCAGCGTCAGGCGGAATGGGCGCTGCGACAGGTCGGCCTTGACCACGATGTCATGGATCACCTCGGTCCCGACGTGCTCGGCCTGGGCCTGCATCTGCTCCATCAGCCAGGGACCCTGGATGGTCTCGGCGAAGCCGGGATAGTTCTCGACATCCGTGGTGATGGTCAGCTGACCGCCGGGCTGCAGACCGGCGATGACCACCGGGTTCAGCGAGGCGCGGGCGGCATAGATGGCGGCGGTCCAGCCGGCGGGACCGGAACCGATGACGGCGAGGCGGACAGTACGGGGCGTGCTCATGACGCCTATTTAAGGCCTGATTCCCGAATGCGCGATGCTAGCGTGTCATTTCAAGCGAGGGGATTTGATCATGAGCAACAAGAGCGCGGCCTTTCTGCCAATTGGGATCGGCGTCGGACTGGCGATCGGGGTCGTTTTCGGCAAGGCCGTCGACAACCTGGCGCTGGGGCTTTCGCTGGGCGTGGCCGTCGGAGCGGGCCTGGGCGTGGCCCTGATGGGGGCCGGCCATCTGAAGGCGCAGAACGACAAGAAGACGGCTGACGGTTCCCCAATCGTGTCGGACGGCGGCGCTTCGACATCGAGCAGCAGCCACTGCGCTCCGGGCGCCGATTGCGGCGGGTCCGACGGGGGCGGCGGCGGCGGCGATTGACGGACTTCGTCGCAGCGGCCCATTCTGTTTCAAGGAACAGGGTGTCGCCATGACTGCAGCCGCCGATCCGGTCCGTGAAACGCGCAGTTATCTGCGCCGTCTGCTGGCCGCGGCGCGGCGCGGGGTCGACCGGGAGGCGGTCGAGGCCTCGGTTTACGACAACGGGGGCTTGAGCGGTCGTTATCTGATGATGACGGTGATCTCGGCGGCCATCGCGGCCCTGGGGCTGATGCTGTCGTCGCCGGCCGTGGTCATCGGGGCCATGCTGGTGTCGCCGATGATGGGGCCGATCGTGGCCCTGGGCTTTTCGCTGGCCCTGCTGGACTGGCGCCGGTTGAAGCAGTCGCTGACCTGTCTGGCGGTGGGCATGGCGGTGGCCCTGACGGTGGCCATCCTGCTGACCCTGCTGTCGCCGCTGAAGGAGCCGACCAGCGAGATTCTGGCGCGGACCCGGCCCAACTTCTTCGACCTGCTGATCGCCGTCTTCTCCGGGGTGGCGGGCGCCTATGCGGTGATCCGCCAGCGCGGCGAGACCATCATCGGCGTGGCCATCGCCACCGCCCTGATGCCGCCGGTGGCCACGGTGGGGTTCGGCATCGGCACGGGGGATCTGTCGATCTCGGTGGGGGCCTTCTACCTGTTCATGACCAACCTGGTGGCCATCGCCCTGTCTGCGACGCTGACGGCGGGCTTCTATGGCTTTCGGCCCCGGTTGAGGGAGCGGCCTTCGCCGTGGCGTGGTCTGGCCGTGCTGGCGGTCTTTGTCCTGCTGTCGATCCCGCTGGTGATCTCGTTGCGCGCGATTGGGCTGGAGAGCCAGGCCACGGCTGAGACTCGGACGGCGGTCGCCGACATCTTCGCCGGGGCGGATTCGCGCGTCACCCTTCTGGACGCGCGCAGCGAGGGCAAGGGCGTCACCGTCTCGACCCTGGTCAGCACGCGCAAGCTGGTCCCGGATGCTCAGAAGCAGCTTCAGGACCGGCTGTCGGCGGCCTTGCACGTCCCGGTGACGGCGACCCTGGATCAGATTGTCGTGGCCGATCCCCAGGCGGCCTCGCGCGCGGTCCAGGCCAGCGCGGGCTCGAGCCCCGATCCGACCGCGACCCTGCGCACCCGCCTGTCCGACGCCGTCCCCTTCGCCACCGACGCGGTCATGGTCGACGCCGAGGGCCGTCGCGCCATCGTCCTCCTGCGGCCCGACGCAGGTCTCGATCTGGCCAGCGCCTATGCCCTGGAGGCGGGGCTGCGGGGGCGCTTTGAAGGCGTGGACGTCTGGGTCACGCCGCCGGTACAGGAACTGTCCGTGGTCGATCTGGGCGACGCGGGCGCAAAGGCGCGGGCCGTCTGGGCCCTGGCGCGCTGGCGGGCCAGTCCGGCGGTGCGCGACTGCCGCCCTGCGCCGGGCGCCGCCGTGGCCGAAGGGCAGGAACCCCTGCCAAACCCGGGGGAGACCTTCCGCGCCCAGTTGGCGGCGGCGGGCGTGTCGATCCGCGCTGAGCCGGGACCGGAGTGTCTGCGCGGCGACGAGAACCTGGCGCGGCTGTCGCTGGGCTGAGGATCAGCCGCGCGCGGCCATGGCCTCCAGCACGGCGCGCGCTGCGCGCTCAGTCTCGTTGAGCGGGGCGTAGGTCCAGCCATGCAGCGTCCCGTCAAAGGGCCGCGCCGCGCCGTGGGCGGCCAGGTCGCCGTGCAGGCGGGCGAACTTGCCCGCAGGCTTCAGCGGGATCATGGGCAGCACATGGACCGGCTTGCCGGTCGCGGCGGCCTCGGTCGCCATATTGGCGCTGTCCTCGGTGACGAGGATGTGGTCGGCGGCGTCCAGCATGGCGAACAGGGGATTGGCGCCGGTCCCGTCCCAGATCCAGCCGGGCAGGGCCGACAGCCGCTCGGTCATCACCGCCTGGGCGGCGTCCGGCGTGCGGCGTGAAAAGGTCAGCAGCAGCGATCCCTCAGCCGCCTGAACCGCCGCCTTGATCTTCTCGGCCAGATCGGCGGCGTGGGCGGGCGTCAGGTCGAAGGCCTTGGACCTGCCGCCGATCATGACGGCGACGCGGGGACGGGGCAGGGGGGCGATGCGGTCGGCAAAGGCCGGCGCGGCCTCGGCCAGCTTCGAGGGCGTGATGCGGTGCGGAGAGCCGATGATCTCGACGACATTGTCGCCCGACAGGCCGTCGTGGGCTGGGGCGACGATCAGGTCGTAGGCGGTGTTCTTCCAGCGCGGGTCCTGGGTCTGGACGGTAAAGGTCTTGCCGCCGCTCCAGTCGCGGACCCTGGCCGACAGGGGCAGGCTGGCGCGCCCGGTGGCGATCCACAGGTCAGGCCATTCGGCGACAGCGCGGGGATCGAAGGAGCCCGGCGCCAGCATGGCCGGTGTCTTGAGACCCGACGGCCAGCGGTCGAACATCGGCCGCCAGCGGACGGCCTTGATGGCGATGTCGGCAGGGGTCAGCCGGGCCACAGCCTCGGCCAGGCCCAGGGCCTGGTTCTGGATGCCGGCGCGGCCGTCGGAGACGACCCAGATGGACAGAGGGCGCGCGGCTGAGCCGCGCGCCCCTGTGGCCTTCCCATTGTCGGGGAAGCTTACTTCCACTCGACCTTGAGGATCTCATAGGCCTTCACGCCGCCGGGCGTGTTGACCTCGACCACGTCGCCGATTTCCTTGGAAATCAGGGCGCGGGCGATCGGCGAGGCGATGGAGATCTTGCCCAGCTTCACGTCGGCTTCATGTTCGCCGACGATCTGATAGACGCCTTCTTCCTCGGTGTCCTCGTCCACGAAGGTGACGGTGGCGCCGAACTTGACCTGGTCGCCCGACAGCTTGGACACGTCGATCACCTGGGCGCGCGACAGCTTGTCCTCGATGTCGGCGATCGAGCCTTCGATCCAGCCCTGACGTTCTTTGGCGGCGTGATACTCGGCGTTTTCAGACAGGTCGCCGTGCTCGCGCGCCTCAGAGATGGCGGCGATGACGCTGGGTCGTTCGACCTGCTTCAATTGCTTCAGTTGCTCGTCGAGGACACGGTAGCCCTCGGCCGTCATCGGCACTTTTTCCATTGTGTCGTGAGTTTCTTGTTTCGCCCGGAGACTAAGGAGAGACGTATAATCAGCACAGTCACGATCACGGGGCGCGCGTGATCGGCCAAAGAGGGTAGGGCGCCCTTTCGCCAAACTCAAGAGCATGATCGGCAGGACGGATCAGGGCTTGGTCTGGCCCATGGCTCGGCGGATCGCGGTCCAGGCGATAAAGCCCAGCGCCGCCACCGCCAGCAGCATGAAGAAGCCCGAGATCAGTCCCGCCCCAGCGGCGATGAAGGCGATGATGACGCAGATGGCGGCTGACAGGGCCGCGATGACTTGAATGACTGAAAGGCGCATGGGCTCGTAAACGTCGTCGTCTGACGGGGGTTGCGGGCTCGCGAAGCCGTGATCGCGGAACCTGGCGATCAGGCGTAGGCGTATTCACCGCCCCGCTCCAGCGCGCGTTTCCACGCCGGGCGGGCGTGGATGGCCTGCAGGAAGCGGGCGATGTTGGGATAGGCGGACAGGTCGACGGCCCGGCTGGCGGCGGCCTCCAGCGGGAAGCTCATCATGATGTCGGCGGCGCTGAACGACGGCCCGGCGAACCAGCCGGTCGCGGCCAGTTCAGCCTCCTGCCAGTCGGCGTGGGCCTTGAGCTGAGGGTCGATGAAGCTGGCCTGCGCCTTGGCGGCGATGCCCTTGACGAGGGGACGCGCCAGGCCCGGCGCCCGCTTGGGCATCTGGGCGAAGACCAGCTTCAGCAGCAGCGGCGGCATGGCCGAGCCTTCGGCATAGTGCATCCAATAGCTGAAGCGCCGCCCGTCCGCCGTGCCGCGCGCCGGACGCAGCCGTCCCTCGGGATCGTGGGCGTCCAGCAGGTATTCGACGATGGCCCCGGTTTCCGCCACGCGCACGTCGCCGTCGTCCAGCACCGGGGACTTGCCCAGGGGATGGACGGCTCTCAGCTCGGGCGGGGCCAGCATGGTGGCCGGATTGCGCTCGTAGCGCTTGACCTCATAGGCCAGGCCCAGCTCCTCCAGCAGCCAGAGCACGCGCTGCGAGCGGGAGTTGTTCAGATGGTGGACCAGGATCATCGCCGCGCCCCTCAGACATGAACGCCGAGCTTGGCGTCTGGCGCAGGATACGTCCAGACGTCGAAGCCGGATCAGTTGCGGCGGGGCTCCGGCGCCGCCGTCCGCTCCAGTGCCTGCGGACGTGAGGCCAAGCGACGCTGCGGCCTGTCAGGCGAAGCGCGTGCGCCAGATGACGTAGAGCGCGGCGGTCAGGAGCGTGAGGACGTAGAGGGTCAGGATCAGGCCCAGACGGCTGGCGAAGGGCTGTTTGCGCGTCTTGTGGCGCAGGATGTGCTGACCCATCCACGCCCCGAGGGCGCCAAAGGCCACCGCGGTCAGCAGCGTACGCTCGGAAATGCGCCAGCCGCCGCTCCGGGCCTGCTCCTTGTCCAGCCAGAACATCAGGAAGGCGATCAGGTTGCCGATCAGCAAAAGCAGCAGGCTCAGGTCGATCATCGGCAGGGGCATTCGGGCGTCGTCTCCGATCCTTCGAACAGGATCGCCGACGGGGAGCTGACGAACGGTTAAGCGGCGCGGCGGGCCGCTAGGCGGCAAGAAAAAGCCCCCGGCGTCGAAACACCGGGGGCCGTTTTCAGCACTGGGCCGAGGCTCAGTTGTAGGACTGCACCGGGCGGACATCCAGTTCGCCGGCGCGGATGGCGGCGATCCCTTGCGCCGCGGCCAGCGAGCCGGCGGCGGTGGTGTAGTAGGGGATCTTCATCATCAGGGCCGTGCGGCGGATCGAGAAGCTGTCGGCCAGGGCCTGCTTGCCGTCGGTGGTGTTGAAGACCAGCTGGACCTCGCCGTTCTTCATGGCGTCGACGATGTTCGGGCGGCCTTCCAGCACCTTCTTGACCAGACCGACCTCGAGGCCCTGGGCCTTCAGGTAGTCGTGGGTGCCCGAGGTGGCGATCACCGAGAAACCCTGCTCCAGCAGCGAGCGGACAGCCTCGACGATGAAAGGCTTGTCGGCCTCCTTGACCGAGACGAAGGCGCAGCCTTCAGTCGGCAGGACGGTGCCGCCGCCGATCTGCGACTTGGCGAAGGCGCGGGCGAAGGCGGGGGCCAGGTCGGCCTCGCCTTCACGCTTCCAGTCCAGGCCCATGACCTCGCCGGTCGAGCGCATTTCCGGACCCAGGATGGTGTCGACCCCGGCGAAGCGCGCAAACGGGAAGACGGCTTCCTTGACCGCGATGTGGTCCAGCTCGTGATCGACCAGACCGAAGGAGGCCAACGGCACGCCGGCCATGACCTTGGCGGCGATGGAGGCGATGGGCTGGCCGATGGTCTTGGCCACGAAGGGCGCCGTGCGGCTGGCGCGGGGGTTCACTTCCAGCACGAAGATGCGCGGTTCGGCGCTGTGCGGCTCTTCGATGGCGAACTGCACGTTCATCAGGCCGCGCACCTTCAGGGCCTTGGCCATGGCGGCGGTCTGGCGTTTCAGCTCGGCCACGATCTCGGGACGCAGCGAGAAGGGCGGCATCGAGCAGGCGCTGTCGCCCGAGTGGACGCCGGCTTCCTCGATATGCTCCAGCACGCCGGCGACGAAGACGGTCTCGTCGTCGCACAGGGCGTCGACGTCCACCTCGGTGGCGCGGTTCAGATAGTGGTCGATCAGGACCGGGTCGCTGCCCGAGACGCGCATGGCCTCGCCGACATAGCGGTCCAACTGCTCGCGGTCGTGGACGATCATCATGCCGCGGCCGCCCAGGACGTAGGAGGGGCGCAGCACGACGGGATAGCCGACCTCCTCGGCCTTCTGCGCGGCTTCCTCGGCCGAGCGGGCCAGGCCGTTCGGGGGCTGCTTCAGGCCGATGGCCTCCAGCATCTGCTGGAAGCGCTCGCGGTCTTCGGCCAGGTCGATGCTGTCGACGGATGTGCCCAGGATCGGCACGCCTTCCTCTTGCAGGGCGTGGGCCAGCTTCAGCGGGGTCTGACCGCCGAACTGCACCACGACGCCGATCAGGTCGCCGTTCGAGCGCTCGACGTCGATCAGCTCCAGCACGTCCTCTTCAGTCAGAGGCTCGAAATAGAGGCGGTCCGAGGTGTCGTAGTCGGTCGAGACGGTCTCGGGGTTGCAGTTGACCATGATCGACTCGACGCCGATGTCGGCAAAGGCGAAGGCCGCGTGGCAGCAGCAGTAGTCGAACTCGATGCCCTGGCCGATGCGGTTGGGACCGCCGCCGAGGATGATGGCCTTCTTCTTGTCCGACGGCGCGGCCTCGCACTCGGGGATCTGGCCCAGGGCGCCGCTCTCATAGGTCGAATACATATAGGCCGTGGCCGAGGCGAACTCGGCGGCGCAGGTGTCGATGCGCTTGAACACCGGGCGGACATTCAGGGCGCGGCGGGCCTTGCGGACCTCGACCTCGGTCTTGCCGGTCAGGGTCGCCAGACGGGCGTCGGAGAAGCCCTTGGCCTTCAGCTTGCGGAAATCAGCGTCGGTCGCGGGCAGGCCCTGGACGCGGACGTGGCCCTCGGTGCGGATCAGGTCGGCGATCTGACGCAGGAACCAGGGCTCGTAGGAGCAGGCCGCGTTGACCTCCTCGACCGTCAGGCCGTGACGGAAGGCCTGGGCGATGACGCGGATGCGGTCGGGCGTCGGCTGACCCAGGGCGCGGATGACGGCGGCGCGGGCGCTGGCGTCGTCCTCGGCGTCGGCCACGCCTTCGATCTCGATCTCGTCAAAGCCGTTCAGGCCGGTTTCCAGACCGCGCAGGGCCTTCTGCATGGATTCCTGGAAGGTGCGGCCGATGGCCATGACCTCGCCGACCGACTTCATGGCCGTGGTCAGGTGGGGCTCCGAACCCGGATACTTTTCAAACGCGAAGCGCGGGATCTTGGTGACGACATAGTCGATGCTCGGCTCGAAGCTGGCCGGCGTCACCATGGTGATGTCGTTCTGAAGCTCGTCCAGGGTGTAGCCGACGGCCAGACGGGCGGCGACCTTGGCGATGGGGAAGCCGGTGGCCTTGGACGCCAGGGCGGACGAACGCGACACGCGCGGGTTCATCTCGATCACGACCATGCGGCCGTCGGCCGGGTTGATCGCCCACTGGACGTTGGAGCCGCCGGTCTCGACGCCGATCTCGCGCAGGACGTTGATCGAGCCCGTCCGCATCAGCTGATATTCTTTATCCGTCAGCGTCAGGGCCGGGGCGACGGTGATGCTGTCGCCGGTGTGGACGCCCATCGGGTCGATGTTCTCGATCGAGCAGATGATGATGCAGTTGTCCGCCGTGTCGCGGACCACCTCCATCTCATATTCCTTCCAACCCAACACCGACTCTTCGATCAGGACCTCGGTGGTCGGCGACAGGTCCAGACCGCGCTCCACGATCTCGTGGAACTCCTCGATATTGTAGGCGATGCCGCCGCCGGTGCCGGCCAGGGTGAAGGACGGGCGGATGATGGCGGGCAGGCCGACGAAGGCCAGGGCGTCGTCGGCTTCCTCGATATGGTGGACGGCGCGGCTGCGGGGGCTTTCCAGGCCCAGCTTGTCCATGGCGTCGCGGAACTTCTGACGGTCCTCGGCCTTGTCGATGACCTCGGCCTTGGCCCCGATCATCTCGACGCCGTACTTGGCCAGGGCGCCCGAGGCGTTCAGGGCCAGGGCCGTGTTCAGGGCGGTCTGGCCGCCCATGGTCGGCAGAAGCGCGTCGGGGCGCTCCTTGGCGATGATCTTCTCGACGATCTCGGGCGTGATCGGCTCGATGTAGGTGGCGTCAGCCACCTCCGGGTCGGTCATGATGGTGGCGGGATTCGAGTTGACCAGGATGACCCGGTAGCCCTCGGCCTTCAGCGCCTTGCAGGCCTGAACCCCGGAATAGTCGAACTCACACGCCTGGCCGATGACGATCGGGCCGGCGCCGATGATCAGGATGGACTGGATGTCTGTGCGCTTGGGCATCGGCTGCTACTCAGTTCGTCACGACCGCGCACTCCCAGCCGTCGTAGTCGAGCTGGAAGGCCGCGGCCCAGGATTGCATCATGGCCGACACAGGCGAAAACGACGCCTCGTCGACCGCTATGGTGGTCTCCAGGACGGTCATGTCGTCCTGGCTCCGTGTCAGAAACCCTGCGCGGCGGGCCACCTCGTTGAGGTCGCCGTGGTCGCCGTCGCCATAGAAGTAGAACAGCGTATGGCGCGGGGTGATCCCGCTGTCGCCCTGCTCGGCCAGAGCAGCGCGCACCATAGCATCCTTTTCCTCATGACTGGTCAGCGGCGGGCTCCACGCGCGCGAAGAAACCGGACGCAGGGCGAGCCCCCGCGACCGATCCGTTCAGGTTGTCGGTTAAGCGGCCCGTTTAGAGATGCGGGGGCGGGGCGGCAAGGGCCGGAATGAGGCGGCTGGGGATTTTACTCCGCCCGGTCTATCGCCGCGATCCAGTCGGGCAGTTCGGCGATGCGGCTGAGCGAGACGTAGCGGGGGTGGTTTTCCGGGGCGTCGGCCAGTTCGTGGGCCCAGGTGATCTCGTAGGGGATGTGGCAGGCGAAGGCGCCGGCTTCCAGCGCGGGCAGGACGTCGGACTTCATCGAGTTGCCGGCCATGACGGCCTCGGCCGCGCCGGTCCCGTGGCGGGCGAAGATGCGGTCATAGGTCGAGCGGTCCTTCTCGGAGACGATCTCGACGGCGGCGAACAGCTCGCCCAGACCCGAGGCGGCCAGCTTGCGCTCCTGATCCATCAGGTCGCCCTTGGTGATCAGGACCAGGCGATACTTCTCCGACAGTTCGGCCAGAACCTCGTCGACGCCGGGCAGGGTCTCGACCGGATGGGCCAGCATCTCGCGTCCTGCGGCCAGGATCTCGCGGATGATGTGCGGCGGGGCGGCGCCGTCGCACAGCTCCATCGCCGTCTCCAGCATCGACAGGGTGAAGCCCTTCACCCCATAGCCATAGAGACGCAGGTTGCGCCGCTCGACCACCGACAGGCGCTCCATCATCACCGGCTCGTCGGCGTGATCGGCCAGCAGGTCCACGAACCGCTTCTGGCTCAGGCGGAAGATGGTCTCGTTGTGCCAGAGGGTGTCGTCGGCATCGAGGCCGACCGTGGTGATGGTCATGGGGCGTCCAGGGTGAGGCGGGGTCTGGCCGCTTCCTAGACCCCCGCCGACGGCGAGGGTAGGGCGTGATCGGTCCAGAGACGGTTCAGCGGCGTATTTCCTCACGACAAGGGAGAGCAAAAGCCATGACGCAGGGTTCGGCGATCATTATCGGCGTGTCGGGCGGCGTGGGGCGGGCGCTGGCGCAGCAACTGGGGCAGGCGGGCGACCGCGTGGTGCACGGCCTGTCGCGCACGCCGGTCGCGCCCATCGATGGCGTGACGCATGGTCTTCTCGATCTGGAGGACGAGGCCGGCATGGCCGCCGCCGCCGCGCGCATCGCCGAAGGTCCGGCGCCCAGCCTGATCGTGACGGCGACCGGGGTGCTGCACTCCGGCCAGACGCCCGAACGCAGCTGGCGCGAGCTGACGGCGGAGCATCTGATGCGCGACTACCGGATCAACGCCGTAGGCCCGGCGCTGGCGGCCCGTCACTTCCTGCCCCTGCTGCCGCGCGACCAGCGGGCGGTGTTCGCGGCCTTGTCGGCGCGGGTCGGCTCCATCAGCGACAACCGGCTGGGCGGCTGGCACAGCTATCGCGCGTCCAAGGCGGCGTTGAACATGATCCTGAAGACCCTGTCGGTGGAACTGGCGCGCACCCATCCGCAGGCGGTGGTCGCGGGCCTGCATCCGGGCACGGTGGACACGGCCCTGAGCGCGCCCTTCCAGCGTGGGGTCAAGCCGGAGAAGCTGTTCTCCCCGGCCTTTTCCGCGGCCAGCCTGCTGACGGTGATCGAGGGTCTGACGCCGGCTGATAGCGGCGGCGTATTCGCATGGGACGGGGCGAGAATTCCCGCGTAAAGGGCGGACATGACCCAGACGGAAATCCTGCCCGACCCGCCGCACCGTATTGGCTGGGCGCTCGCCGCCTTGGTGGTGGCCGGCAATATGATCGGTTCGGGCGTCTATCTACTGCCTGCGACCCTGGCGCCGACAGGCAGCAGCAGTATCATCGGCTGGCTGATCTGCGGCCTGGGCGCCGTGACCCTGGCCCTGGTGTTCGGCGGTCTGGGGCGGATGCAGCCGGACGCCGACGGGCTGTCGGACTTCACCCGGCGCGGCATGGGCCGCTTCATCGGCTATCAGACGGGGCTGGCCTACTGGGCCGCCTGCCTGGCCGGGAACGTGGCGCTGGCGGTGGCGGGCACCGGCTATCTAGCCTTCTTCATTCCCGCGCTGAAAGAGCCCCTGTGGGCGGCGCTCAGCAATCTGGCCCTGATCTGGCTGACGACGGCGGCCTATGCGAGCGGAGCGCGGACCGCGGCGCGGTTCGGCGCCATTACGCTCGGCCTCGGCCTGATCCCCATTGTCCTGGCCATCATCGCCGGGGCCATGGCCTTCAGCGGCGACACCTTCGCCGCCTCGTGGAGCCCCGGCGACCAGCCCCTGTTGAAGACGGTGCCGGCCTCGCTGGCCATCATCTTCTGGGCCTTCCTGGGCGTCGAGAGCGCCGCGGCCCTGTCCAGCCTGGTCAAGAACCCCGCCGTCGACGTCGGGCGCGCCTCGCTGGGCGGCGTGGCCCTGGCCTTCATCGTCTATGTGGCCGCCAGCATCGCCGTCTTCGGCGTCATTCCCGCCGATGTTCTGGTCCATTCGACCAGCCCCTACGCCGATCTGGTGGCGCGGGTCATGGGCTCGTCCGTGGCCGGTCTGGTCGCGGCCTGCGCCGTGATCAAGGTGCTGGGCACCATCGCCGGCTGGACCATGCTGGCGGGCGAAACCGCGCGCGGCTCGGCCGAGGCCGGCTGGATGCCGCGCTGGTTCGGCGGAGCCGACAAGGGCAAGACGCCCCTGAGCAATCCGATCCTCAATTGTGTCGTCATGAGTGTCCTGGTCATCGCCAGTTCGCAGCCGAAACTTGGTCAGCAGTTCGAGAAACTGATAGGCGTCACGTCGGTGCTGACACTCTGTATGTACGCTCTTTGCGCGTTGACGCTGTGGAAGCTGACCCGCAAGACGGGGTGGCGGTTGCTGGCGATTGGCGGCGCGGTCTTCTCGGCCTTTGCAGTCGCGGCGGCGGCGGGCGACTATATTCTTCCCAGCGTCGGATTCTTCGCCCTGACCAGCCTGGCCTGGGTCTGGGTGCGCAAAACCCAGAAGGTCTAAAGGTCCTAGAAGATCTAAAGGTCCAAGGGCGGTTGACCCCGCCCCGGCATCTCTTTAGTGACGCCGCCGTTTGTCTGCCCGTATTCATTGCTAGGAGCCTGCGCCATGACGACCCAGATTCTGTCCGGCGCCACTGGCGTCCTCGCGCTCGCTGACGGCACCATCCTGCAAGGTATCGGCGTCGGCGCCGTCGGTTCGGTCCTCGGCGAGGTGGTCTTCAACACCTCGATGACGGGCTATCAGGAAATCCTGACCGACCCCTCTTACATGAGCCAGATCCTGGCCTTCACCTTCCCCCACGTCGGCAACGTCGGCGTGAACCATGAAGACGTCGAGCAGATCGGCGCGTCGCCCGAGCGCGCGGCCCGCGGCGCCATATTCCGCGACGTTCCGACCGAGCCGGCCAACTGGCGCGCCACCGGCAGCCTCGACAGCTGGATGAAGACGCGCGGCGTGGTCGGCCTGGCCGGGGTGGACACCCGCGCCCTGACCAAGATCATCCGCGACAAGGGCGCCCCGCACGCCGTCATCGCCCACAACCCCGAGGGCCAGTTCGACCTGGACGCCCTGGTGGCCCAGGCGCGCGACTGGAAGGGCCTGGTCGGCCTGGATCTGGCCAAGGACGCCTCGACGACCCAGGCCTTTGAATGGACCGAGGGCGTCTGGGACTGGCCGACCGGCTACGCCAAGCCTGAAGCCGGCGCCAAGTCGGTGGTGGTCATCGACTACGGCGTGAAGCGCAACATCCTGCGCGCCCTGGCCTCGACCGGCGTGAAGATCACCGTGGTGCCGGCGACGACCTCGGCCGAGGACGTCCTGGCGCGCAATCCCGACGGCGTGGTCCTGTCCAACGGTCCGGGCGACCCGGCCGCGACCGGCGCCTACGCCGTGCCGGAAATCCAGAAGCTGGTCGCCAGCGGCAAGCCGATCCTGGGCATCTGCCTGGGCCATCAGATGCTGGCCATCGCCCTGGGCGCCAAGACCATCAAGATGGATCAGGGCCACCACGGCGCCAACCACCCGGTCAAGGATCTGACCACGGGCAAGGTCGAGATCGTGTCGATGAACCACGAGTTCTCGGTCGACCGCGACAGCCTGCCGGAGACCGTGGAGGAAACCCACGTCAGCCTGTTCGACGGCACCAACTGCGGCATCGCCCTGAAGGGCCAGCCGGTGTTCAGCGTCCAGCATCACCCGGAAGCGTCGTCGGGGCCGATCGACAGCCTCTACCTGTTCGATCGCTTCACCGCCTCGATGAAGGCCTGAGGATGACGGCGCCCGTGGCGAAGTCGGCCTATCTGGACTGGCTCGCCGGGGCGTTGCTGGGCGACCGTGAAGCTGCGGTTTCCGGGGCGGCGGACGATCTGATCCTGGGCTACGCCACGGGCTATGACGCCGCCGACGTGGCGCCCTTCGTGCGCTCGCTGCGGGCGGTGTTCGACGGCCCGGTGGTTCTGGTCGTGGATCAGGACCCTGACCTGCTGGCCTTCCTGGCCGACAACCGGATCGAGGCCGTGGCGCCGGCGACGGTCGAGGGCTGGGCGCCGCATCCGGTCGTGGCGCGCTTCGCCGCCTTTGACCGGCTGATGAGCGCACGGCCCCAGGCGCGCAACGTCCTGTTGACCGATGTGCGTGACGTGGTCTTCCAGGCCGCGCCGTTCGAGCCTCAGCCGCAGGGTCTGCAGTTCTTCAACGAATACGCCGACGGCGTTCTGGCCGATCACGCCTTCAACATGAAGTATCTGCGCGGCGTCGGCGGCGATGCGGTTGCGCGCGTTCTGGCCGACAAGCCCTGCCTGTGCGTCGGCACGGTGATGGGGCCGCGCGAGGCCATGATGCGTTTCTGCCGGACCCTGCTGATGCTGGCCTCCGTGCCGCGTTCCGAGATCGGCGGGGCGTTCGGGGCCGATCAGGCGGCCTGCAACATGGCGGTCCATCTGGGCCTGATCGAAGGCGAGATCGTCCCCAACTATGGCCGCGTGGCGACCCTGGGTCTGACGCCGAGCCAGGACCTGCGGGTCGTCGACGGCCGCATCGTCAACCCGGACAACAGCATCAGCCCCATCGTCCACCAGCACGACCGGCATCCGGTGCTGGCCGCCGCCATGCACGAGCGCTGGGGCGGCGGCATGGAGCATCGCGAACGGGTTCGTCCCAAGTCCTCGGCCGAGCGGCGGCGCAAGCTGCGCGACTCCGTCATGCGTCGTCTGCCGGAACTGCGCTGAGGTTCAGTCTCTGACGAACCGATCGCGCAGCGAGAGCGACTGCTTCAGGCGTTCTGCGCGCATGGCCCACCGTTTGGGGTCGGTGGCGGTGGCGATCACGCCGATCACGGCGCCGTTGTCGTCCTTCAGCGGATAGGAATCGACGAAGACCGGCACAGGGTCCGCACCCGCCCCCAACAGCCACACTTCGTCCACGACGGCCTGTCCCGTGGCCATGGCTCGAACGACGGGCAGGGCCTCCAGTTTCGCGACGGACCCGTCCTGGGCGTAAACCTCGAACCGTCCGACATAGTCCTCGGCCGTAGCGCCGACGGCGTTGTCAAAGGCCAGGCCCGGCACGCCGCCGGCCGCCATCAGGATCTCTCCCGTGGGGGCGCTGTGCAGGATGACGGCGCCGCCCAGATGTTCGGCCATCAGTTCCAGCATGGGGCGGAGGAAGGCGGTGTGCGGGGCGGCGTCAGGCATGGAAAACTCGGAGAAGGACGTTCTTTGGGTCTGCGCCCGATCTCTGAATATTTCTGTAAAACCGCCAGTTGCGGATGGTCCGGGACCTTAGACCAAGGTCGAACACCCAGACGTCAGACCTCAGGGCAGGGCGATGAAATCAGCCTGGCGCAGGGCGCAGGCCTTTTGCACCGCCATGGGCGCCGCCGAGATCCAGTAGGCGGCGTCGTCGGCGCGGCGGGCCTGCTTTCGCTCCAGTCCGCGGCGACGGCGCGCGGCGGCGTTGTCCAGCAGGCGCGCATGCAGGGCGCGGGGCGTCAGGAACGGAACAGCGGGGGAGCCGGGGACGGCGACGGCGTCGGGGCCTTGGGGCTCCACCGCCGGGCGGGCGATGGCGATGAACATGGAAGATCCTTGAAGTACATTCATCCACAGGCTGTGGATAATGGTGTTGTCGCGCGGGATTGGGTCCGCATTCGGACGATGGCGCGTCCGAAGCGGCCTTCTTGGTTAACCAAAACCTAACGGGGTTTTGTCGAGCCGGGGCTTTTCCTGTTGTCACGGAAAGCGGCTAAGGTGGCGCGCCCTGGAGAACGCTTATGAGTTTCAGCCTGATGCGGACGGTCGCCGCCGTACTGAGCGCCGGTCTGCTGTTGTCGGCCTGCGCCAGCGGGGCGCGCAGCGACTTCGGCCTGACCGAACGCGACGCGGCCTCGCCCGTGGGCTTTCCCAACGTCCGCTTCTCCGTCGAGGACGAGGCGGCGGCGCAGAAGATCGAACAGCAGCTGGGCGAGGGCGTGCCCAAGGGACCGGACGGTCATTTCGACCTGATCGCCCTGTCCGGCGGCGGCGCCAACGGGGCCTTCGCCGCAGGTCTGATCAACGGCTGGACCGCCAGCGGCAAGCGCCCGGATTTCGAAGTCGTGACCGGGGTCTCGACCGGCGCCCTGGCCGCCCCCTTCGTCTTCCTGGGCCCGCGTTGGGATGGGCGGTTGAAGGAGGCCTATACCGGCGGGCAGGCGACCGGGTTGCTGAAAAGCCGGGGCGTGCGCGCCCTGATCGGATCGGGCGTGTTCAGCGGCGAACCCCTGCGTGAACTGGTCGAGAGCAATGTGGACCAGGCGATGTTGACCGAGGTCGCCGCCGAACACGCCAAGGGGCGGCTGCTGCTGGTCGCCACCACCGATCTGGACGCTCAGCGCGGCGTCATCTGGAACATGGGCGCCATCGCCGAGCGCGGCGGGCCTGAGGCTCTGGCCCTGTTCCGCGACGTCCTGATCGCCTCGGCCAGCATTCCCGGCGCCTTTCCGCCGGTCATGATCCGCTCGCAGGGCCGCGGCGCGGTGTTCGAGGAGATGCACGTCGACGGCGGGGTGATGAACCCCTTCGTGGCCCTGCCGCAGATCATGTGGAACTGGGACGACGTGGCCGGGGTGTTTCAGGGCGCGCGTCTGCACGTCGTGGTCAACGGCAAGGACGCGCCGCGCTTCGCCGTCACCCGCGACGCCGCCATTCCGGTGCTGACCCGCAGTCTGGACGCGGTGCTGGGCGGTCAGCTGCGCGCCACCCTCGTCGCCAACCGCGCCTTCGCCAGCCGCAACGGACTGGAATTCCACGTCGCCGCCATCCCCGAGGATTTCGACGGCGCCGACAGCCTCGATTTCAGCCAAGAGTCGATGCAGGCCGTCTATGACCTGGGCGAGGCCCTGGGGCGGACGGGCGAGGCGTGGAAGTAGCCCGCATCCACGCATTCGGCTGAGCCCCTGTTGTGTGTCGGTGTTCTTTTTATCGCCCCCCTTCCCCCTCGATGGGGGAAGGGACGGGGATGGGGGTGAGAGCGCGACGTGGCAACAAAAGACGCAAGAGGCGCGGCGTCTCGCGAGCGCTCATGGCGCCGGTCCGCCTTCACCCCCACCCAACCCTCCCCCATCGAGGGGGAGGGCTCTATTTCGGTTCCGCCAATGCCCCGCGGAAATTCGCCCACGCATTCCATCCTCGATCTTCACAGGCTGTGGAAAACAGAACCGGGGATGCCCATGTCTGAGGGTGCGGCGGCCCTTCCCCTCGCCGTCGCGCCGGAGTGTCTGGGATCGTGCGTTTCGACGATCGTTTCCTTGAAGAACTGAAGGCCCGCCTTCGCCCGTCCGATGTCATCGGCCGGACGGTGAAGCTCAAGCGTCAGGGACGCGAGTATGTGGGCCTCAGTCCCTTCTCCAAGGAGCGGTCGCCCAGCTTCTTCGTCAACGACGACAAGGGCTTCTTCCACGACTTCTCGTCCGGCAAGCACGGCGACATCATCAGCTTCCTGCAGGAGACCGAGCGTCTCAGCTTTGTAGAGGCGGTGCAGCGGTTGGCGGGCGAGGCGGGGATGCAACTGCCCGCCGAGGACCCGCAGTCGGCCGAGCGCGAGGCCAAGAAGCAGGGCCTGACCGACTGGATGGACCTGGCCCAGAAGTGGTTCGCCGCCAACCTGCGCCGCTCGGTCGGCAAGGCGGCGCGCGAATATCTGGAAAAGCGCGGCCTGCCCGAGGACCAGTGGGAACGCTTCGGCCTAGGCTACGCCCCCAACGACCGCGAGGGGCTGAAGAACGCCCTGATCCAGCGCGGGGCCAAGCCGGGCGATCTGGTCGAGGCCGGGATGCTGATCGCGCCGGAAAGCGGCGGTCAGCCCTATGATCGGTTCCGCGACCGACTGATGTTCCCCATTCTGGACGCGCGCGGGCGGATCGTCAGCTTCGGCGGGCGGGCGATGAACCCCGACGACCGGGCCAAGTATCTGAACGGGCCGGAAAGCCCGCTGTTTCACAAGGGCGCCACCCTCTACGGCCTGCCCGAGGCGCGCCGCATCCTGGGGGCCGAGAGCCGGGGCGAGCAGGGGATCATCGTCGTCGAAGGCTATATGGACGTCATCGCCTGCCAACGGGCCGGTCTGCCGGCCGTGGCGCCTATGGGCACGGCCCTGACCGAGGAGCAGATGGAACGGCTGTGGCGGGTGTCGGCCGAGCCGGTGCTCTGCTTCGACGGCGACGCGGCGGGGCTGCGGGCCGCCTATCGTTCGATCGAGCGGTCGCTGCCCCTGCTGAAGTCGGGGCGGTCCTTCCGTTTCGCCCTGCTGGAGGCCGGTCAGGACCCGGACGACATCCTGCGCGACAAGGGGGCGCCCGCCCTGCGCCACGCCGTCAGCGAGACGCGGCCCTTCGTCGAGGTCCTGTTCCGCCGCGAGGCCGAGGCCGAGCCTCTGGACACGCCCGAACGCAAGGCGGGGCTGAAGGGGCGGCTGCGTCAGGCGGCCTCGGCCATTCAGGACAAGGACCTGGCCGAGCAATACCGCCGCGACCTGTTCGAGCGTTTCGACGCCCTGTTCCCCCGCCAGCAGCAACAGCAGGGCCAGTCCTATCAGCAGGGCGGGGGGCGACCGGGCCCAGGTGGCGGGATGGGCGGACGCTGGCGCGGGCCACCGCCGAAATTGGGCCAGACGGCCGAGGGCGCCCAGGCCATGCACGCCCTGTCGCGCTCCATCGAGCCGGTGGCGGCGGCCCTGGCCCACGGCGCGGTCGATGACCCTGAGCGAATGGACGACCATCTGGAGGCCATCGCCCGCCATGGGTTCGGCGATCCGGCGCTGGATGGGCTGGCGCAGGAACTGGTTCGGTTGCGGTTTGGCGGTCAGAGCCTTGACTCTGCCGCGATCCGACGCCATCTGGCCCACTCGGGTCATGATGCCTTGATGCACGAGGTCGAGAAGGCGGCGGCAAAGTCCGGCGCGCCATTCCTGGCTGCAGACAAGCCCCTCGGCGAGGCGAGGACCCGGTGGTCGCAGGCGTTTGACGCTCTGACCCGCGTAGCGGCGTTGGAGCAGGCGCTGGCGTCAGCAAAGTCGGGCGCCCATCAGGCGTTCGATAACTCGGCCTTCACCCTGGTGAAAGCCGAGCGCGATGCTTTGCGGCGGGCCATCAAGACCGGAACGATTTGGGAAGACGCGGCTTCTTCGTAACCAACGAAGTCGTCGGGCGTTGTATTTTCGCCGCAGGGGACTGATCACCCCCGAGCGGTCGTGGAGACTGACTGAATGAGCGCGCAGACCGAGACGCAGGATGCAGAAGCCAACACCGACGGGCCGCTGCTCGATCTGACGGACGCCGGCGTCAAGAAATTCATCAAGCAGGCCAAGGCGCGCGGCTATGTCACGATGGAGGAACTGAACAAGGTCCTCCCCAGCGAAGAAGTCACCCCCGACGCCATCGAAGACACGCTGGCCATGCTGTCGGAGATGGGCGTCAACGTCGTCGAGGCCGAGGAAGACGCCGCGGAATCGACCGGCACCGACGTGGCCGCCGCCGCCGAGACCTCGGTGGCCGAGGCCCCGGCCAAGGCCGCCTATGATCGCACTGACGACCCCGTGCGCATGTATCTGCGCGAGATGGGTTCGGTCGAACTGCTGAGCCGCGAGGGCGAAATCGCCATCGCCAAGCGGATCGAAGCCGGCCGCGACGCCATGATCTCGGGTCTGTGCGAAAGCGCCCTGACCTTCGAAGCCATCATGGTTTGGCGCGAAGAGCTGGCCAACAACCGCATCCTGCTGCGCGAAGTGATCGACCTGGACGCCACCTACGGCATCCTGAATCCGTCGTCGCTGCCGCACAATCAGCCGCCCGCCGCCCTGCCGGGCGCCGCCCCCGCTCCGAGCGAGGACAAGCCTGAGGGTGAAGACGACGACGAAGACGACTTCGACGACGGCGGCGGCATGTCCATCTCGGCTCTGGAAGCCGAACTGCGCGACGGCGTCATGGAAGTGCTGGACGCGATCGCTGCGGACTTCGGCGGCTTCCGCAAGTTGCAGGACAAGCTGGTCGAGGCCCGCCTGAAGGGCGAGGTGCTCAGCGCCAAGGACCACAAGGCCTATGAGACGCTGACGACGACGATCTCGGATCGTCTGAAGACGATGAAGCTGAACAACAACCGCATCGAGGCTCTGGTTGAGCAGCTTTACGCCATCAACAAGCGTCTGATCGGTCTGGAAGGGCGTCTGCTGCGCCTGGCCGACAGCTACGGCATCTCGCGTCCTGAGTTCCTCAAGGCCTACTTCGGCTCCGAGCTGGACCCCAACTGGGCCGAGCGCGTCAAGGAAATGGGCGTGCGCTGGACCAAGTTCAGCGACAATGAAGCCGCCCAGATCGCCAAGATCCGCACCGACATCGCCGCCGTGGCGACCGAGGCCGGTCTGCCGATCGACGACTATCGCCGCATCGTCCAGACGGTCCAGAAGGGCGAACGCGAAGCCCGTCAGGCCAAGAAGGAAATGGTCGAGGCCAACCTGCGCCTCGTCATCTCCATCGCCAAGAAATACACCAACCGCGGCCTGCAATTCCTGGACCTTATTCAGGAAGGCAACATCGGTCTGATGAAGGCGGTCGACAAGTTCGAGTACCGTCGCGGCTACAAGTTCTCGACCTACGCCACCTGGTGGATTCGTCAGGCCATCACCCGCTCGATCGCTGACCAGGCGCGGACCATCCGTATTCCGGTTCACATGATCGAGACGATCAACAAGATCGTCCGCACCAGCCGCCAGATGCTGCACGAGATCGGCCGCGAGCCGACCCCGGAAGAGCTGGCCGAGAAGCTGGCCATGCCGCTGGAGAAGGTCCGCAAGGTCCTGAAGATCGCCAAGGAGCCAATCAGCCTCGAAACGCCCATCGGCGACGAGGAAGACAGCCACCTGGGCGACTTCATCGAGGACAAGAACGCCGTCCTGCCCATCGACGCCGCCATCCAGTCGAACCTGCGCGAAACCACGACCCGCGTCCTGGCTTCTCTGACCCCGCGGGAAGAACGCGTCCTGCGGATGCGCTTCGGCATCGGCATGAACACCGACCACACCCTGGAAGAAGTCGGCCAGCAGTTCAGCGTGACCCGCGAACGCATCCGTCAGATCGAGGCCAAGGCCCTGCGCAAGCTGAAGCACCCGTCCAGAAGCCGGAAGCTGCGCTCGTTCCTAGATTCGTAAGCCTTCAGCCCTCGGGCTTGACCCGGGGGTGCGGTCCTTCCTGGACAGCTGATCAACGAAAACAAAGGGCGGCTCGCAAGAGCCGCCCTTTTTACTTTGTGCTTCTCGCCGCGCGACCGAGGCGGGGCGCGTCTCAGTTCTCGGCGACCAGTTCGAAGCCGGCGAAGATCATGCGCTTGCCGTCGAACGGCATGTCCATGCCGGCCATGCGTTCGTCCTGCATCAGGGCCTCCCAGGCGGCGTCGCGGGTCGCCTTGTCCGGCCAGGTGATCCAGCCGACGGCCACGCTTTCATCCGCTTGCAACTGAACGGCCTTCTTGAAGTCGGTCAGCTTGCCGTCAGGCACGTCTTCGCCCCAGGTTTCGGTGACGGCGGTCGCGCCCTTTTCTCGGAAGAACGGACTGGTCTTGGCTGAATGCTCCAGATAGGCGGCCTTGTTGGCGTTCGGCACCGGAATGACGGTGATATCGAGAAAGGGCATGGGGCCTCCTTGTTTGGGTGAGGGTAGGCGGCGGTCAGTTCTGGAAGACGGTTTCGAAGCCGCCCCACATCATGCGCTTGCCGTCGAAGGGCATGTCCATGTCGGCCATGGCGGGGTCCTTCTCCATCTTGGCCCAGGCGTCGTCGGCGGTCTTCTTGTCGGGCCAGATCAGCCAGGAGAAGACCACGACCTCGCCCTCTTCCAGCTTCACCGCCATGGGGAAGCTAGTGACCTTGCCGTCCGGCACGTCCACGCCCCAGTTCTCGACATGGGCCAGGGCGCCGTAGCCCTTGAACAGCGGCCAGGCGACGCGGGCGGACTCGATATAGCGCTCCTTGTTCTCGGCCTTCACCGGGGTCAGGAAGCCTGTGACATAGCTCATGGTCGTCTCCTCTTTGTTGTTGGCCCCTCTCGCTCGCTGATTGAGGGGCGGGGGCGGATGGTCGTTGAAGGCGCAGGCTTAGGCTTGGTGGAAAGCGACAGTTTTCTGTGGTCGGGCGACTTAGCTTGGCCGTTCACCCAGCCTTGTCAGCAGCGGCCTCCAGGGCTGCGATGTCGATCTTTTTCATGGTCATCATGGCCTCAAAGGCGGCCTTGGCGCGGGAGGGATCTGGGTCGTCGTAGAAGGCCATCAGGCGGCGCGGCGTGATCTGCCAGTTGACGCCCCAACGGTCCTTGCACCAGCCGCACTGGCTTTCCTGACCGCCGGCGCTGACGATGGCGTCCCACAGGCGGTCGGTTTCGGCCTGGTCGTCCGTCATGATCATGAAGGAGACGGCCTCGGTCTGGGGGAAGATCGGCCCGCCGTTCAGACCCATGTAGCGCCGCCCGGCCAGGGTGAACTCGACCACCAGTTCGGCGCCTTCGGGGTTGGACGGATTGTCGGCCGGGCTGGTCACGACCCGGTCGACGTGGCTGTCGGGCAGACCCAGCGAGACATAGAATTCCGCCGCCTTCTTCGCCTGGCCCAGATCATACCAGAGGCAGGGAATGATCTTGTCGGCCATGGCTCAGCCTCCGCCCACCTGGGCGGCGAAGGCTTCAGGGCCCTGGGCGGCGGCTTCGGGGTCCATCCACATGACTTCCCAGATATGGCCGTCGGGGTCGGCGTAGGCGCGGCTGTACATGAAGCCGTAGTCCTGGACCGCGATGGCGTCGGCCCGACCGCCCGCCTGGACCGCGCGGTCATGCACGGCGTCCACGGCCTCGCGGCTGTCTTCCGAGACGCAGATCAGCACCTGGGCCGTCTGGTGCGCGTCGGGAATGGCGCGGTCGGTGAAGCTGGCGAACTTCTCGTGGGTCAGCAGCATGGCGTGGATGGTGTCCGAAAACACCAGACAGGCGGCGGTGTCGTCCGAGAACATCGGGTTCTTGGTCGCGCCCACGGCCTCGTAGAAGGCGACCGACCGGGGCAGGTCCGTGACCGGCAGATTGACGAAAATCATCTTTGACATGGCCTTCTCCCTCTCTCTGATGATGCAAGTCTTGCGTCTCGATGTTATGTTAGTCAACCATGAAGTTAGAAAAAGTAACTAAAGAACCTGTCGGTCGGTCGCGCCGCTATCACGACGCCTGCGGCGCGGCGCACGGGCTCGACCTGATCGGCGAGCGCTGGGCGCTGCTGGTGATACGAGAACTCATGATGGGGCCGCGACGTTTCAGCGACCTGCGCAAAGACCTGTGCGGCCTGTCGGCCAACGTCCTGACGCAGCGGCTGGAGGGGCTGGAGGCATCAAGCATCGTCCAGCGCCGCAAGCTGCCGCCGCCCGCCTCGGTTCAGGTCTATGAGCTGACCGACTGGGGTTATGAGATCAAGCCGGTCTTCATGGTTCTGGGGCGCTGGGCCGCGCGCTCGCCGCAGCACGACCCGACCCTGCCGATCAGCGCGGTCTCGGTCATGCAGTCGTTCGAGACCATGTTCGATCCGGCGAGGGCGAGCGAGGCGGCCATGCGTCTGGGTTTTGCGATGGACGAGGATCGGATGGTCGTGACCGTGGCGGACGGCGTCATCACAACGCGGCGCGGCGCGGTTGAGGATGGCGACGTGGTGGTGCGTGCAGCCCCGCCGGTCGTCGCCGCCGCCGTCTACGGCAAGGTTCCTCTGGCGGCGCTGGAAGGCGAGGGGGCGATGACCATCGAGGGCGACCGCGACGTCTTCGCCCGCTTCATCGACTTCTTCCATCTGCCGGAAAAGGCGGGGTGACGTTGTGTTTATTGCGCCGTCATCTTCGGGCTTGACCCGAGGATCGAGCGTAGGGGCGTGCTCGTCCTTGCTGACGTTGCGCAGGCGGACAACCCGATCCTCGGGTCAAGCCCGAGGATGACGGTGGTTGGACGCTGGTGGCGAAGTCTAAACCAGCACGTCCAACAACGTGCCCATCATGTCGTCCGCCGTCCGCGCCACGGCGGCATTGGCCGAGAAGTCCTGCCTGGCGCGGATCTGCTCGACCGCCTCGACCGCCAGATTGTCCAACGAACCTTCAGCCGTGCGACGGGCGCTGGCCTCGAAACGGTTGGCGGCGTTCTGCATTCCGGCGGCGGCGATGCTCAGGGGCGGGATCATGGCGGGCTCCGTGCGAAAATCGAACTCTGCTGACGGTCAGGATCGTGGCTTTGCGGTCAATGTCGCCTGAACAAGCGTGGTGAACGGCGGTCTTTTTCCGGAAACACGCCGCATCGGGGCCAATATTGGTGTATAGAGGCGGTCTTCTCCTCGCCCGGCCGGCTGTTTGCCTTGGCCGGGCGCGGTCGTTTCGGCGGCCGCATTGCTCTTTTTCAGGTCGTATATGCCCTTTCCCGCGATCCACCCCGCGCTAGACCGCGCTCTCGTCAACAAGGGCTATGCTGAGCCCACGCCCGTCCAGGCGGCGGTTCTGGACGGCCACGGCGAGGCCGACATGCTGGTCTCGGCCCAGACCGGATCGGGCAAGACGGTGGCCTTCGGCCTGGCGGCGGCCTCGACCCTGCTGGGCGATAACGAAAGCTTCGGGCCTGCCGACGCGCCGCTGATGCTGGCGATCGCCCCGACGCGCGAACTGGCCTTGCAAGTCTCGGCCGAGCTGGAATGGCTGTACGGCCAGTCGGGCGCCAAGATCACCACCTGCGTCGGCGGCATGGACGCCCGCAAGGAAGCCCGCGCGCTGAACTTCGGCATCCACATCGTCGTCGGCACCCCCGGCCGCCTGAAGGACCACATCGACCGCGGCAACCTCGACCTGTCGGCGCTGAGAGTACTGGTGCTCGACGAGGCCGACGAGATGCTCGACATGGGCTTCCGCGAGGACCTGGAATACATCCTGGAGCAGTCGCCGCCCGAGCGCCGCACCCTGCTGTTCTCGGCCACCATCGCCCGCGACATCGCCTTGCTGGCCAAGCGCTATCAGCGCGACGCCGTGCGCATCGACACCGTCGACCGCAGCGCCCCGCACAGCGACATCGAATACCGCGCCCTGCGCATCGCTCCGAACGAGATCGAGCACGCCGTCGTCAACGTGCTGCGCTTCTATGAAGCGCCCGGCGCCCTGGTCTTCTGCTCGACCCGCGACAGCGTGCGTCACCTGCAGTCGTCGCTGCTGGAGCGCGGCTTCTCGACCGTCTCCCTGTCCGGCGAGATGGGCCAGCGCGAGCGCACCGACGCCCTGCAAGCCCTGCGCGACGGCCGCGCCCGCGTCTGCGTCGCCACCGACGTGGCCGCGCGCGGTCTGGACCTGCCCGACCTGGGCCTGGTGATCCACGCCGAACTGCCGATCAACAAGGCGACCATGCTGCACCGTTCGGGCCGTACCGGCCGCGCGGGCAAGAAGGGCGTCTCGATCCTGCTGGTGCCGCACACGCGCCGTCGCAAGGCCGAGATGCTGCTGAACTCGGCCGGCGTGGACGCCACCTGGGCCGGCGCGCCGACGGCCGAGGAAATCCTGGCCAAGGATGAAACCCGCCTGTTGGGCGGCGACATCTTCGAACAGGCCGTGACCGAAGAGGACATGGTGCTGGCGCGTCGCCTGATGAGCGAGCGCACCGCCGACGAAATCGCCGCCGCCCTGATCCGCGTGATCAAGAAGGACCTGCCGGCGCCGGAAGACCTGCTCGATCCGGGTGCGATCCATCAGCCTCGCGGACGCGACCGCAATGCCGCCGGCGGCGGCGGTGAGGACTTCTCGCCGACCCCGTGGCCGGGCGACCGCCTGCAGGCCGACGAAGTCGTCTGGTTCCGCATGGATGTGGGCCGCAACAAGAACGCCGACCCGAAATGGCTGATCCCGCTGATCTGCCGCGTCGGTCATATCACCAAGAAGGAAATCGGCGCTATCCGAACCTTCCCGGACGAGACCCGCTTCGAGATCGCCAAGACCCACGAAGGCCTGTTCCGCGACGCCCTGAAGAACAGCCCGCGCGACGACGTCACCATCACCCCGTCGGAAGCCCCGACGCCGGGCGGCGGCGGCGGCTTCAAGAAGCCCTTCAAGAAGCGCGATGACGACCGCGGCGGCGACCGTCCGCCCTTCGCCAAGAAGCCGTTCAACCGCGACGAACGCACCGGCGACGGCCCGCGCCCGGACTTCAAGAAGAAGCCCTACGCCCCGCGCACCGACGCCGAGCGCAGCGCGCCGCGCGCGGACGGCGACAAGCCTTACGCCAAGAAGCCCTTCGGCGCGAAGCCGGGCGGGTTCAAGCCCGGCGGAAAACCGGCCGGCGCCAAGCCGTTCAACAAGGCCGGCAAGCCCGGCAAGCGCTTCGACTAACCACTGATCTCTGACTTGCCCCCGGTCCGATCCGGGGGCAGGCTGCGGCCATGACCGCAGGCGATCCCCAGACTGGCCGCGACCCTGGAGAGCGATACGCCTCCTTTGCGGCCTTCTATCCCTATTACATCCAAGAACATTCCAACCGGACCTGCCGCCGCATCCATGTGGTCGGCACAGGGCTGGTGATCACCGCCTTTGCGGCCTTCTGCGTCACGCTGAACGCCTGGTGGCTGCTGGCCATGCCGCTGGTCGGCTACGGCTTCGCCTGGGTCGGGCATTTCTTCTTCGAGAAGAACCGACCGGCGACCTTTCAATATCCGCTGTGGAGCCTGATGGGCGACTTCCGCCTCTTCTTCGAGACGGTGAGCGGCAAGCGCCGGTTCTAACGCCTCTTTCCTCCCCATTTCATGGGGAGGGGGACCACGAAGTGGTGGAGGGGGCGGCGGTGTCTTTTGCCGTGTGGTTCAAAGTTCGCCCCGTCGCGCCGCCCCCTCCGTCACGTCGCCTTCGTCGACGCGCCACCTCCCCATTCGCTTCGCGAACAAGGAGGAAAGGTCTCGCCTAAACAAAAAGGCGACCGGATCGCTCCGGTCGCCTTTTTTGTCGGTAGGGCTGTGCGCCCGTTAGTTCGAGGCCGTTTCCCAGGCCGGGGGGCAGCCGTCGAAGTCGCCGGCGTCAGCGATGGTCAGGGTCTTCATGTTCAGGTTCATGGCCTGGCGCATCGAGCCGCGGCCGTGGCCGGTGTAGAGGTCGATCTTGGCGCCCTTGATCGCGCCGCCGGTGTCCGAGGCGTACCAGTAGCCGTCGTGGACCGTGCCGTCGCTCATGCGCAGGCCGACCGTTTCGCGGATGAACAGCTTGGTGCGGCGCGGGATGACGCGGGGGTCGACGGCGACCGTACGCATGGCGATGGGACGGCAACCGAGCGAATCATTGCCCGTCGCCCCGCCGCCGCCGGCATGATAGAGGCGCGCCGATGCGCGCCAGTCGGGATCGCCCGCCATCAGCTCGGCCTGTTCGGCGGAGAGGGCGGACGCATCGAGGGAACTTTCAGCCGCCGCGGCGGTTTCCATGGCAGCCGTCTCGATAGCGACAACGGCGTCATAGGGTTGAGGCTCTCCGGAACCGGAGAAGGCCATCGTCCAGAACATGGCAAGCGCAGCGGCTGTGTTCAGCATCGAACAAACTCAGGAAGCACCGGCCCCGACACGATCCGGCGACGGGTTTTTGACCGTCAATTGTGGCAAAAACGCGGCGAATGAGATCAGGCGCGGTCCTGCGTCACGATCATCGTTCGATTAGTCCACAGGTCAGAGAGCATATCTCTCAAATGTCACAGCATATGTGGCAGCAACGAAATCAGTATTCGATGCTTATGGCTTCTATACTGTGCGGATCAGCTGTCCGGTTAACACCTATGTCTGACCATGTAACACTTTATTGCGAAGAAAGACTGCGCGCGGGCCTAAGATAACGGCGGCGTGATCGCGCCGCCACGTCGTGGGCCGCATGGGTGGAGGCGGGGCCGGGAATGGGATAAGCGGTCGTTTCCCTTCGAAATTTTCCGCCGGTGTCCTTCGATGAAGCGTCAAGTCAAACGCCTGATGATCTCCGCCGCCGCCCTGATGCTGGTCGCGGCCCCCGCCGTTCAGGTCGACGCCTGGGGCAATACCGGCCACCGCCTGATCGGCGTCGCGGCCATGCGAGCCTTGAGCGACGACCTGCCGGCCTTCCTGCGGACCCCGGCCTCGATCGCCGACGTCGGCGAACTGGCGCGCGAGCCGGATCGCTGGAAGGGCGCCGGCCAGCCGCATGACCGTGAGCGCGACACGGCCCACTTCATCGACTTCGACGACAACGGCTTCGCCATGAACGCCAACGGCCCGTCCATCGACGCCCTGCCTCGGCTGAAGTCGGACTATGACGCGGCCCTGACCAAGGCGGGCCTCAGCGTCGACGACGCCGGCTATCTGCCCTACGCCATGATGGACGCCTATCAGAACCTGGGCCGCGACTTCGCCTACTGGCGCGTGCTGACCGCCGCCGAGGGACGCGAGACGGACCCCGGCAAGAAGGCCTGGTACCGCGCCGACCGTGAACGCCGCGAGGCCCTGATCCTGCGCGACATCGGCGTCCTGGCCCACTATGTCGGCGACGGCTCGCAGCCGCACCATATGTCGATCCACTTCAACGGCTGGGGCGATCACCCCAACCCCGAGGGGTTCACCAACTCGCGCCGCACCCATGCGATCTTCGAGGGCGAGTTCACCTCCCGCGTCGCCCGCCTGGACACGGTCGAGGCGGCGATGAGCCAGCCTCAGGTCTCCGGTCTGGACCTGCGCGCCCGCACCGCCGGCTATCTGAAGACGACGCTGGGCACGGTCATTCCCTTCTACCGTCTGGAGAAGGCGGGCGGCTTCCGCGACGCCGACCCGCGCGGCGCGGCCTTCGTCACCGAGCGCCTCGCGGCGGGCGCCTCGGAACTGCGCGACCTGATCATCCTCAGCTGGCGTGAAAGCGGCACGGCCGCCATCGGCTGGCCAGCCGTCAAGGTGGCCGAGGTCGAGGCCGGCACGGTCGACCCCTGGACCTCGATGATCGGCGAGGACTGACTTTCGCTGGATGGCACGGAGGGGTAGGGGACGGTCATGACTGAACTCACGCCCCCCGTCGTCATCCTCGACAAGTCCCAGATGGCCGAGAACATCGGCGCGGTCGCCCGCGTCATGGCCAATTTCGGCCTGTCGGAACTGCGGCTGGTCACGCCGCGCGACGGCTGGCCCCAGGAGCGGGCCTGGGCCACCGCCTCCGGCGCCGACTGGGTGCTGGAGGGCGTGCGCGTCTTCGACAGCGTGGCCGAGGCCGTTCATGACCTGAACACCGTCTTCGCCACCACCGCCCGCCCGCGCGAGACGCGCCAGCCGGTGCGCACGCCGCGCGAAAGCGCCCGAATCCTCTATGACGACACGGCCTCGGGGCTGAAGACCGGCCTGCTGTTCGGCGGCGAGCGCGCGGGTCTGGAGACCACCGACATCGCCCTGTGCGCCGGGATCACCACCATCCCCATCGACCCGCGCCATCACTCGTTGAACCTGGCCCAGGCCGTGGCCATCAACGCCTATGAGTGGCGCACCCTCATCCTCGACGCTCCCCCGCCGCGATTCAGGGAAGGCGATCCGCCCGCCTCGAACGAGCTGCTGGTCGGCATGTACGAACACTTCGAGGCCGAGCTGGACGCCGGCGGCTTCTTCCATCCGCCCGACAAGAAGCCCTCGATGAGCCAGAACCTGCGCGTCATGCTGGGCCGCGCGGCCTTCACCGAACAGGAAGTCGCCACCATGCGCGGCGCCATCCACGCCCTCGCCAAGGGCCGCGGCCGCGTCCTGGCCAAACTGGCCGAAAAGCGCGCGGCGGAAGAAGCAAAGAAGGGCGAGTAGCTTCCTTTATTCCGTCATCCTCGGGGCGGCGCAGCCGAACCCGGGGACCCAGACGTCGGCTGTATCGCCGCCTTGTCCTGTCGCCGCCCTGCGTGCTGAATGGCCTGGGTTCCGGGTTCGCTACGCGCCCCGGAATGACGGAGGGGTGGGGTCAGTGCGAAATCCAGATGCGATCATCGCCGCCTACATCATGGCCAACCGCCGTAACGGCGCGATCTATACCGGCGTCACTAGCGACCTTCATGCTCGCGTCTGGAAACACAGGCTGGGGACGTTCAAGGGCTTCACCGACGACTACGGCTGCAAAGGGTTGGTCTGGTTCGAGCCACAGCTCGGCATGACCGAAGCCATCGCGCGCGAAAAGCAGATCAAGAAATTGCGGCGTGCGTGGAAGCTGGAACTGATCGAAGCCGCCAACCCTGTCTGGGAAGACCTGGCGGCGGACTGGTATGACTGACTCCTCAATGCCGGCATCCCGGGGCGCGAAGCGAACCCGGGACCCAGGGGGTTGATATGACTGTGCCTTGTCCTGTCGTCGCGCCGCATGTTGAACGGTCTGGGTTCCGGGTTCGGCTGCGCCGCCCCGGAATGACGGAGATGAAATGAAGCTCGCCCTCATCTACCCGTTGGCCGCCCTGGCCGAGATCGGCGGTTGTTTCGCCTTCTGGGCCTGGTTGAAGCTGGATCGGTCGCCGGTCTGGCTGGTTCCGGGCGTGATCAGTCTGATCGCCTTCGCCTGGCTGCTGACCCTGGCGCCGGCCGAGGCGGCGGGGCGGGCGTTTGCGGCCTATGGGGGAGTCTATATCGTCGCATCGCTGGTCTGGATGGCGCTGGTCGAGAAGACGACGCCGGACCGCTGGGACCTGATCGGCGGCGCGGTTTGCCTGATCGGGGCCGGGGTGATCCTGTTCGGCCCGCGAGCCTAGAGGTCCGCGACGAAGGCAGGCACGGCCTCGGTGGCGGGGCCATAGACGCCCTCGTCGAACAGGCGCGCGCCTTGCGTCGGCTGCAGATTGATCTCCACCGTCCGGGCGCAGGCCATCCGCGCCAGTTGGACGAAGCCCGCCGCCGGATAGACGGCGCCCGAGGTGCCGATGGAGACGAAGAGGTCGCAGCGTTCCAACGCCGCCTCGATCCGCTCCATCGCCAGAGGCATCTCCCCGAACCAGACGATGTGCGGGCGCATTCGTCCCCGCGGATGATGCGGCGAGGCCTGCTCGGCCTCCAGATCGCCGGTCCAGTCACAGACCACGCCGGACGCGGTGCAGCGCGCCTTGTTCAGCTCGCCATGCATATGGATCAGCTCAAACCCCGAGGCGGGCGGCGTCTCGGCGTGCGCCCGGTCGTGCAGATCATCGACGTTCTGCGTCACCAGCAGGAAATCGCCGTCCCACCGCGCCGCCAGATCGGCCAGGGCGCGGTGCGCGGCGTTAGGCTGGACTGTCGCCAGGTGTCGTCGCCGCTGATTGTAGAAGTCCTGCACCAAGGCCGGGTTCGCCGCAAACCCCTCGGGCGTGGCCACCGCCTCGATGCGATGCCCCTCCCACAGGCCGTCGGAGGCGCGAAAGGTAGGCACGCCGGATTCCGCCGAGACGCCGGCGCCGGTCAGGATGACGAGGTTCTTGTGGATCATGGCGTCACCCTACGTCCTTCTCCCCTTGCGGGAGAAGGTGGCCCGCGCAGCGGGTCGGATGAGGGGGCTCGTTGACCGTTGACGTTTGCGGGGGTTGAAACTGGTCGCCGCCGGTGCGACCCCTCATCCGTCGGCCTGCGGCCGCCACCTTCTCCCGCAAGGGGAGAAGGGGAGAGACTGAAGAGACCAAGGAGCCCTCGCCATGAAAACCCGCGCCGCCGTCGCCTTCGAAGCCAAACGTCCGCTCGAGATCGTCGAGGTCGATCTGGAGGGCCCGCGCGCCGGCGAGGTGCTGATCGAGATCAAGGCGACGGGCGTTTGCCACACCGACGCCTATACGCTGGACGGTCTGGATTCGGAGGGCATCTTCCCCAGCATTCTGGGCCACGAGGGCGCGGGCGTGGTGGTCGAGGTCGGGCCTGGCGTGACCAGCCTGGCGGTCGGCGACCACGTCATCCCGCTCTACACGCCGGAATGCCGCCAGTGTAAGTCGTGCCTGAGCCGCAAGACCAACCTCTGCACCTCGATCCGCTCGACCCAGGGCAAGGGCCTGATGCCCGACGGCACCAGCCGCTTTTCCTACAAGGGTCAGGCCATCGCCCACTACATGGGCTGCTCGACCTTCTCGAACTACACGGTCCTGCCCGAGATCGCGGTGGCCAAGATCCGCAAGGACGCCCCCTTCGACAAGGCCTGCTACATCGGTTGCGGCGTGACGACGGGCGTGGGCGCCGTGGTCAATACGGCCAAGGTCGAGCCGGGCGCCAACGCCGTGGTCTTCGGCCTGGGCGGCATCGGCCTGAACGTCATTCAGGGGCTGAAGCTGGTCGGGGCTGACATGATCGTCGGCGTGGACATCAACCCGGACAAGGAAGAGTGGGGCCGCCGCTTCGGCATGACCCACTTCGTCAACCCGAAGGAGGTGTCCGACGTGGTGGCCCATCTGGTCGAACTGACCGACGGCGGCGCCGACTACACCTTCGACTGCACCGGCAGCACCGTGGTCATGCGTCAGGCGCTGGAAGCCTGCCACCGGGGCTGGGGCGAAAGCATCGTCATCGGCGTGGCCGAGGCGGGCAAGGAGATCTCGACCCGTCCGTTCCAGCTGGTCACCGGCCGCGTCTGGAAGGGCTCGGCCTTCGGCGGCGCGCGCGGTCGTACTGACACGCCCAAGATCGTCGACTGGTACATGGACGGCAAGATCGAGATCGACCCCATGATCACCCACACCCTGCCGCTGGAACGCATCAACGAGGCCTTCGACCTGATGCACGCGGGCGAGAGCATCCGTTCAGTGATCGTGTTCTAAAAGGAAGGGCTGGCCTATGAGTGACTGGAAGCTGCCGTGGACGGGCGCCTGCCTGTGCGGCCAGGTGCGCGTGCGAGTCACCGAGGCGCCGGTCTTCGCCTCGGCCTGTCATTGCCGGGCCTGCCAGAAGCTGACGGGCGGAGCCTATTCGCTCAGCCTGATGCTGCCGGCCTCGGGGCTGGAAGTGGAGGGCGAGACCGAGATCGGCGGCCTGCACAATCCTGTGCCGGAGCATCACTTCTGTCCGTCATGCAAGACCTGGCTGTTCACGCGCGGCATTGCGGGCGGGGCGTTCGTCAACCTGCGCCCCAGTCTGTTGGAGGATGCCTCCTGGGTCGTCCCCTATGCCGACACGGGCGTCGCCGATCGCCTGCCGGGGGTCCAGTCCGGCGCTCGCGTGGGCTATCCGGCGTTCCCGCCGGTCGAAGACTATGCCGGCTTGATGGAAGGCTATGCGCGCGACGGCGCCAAGCCGGCCTGAGCCGCCACGTAGTCAGTTGTCAAAAGAAACTATATTCGCTTAGCTTGCGGCGCCCGGCGAACCGGCCGGGCGCACCATCGGAGGAAGATCATGTTCACGCACGTCACCCTGGGCGCCAACGACATCGAGGCGTCGCAGAAATTCTATGACGCGGTGCTCGGGGCCCTGGGCCATCAGCCGGGCGCCTTCAGCGATCAGCCCCGTCCCGGCGTCTGGTACAGGACGCCGCGCGGCATGCTGGGCGTGGTCACGCCGCGCGACGGTCAGGCGGCCTGTCACGCCAACGGCGGCACCATCGGTTTCGCGGCGGCCAGCCCCGAGGCGGTCGTCGCCTTCGCCGAGGCCGGCGTAGCGGCGGGCGGCACGGCCATCGAGGACCCGGCGGGTCCGCGCGAAACCCCCTTCGGCAAGATGCACCTGGCCTATCTGCGCGATCCGTCGGGCAACAAGATCTGCGCCGTTCACCGGCCCGGCTGAGGACTGAAACGATGAAGACGGCGGCGATAGCGTCGATCATGGCCGGTCTGGCCGTCATGGGCCTCGCCGCCTGCAATCGCGAGCCTGCGCCCGTGGCGGCGGAGGCGCCCGCCGAGGCCTGGGTCGGCAAGGACGTGGTCCTCTATCTGCCCGACCCGGTCATGAAGGCGCGGGTCGAGGTCTCGGCCCTGTCGCCCTATGTCAATGCGGCGGCGATTGCTGCGGAGGGGGCTGTGCGGGCCGCGCCGGTCCAGCCGGGCGCCTCGGGCATGCTGCTGCTGATGGTCAAGCCGGGCGGGCGGGCCAGGGCCTGGGTCGTGACCGGTGAGCCGGCGCCCAGCGCGGAAACTGTCGCAGCCGTGGTCAGGGCGGTCGAGGCCGTGCCCGCGCCCGCCGTGCGCGAGGGGCCGATCCTGGTCGGCGTCGGCTTCGAGGCCTGGGGCGGCGGCGCGCCGCCCGCCGGGGCCAGCCCGCCGATACCGCGCGACTGGTACAGCTATTTCTCGAAGGACGGCGGCCAACTGGACGACGCCTTCATGGCCCGCGTCTGGCCCGACTGATCTTCAGGAGTCTGAGTTGATGGAAACCACCAAGACCCACGTCGTTCACGGCGGGACCCTGCGCTATCTGAAGCACGACAGCGCGACCACCGGCACGCCCATGACCCTGTCGGTCTTTGTGCCCGCGGGCGAGGGGCCGTTCCCGGTCCTGATCTGGCTGTCGGGCCTGACCTGCACCGAGGACAATTTCACCACCAAGGCCGGGGCCTACAAGGCCGCCGCCGAACACGGCGTCATCATCGTTGCGCCCGACACCTCGCCCCGAGGCGAAGGCGTGGCCGACGATCCGGCCTATGACCTGGGGCAGGGCGCGGGCTTCTATGTCGATGCGACCCAGGCGCCGTGGGCGCCGCACTTCCGCATGGAGAGCTACGTCACGGACGAACTGATCGCCCTGATCGACGCCGAATTCCCCACGACGAAGACCCGCTCGATCTTCGGTCACTCCATGGGCGGCCACGGGGCCCTGACCCTGGCCCTGCGCCACCCCGACCTGTTCCAATCGGTCTCGGCCTTTGCGCCGATTTCCTCGCCGACCCGCTGCGCCTGGGGCGAGAAGGCGTTTTCCGCCTATCTGGGCGAGGATCGCGCCGAATGGGCCAGACATGACGCGGCCTTGCTGATCGAGAACGGCGCCGCGCACGGCGTCTTCGACGACATCCTGGTGGATCAGGGCGACGCCGACCCCTTCCTGGCTGAGCAACTTAAACCCGAACTTCTGGTCGCGGCGGCCAAGGCGGCGGGACAGCGGCTTACCCTTCGGATGCAGCCGGGCTATGATCACTCCTACTTCTTCATGGCCAGCTTCGTGGATGACCACGTGGCCTTCCATGCGACCCGCCTGAAAGCCTGAGACTTCATGACTGACGCCGCCCCCAATTTCGACCACGTGGACTTCGACGAGATGTTCGCCGCCCTGTGCAGCGAGGTGGGCTTCTGCCTGCACGAAAAGGGTCAGAAGAAGGTGGTCGAGGCCCTGCCCAAGGGTCTGGACGCGGCGGTCAAGGCCGTGCTGGCCGCCGACGGCGTGGACGAACCCAATGCGCCGGGCGATCTGAAGAAGGCCGTGCGCGACTGCCTCAAGGCCCACATCCAGCCGGGCTGATTACGTCCAAGGCGGCGGATGGACGAAACGTCATCCGCCCACGACGGTGACGCCTTGCCGGGCGGCGTCGCTGCGCTAGCATCCCCTCCCATTGCTTTTGGGAGGAAGCCCCGATGATGGACCGTCGCCGCCTGTTGATGACCGCTGCGCTTGGAGGCGCATTCGCGACCTCCGGCGCCGCACGCGCCCTGGCCCAGGCCGCAGGGGCGCCCGCCGCCGCCGGGCCCGTCTCGGCCCAGTTCCTGGCCCTGCTGGACAAGATCGCGCAGGACATGTTCCTGTCCGACCCCGAATCCTTGACCATGCTGGGTATGGACCGAGGTGCGAAGGCCGATGCGCGCTTCAAGTTGGGCGACCGCTCCCAGGCCAAGATCGAAGCGGACAAGATCAAGTTCACTGAAAACATGAGGGCGTTGAAGGCCACGGATCGCGCCCGACTGACCGCCGAGGAGCAAACCTACTGCGACTCGCTGGAGTTCTTCGGCGACACGGCGATGGAGGGGTACAGGTTCCCCTATGGCGGCGGCATGTTCCCCTCGCCCTATACGGTCAGCCAGCTGGGCGGATCGTATCAGCAGATCCCCGACTTCCTCGACAGCCAGCACCGGATCGAGGCGGCGGACGACGCCGACGCCTATCTGTCGCGCCTGTCGGCCTTCGCCACAGCGCTCGACGATGAGCGGGCGCGGATGCAGGCCGACTTCGCCGCGGGGGCCGTGCCGCCCGACTTCGTCATCGACCGCACCCTGAGCCAGATGGCGGCCATCACCGGCACGGCTCCGGCGGACTCGGTGATGAGCCAGTCCCTCGCCCGCCGCACCGCCGAGAAGGCCATCCCCGGCGACTGGGCCGCGCGCGCCCAGGCCATCCTGACCGCGGACGTCTATCCGGCCATCCAGCGTCAGGCCGAGGCCCTGAAAGCGGTGCGTCCGGGCGCCACCCACGACGGCGGCGTCTGGCGCCTGCCGCAGGGCGAGGACTACTACCGCTTCGGCCTGAAATACTTCACCACCTCGTCGATGACGCCGGACGAGGTGCATCAGATGGGGCTGGAGCAGGTGGCCGAAATCTCGGCCCGCGCCGACGCCCTGCTGAAGGCGCAAGGCATGACGCAAGGCTCGGTCGGCGAGCGCATCGCCGCCTTGGGCAAGGACCCGCGCTTCGTCTATCCGAACACGGACGAGGCCAAGGACGAGCTGATCCAGGAACTCAACGTCCAGATGGTCGCCATGCAGGCGCGGATGCCCGACTACTTCGGCCGCCTGCCCAAGTCGCCGTGCGACATCAAGCGCGTGCCCAAGGCCATCGAGGCCGGGGCGCCGGGCGGTTATTATCAGTCGCCGGCCCTGGATGGTTCGCGACCGGGCGCCTACTACATCAACCTGCGCGACACGGCGGAATGGCCCAAGTGGACCCTGCCGACCCTGACCTATCACGAGGCGGTGCCGGGCCATCACTTCCAGATCGCCTTGCAGCAGGAGCAACCGGATACGCCGCTGCTGATGAAGGTCATGGGCTTCTCAGCCTATTCCGAGGGCTGGGGCCTGTACGCCGAGCAACTGGCGGACGAGATCGGCGCCTATGAGAACGATCCCTTCGGTCAGATCGGCTATCTGCAGTCGCTGATGTTCCGCGCCGCGCGTCTGGTCGTCGATTCCGGTCTGCACCACAAGCGCTGGAGCCGCGAACAGGGCATCCGCTACATGGTCGACACCTTGGGCGATCAGGAATCCAGCGTCGCCACCGAGGTCGAGCGCTACTGCGTCTGGCCGGGTCAGGCCTCCAGCTACAAGGTCGGTCACACCACCTGGGTCAAGCTGCGCGAAGACGCCAAGCGCCGTCTGGGCGACCGCTTCGACATCAAGGGCTTCCATGACACCGGCCTGAACCTGGGCGGGGTGCCGCTGACGGTGCTGGAGCGGACGATGAACGCCTGGACGCCGGCCTGAACCACCACACGGGCGCGCCGGCCCGACGACAGTTTGAGTGTGAGGGGGCGCGCGGCGTCGCGCCCTTCTCGTCGGGGAGTAAGACCATGATCGACCGCCGCCGCCTGTTGCTGACCGCCGCCGCCACGGCCGCCGTGGCGCCGTCTCTGGCCCAGGCCGCCGCCAGCGACGCGGATGCGCGGCTGAACGCCCTGCTGGACGGCTGGTTCGAGGCCGACGTGGACGAGGCGCCCGAGCGCGCCACCAACCTGGGTCTGGACAAGGGCGCGCGCGCCGGCCTGTCGTCCAAACTCAGCGAGGCCGGCCCCGAGGCCATCCGCAAGGACCGCGACAAGGCCATTAGCCGCTGGGCGACCTTGCGCGCCTTCGACCAGACCGGGCTGTCCGAAGCCGGCGCGCTGAACTACGCCATCGCCGCCTTCGGACGCGAGACCTCGGCCGAGACCGCGCGCTTCGCCTATGGCGCCGGGCCGGGCCGTCCGTCGCCCTATGTCGTGACCCAGCTGTCAGGCGCCTATTTCGAAACGCCGGACTTCATGGACAACCAGCACCGCATCGAGGATGCGGCGGGTGCCGACGCCTTCCTGTCGCGCCTGTCGGCCTTCGCCGGGGTGCTGGACGGCGAGACGGACAAGGTGCGCGAGGACGCTGGGCTGGGCGTCATCCCGCCGGACTTCATCATCGACCGCATGCTGCCTCAGGTCCGCACCCTGCGCGACACGCCCGCCGCCGACCTGGCGATGATCCAGTCGCTGGTCCGCAAGACCGCGGCCCTCAACCTGACCGGCTATGACGCCCGCGCCGCCGCCATCGTCGATCAGCAGATCAAGCCCGCCCTGGCCCGTCAGGTCGCCGCGCTGGAGGCCATCCGTCCGCAGGCGACGCACGACGCCGGGGTCTGGCGCCTGCCCGACGGCGAGGCCTTCTACGCCAATGGCCTGAAGTCCAATACGACCACGACCCTGAGCGCCGCCGAGATCCACAGGATGGGCCGCGAACAGGTGGCCGAGATCAGCGCCGAGATCGACGCCATCCTGAAATCCCAGGGCTATACGCAAGGCACGGTCGGCGAGCGGATTCAGGCCCTGAACAAGGACCCGGCCCAGCTCTTCCCCAACACAGACGCGGGCAAGGAAGAGCTGCTGGCCTGGCTGAACGAGCAGGTGGCGGCGCTGGAGCCGAAGCTGCCGACCGTCTTCGGCCGCCTGCCGAAATCCCACGTCGAAATCCGCCGCGTGCCGGTGTCGATCCAGTCGGGCGCGCCGGGCGGATACTACCACGGCCCGCCGCTGGATGGCTCGCGACCGGGCGCCTACTACATCAACCTGCGCGACAGCGGGAACTGGCCGAAGTTCGCCCTGCCGACCCTGACCTATCACGAGGCCTCGCCGGGCCACCACCTGCAGGTCGCCTTGCAGCGCGAGTCAGGCGAACTGCCGCAATGGCGCCGGGCGGGCGGCTTTTCGGCCTATAACGAGGGCTGGGCTCTGTATGCCGAGGCGGTCGCGGCCAACGACCTGAACGCCTATGCCGACAACCCGCTGGGGCGGGTCGGCTTCCTGATGTCCTACCTGTTCCGGGCCGTGCGGCTGGTGGTCGACACCGGCCTGCATTCCGAACGCTGGAGCCGCGAACAGGCGGTCGAATACATGGCGGCCTCGGGCGCCAAGCCGCTGGACGCCTCGAACAGCGAGATCAACCGCTACACCGTCTGGCCGGGCCAGGCCTGCGCCTACAAGGTTGGCCACACGGTCATCGCCCGGCTGCGGGCCGACGCCGAGGCCAGGCCCGGCTTCGACCTGCGCGCCTTCCACGACAGGGTGCTGATGAACGGCTCGCTGCCGCTGGCGGTGCTGGAAGCCCAGATGCGGGGCTGAGGGGCGGCTTTCTACTGAAGATCGGCCCGGATGTCCGTATCCGGGCCGTTTTCATGTCAGCGGCTGCGCCAGGTCGTCGGCCACTGGTCGGACGGCACGCCCCAGCATTCGCGCATCTCGCTCTCCGCCGCGAGGACGAAGGCGCGGCCGGTCCAGACCCAGAGGGAGTCGATGCCGCAGTCGCCGATGCCGCGCCCCTTGTTGAAACCGCGCAGGGTGCGGCTGCCGGGATCATACTCGCTGTCCACCACCTCGTCGTCGGGCGTGCGCGATGTGGGGAAGCTGAGCGCCTGCGGATCGGCGCCGTTCGGGCCGGTCACGAAATAGCGCATGCTGTAGTTGTAGGCCCCCGACGAGCAGGGCACGCCCCACAACTCCTGATCCGCCGACAGGCGGTCCACGGTGACGGCGGTCTGGAAGGTCGGGCTCTGGACGGTGTCTGCGCGGCACTGTTTCACGTCGGCCCGCGCCTCGAAGGCGGCGGACAGGACGGGCTTGGGCAGGTTGGTCTGGGCCACGGCGGGGGCGGGGCGCACCACCGGCAGGGCCGGGGCGGCGGGCACGGTGGAGGCTGGCTTCGATCCGCGCCGCACCAGGGCGGTGACGGTGCTCAGGCGGCCCTGACGCTCGTCGATCCACAGCAGGGCGGCGGCGGCCCCGGACAGGGAGATGGGCGTGCTCTCCACCCCTTGCGACAGGGTCATGCGGCGGCCTGATGCCAAGGCGTCCACGACCGGCAGGGCGTCGCCCTCGATCACCCCGGCGTAGGCCTGATCATTGGAGGGGTCGATTCCCTGCGCGGCGGGGAAGGCGCGGCCGTCGATCGTCAGGGTGAAGGGCCCGGCGCCGCCCTCTTCCTGATCACCCCAGAAGCCGGCGGAGAGGGCGGGGCGGGCGTCGGGTCCGGCATTCATGCTGACGCGCACCCAGCCGCCCTGACCGTCGGGCGCGGGACCGAAGGCGGAGCAGGCGTTGCCGTTGTCGCAGACGACCAGCCAGTCGCGGAACTTGCGCGTCTCGGTCTTGACCGTGGCCGCCGCGGGGTCGCGGGAGGCGGGCGCCGCTGCGACGGCGGTCGAGGCGGTCGGCTCTGTCGAAGCCCATTCCTGACAGGCCCCCAGGGCCAGGGCGGCGGACGCGGTAAGCAACAGGCTGCGAAGCATCATGGGCGGCGTTTCCGGCGACAGGAGCGGGACGCCATGAACGGTCAAGCCGGCCTCCGGTTCAAGTCGGATCGGGGCCTTTGCGCACAGGAAGGCGCTTGCGGCCCCTGACCCTTTGCGCCCGCGCCCGCGCCTCGCTATACCGCCCGCACGATATTCCTTCCCAGATTGAGAGACAGAGGCAGAGCATGGCCAAGATCAAGGTCGCCAACCCCATCGTGGACATCGACGGCGACGAAATGACCCGGATCATCTGGCAGATGATCAAGGACAAGCTGGTCTTCCCCTATCTGGACCTGGACCTCGACTACTACGACCTCAGCATGGAAAACCGCGACGCCACCGACGACCAGGTGACGATCGACGCGGCCCACGCGATCCAGAAGCACGGCGTCGGCGTCAAGTGCGCCACCATCACGCCTGACGAAGCCCGCGTGGCCGAGTTCGGCCTGAAGAAGATGTGGAAGTCGCCGAACGGCACCATCCGCAACATCCTGGGCGGCGTCGTCTTCCGCGAGCCGATCATCTGCTCCAACGTGCCGCGTCTGGTTCCGGGCTGGACCCAGCCCATCGTCGTCGGCCGCCACGCCTTCGGCGACCAGTACAAGGCCACGGACTTCCTGGTTCCTGGTCCGGGCAAGCTGACCATGAAGTGGGTCGGCGCCAACGGCGAAGAGCAGAACTACGAGGTCTTCGACTTCCCCTCGGCCGGCGTGGCCATGGGCATGTACAACCTGGACGACTCGATCACCGAGTTCGCTCGCGCCAGCTTCTCGTTCGGCCTGCAGCGCAACTATCCGGTCTATCTGTCGACCAAGAACACCATCCTGAAAGCCTATGACGGCCGCTTCAAGGACATCTTCCAGAAGGTGTTCGACGAAGAGTTCGCCGCCGAGTTCAAGGCCAAGGGCCTGACCTATGAGCACCGCCTGATCGACGACATGGTGGCTGCGGCCATCAAGTGGTCGGGCGGTTTCGTCTGGGCGTGCAAGAACTACGACGGCGACGTGCAGTCGGACATCGTGGCTCAGGGCTTCGGCTCGCTGGGCCTGATGACCTCGGTGCTGATGACGCCGGACGGCAAGGTGCTGGAATCGGAAGCCGCCCACGGCACCGTCACCCGCCACTACCGCCAGCATCAGAAGGGCGAGGCCACCTCGACCAACTCGATCGCCTCGATCTACGCCTGGACGCGCGGCTTCTCGCACCGCGCCAAGCTGGACGACAACGCCGACCTGGCCGAGTTCGCCGCCACCCTGGAACGCGTCGTGGTCGAGACCGTCGAAGCCGGCTTCATGACCAAGGACCTGGCCCTGCTGGTCGGCGACCAGCAGTCGTGGCTGACCACCGAGGGCTTCCTCGACAAGGTCTCCGAGAACCTGAAGAAGGCCCTGCCGAACATCGGCTAGCGGCGCTACCGTGCTCCGCGCTGCTTGAGCGCGTTACGCACCAAGAATGGGCCCGCTGGAGAAATCCCGCGGGCCTTTCTACTGGGCGCTGTCCATCCCAACCGCCGTCATCCTCGGACTTGATCCGAGGATCGGATTGTCCGCCTGCGCGACGGGGGTGAGGTTGAGTGCGACCTTGCGCTCGATCCTCGGGTCAAGTCCGAGGATGACGGCGGGAGGGGGCGCAATGACGCCAAGCATTAACGCCGCGCTTGAGCCCCCTCACGAACCATGCCCTTAATGTCCCTGGGTCGTGGTGCAACATGTCGCCTACCCGTCGCGTTCGTAAGGCAGGGGAGGGCCGATGAACCAGAAACTGATCATTCGACTGGGGGGCGCCGCCGTGGCGGTCTTCGTCCTGGCCTATGCCGCTTCGCCGCTGCTGGCCGCGCGGTCGCTGGTGCAGGCGGCCAAGACCGGAAACGAACAGGCGCTGGAGCGTCAGGTCGATTTTCCCGCCTTCCGCGCCAGTCTGAAAGACGAGCTGAGCGCCCGCATGGTCGCCGAAATGCGCGAGGACGACCGCCTGGGAGGTCTGTCGGGCTTGGGCATGCTGCTGGCTCCGACCCTGGTGTCGGGCGCGGTGGACGCCTTCGTCACGCCCCAGGCCATCGCGGTCATGGTGCAGGAAGGCCAGGGGCCCAAGCCCGACCAGGCCAAGCCCGAGGCAGGCCCGAAGCCGCAGAGCAAGCCCGAAAGCAAGAAGGTGCGACAGTCCTGGGGCTATCGCGACCTCGACACCTTCGCCGTCACCCTGACCCGCGACGACCAGCCGGACGAGCAGGTCTCCCTGCTGATGAAACGCCGCAACCTGTTCGGCTGGAAGCTGGCGGGGATTGATCTGAGCGCGCCGGAGTAACGCATTCTCTGCTCCCTTCCCCCTCGAGGGGGGAAGGGTCGGGGATGGGGGTGTGCACGCCGCCCTTTCCTTTCCTCCCTGTCGCGTAGCGATGGGGAGGTGGATCGACGCCGCAGGCGACGAGACGGAGGGGGCGGCTCGACGGCTGACGTTTGCGTCGCCCCCTCCACCGCTACGCGGTCCCCCTCCCCATGGAATGGGGAGGAAAGAAAAAGGCGGCGGACCCGAAAGCCCGCCGCCTGATTTCATTCAGCCTGTGAGGGCGATCAGCCCTTCAGCGCGGCCCGGATCGCCTCCAGACCGGCTTCGGCCTTCGACCCATCCGGGGCGCCGCCCTGGGCGAAGTCGGGCTTGCCGCCGGCGCCCTTGCCGCCCATGGCGATGACGGCGTCGCGGGCCAGGTCATCCGCGTTGACCTTACCGGCCATGTCCGGCGTGGCGGCGACGGTGATGGCCGCCTTGCCGTCGGTGACGCCGACCAGGGCGACGACGCCCGAGCCGAGCTGCTTCTTGAAGTCCTCGGCCACGCCGCGCAGGCCCTTGCCGTCCACCCCGTCCAGAACGCGGGCGATCAGCTTGACGCCGTTGATCTCTTCCGGGGCCGCATTAGCGCCCGCGCCGCCGCCCAGGGCCAGCTGCTTCTTCAGGTCGGCGACCTGCTTCTCCAGCGCCTTGCGTTCAGCGGTCAGGGCTTCGACACGGGCCGGGACGTCGGCGGTCTGGATCTTGAAGCTCTGGGCCAGCGAACGGGCGACATTGGCCTGTGCCAGCAGGAACTGACGCGCGGCCTCGCCGGTCAGGGCCTCGATGCGGCGGACGCCGGCGGCGACGCCGCCTTCCGACACGATCTTGAACAGGGCGATGTCGCCGGTGCGGGCCACGTGGGTGCCGCCGCACAGTTCGACCGAATAGGCGCCCTCGCCCGACAGGGCGTGACCCAGGGTCAGGACGCGGACTTCCTCGCCGTACTTCTCGCCGAACAGGGCGACGGCGCCGGCCTCGATGGCCTGTTCCGGCGCCATCAACTGGGTCGTGGCCGGGAGGTTCTGACGGATGACCGCGTTCACCTCGTCCTCAATGCGGGCGATCTCCTCGTCCGTCAGCGGGGCGTTGTGGCTGAAGTCGAAGCGCATGCGCTCGGCGTCGACCATCTGGCCCTTCTGGGCGACGTGGGGGCCGAGCACGTTCTTCAGCGCGGCGTGCAGCAGGTGGGCGGCGGAGTGGTTGGCGCGGGTGGTCGGGCGCGAGCCGACCTCGACCGTGGCGGCCACGGTCGCGCCGACCGTCAGGGCCGCTCCCTGGGCCACCTGGACCGTGTGAACGAAGAGGTCGGCGTGCTTCTTGGTGTCCAGCACCCGTCCTTCGCCGTTGGTCCAGACGAAGACGCCCTTGTCGCCGGCCTGACCGCCGCCTTCGGCGTAGAAGGGGGTCTGGTTCAGCACGACCTCGACCACTTCGCCGGCTTCGGCGGCGTCGACCGCCACGCCGTCCTTGAGGATGGCGACGACCTGGCCTTCGCCGGTTTCGCTGTCATAGCCGGTGAACTGGGTCACGCCGTGCTGGTCGCGCAGGGCCAGCCAGGCGCCGGCCGAGGCCGTCTGGCCTGAGCCGGTCCAGTGTTCGCGCGAACGGGCGCGCTGCTCGTCCATGGCGGATTCAAACCCGGCGACATTGACCGAGAAGCCGCGACGGCGGGCCTCGTCCTGCGTCAGGTCCAGCGGGAAGCCGTAGGTGTCGTAGAGGGTGAAGGCCGTCTGGCCGTCCAGCATGTCGCCGGCCTTGAAGCCGGTCGTAGCCTGATCGAACAGGTTCATGCCGCGGCCCAGGGTGGTGCGGAAGCGAATCTCTTCCTGCTTCAGCGTGTCCTCGATGAAGGCCTGGGCGCGGCCCAGTTCGGGATAGGCCTCGCCCATCTCCTGAACCAGGGTCGGCACCAGGCGGTGCATCAGCGGGTCGACGGCGCCCAGCAGGTGGGCGTGACGCATGGCGCGGCGCATGATGCGGCGCAGGACATAGCCCCGGCCTTCGTTCGACGGGGTCACGCCGTCGGCGATCAGGAAGGCGGTCGAGCGCAGGTGGTCGGCGATGACGCGGTGCGACGGGGCGCGCTCGCCCTCGGCCTTCGTGCTGGTCAGCTCTTCCGAGGCGCCGATCAGGCTCTTGAACAGATCGACTTCATAGTTGGAGTGGACGCCTTGCAGCACGGCGGCGATGCGCTCCAGACCCATGCCGGTGTCGACGCTGGGCTTGGGAAGGTCGCGAACGATCTGATCGTTCTCCTTCTCGTGCTGCATGAAGACGTTGTTCCAGATCTCCACGAAGCGGTCGCCGTCTTCATCGGGACTACCCGGAGGGCCGCCGAAGATGTGGTCGCCGTGGTCGTAGAAGATCTCGGTGCACGGCCCGCACGGCCCGTTGTCGCCCATGGCCCAGAAGTTGTCGGCGGTGGGGATGCGGATGATCTTGTCGTCCGAGAAGCCGGTGATCTTCTTCCAGATGTCGAAGGCTTCGTCGTCGGTGTGATAGACGGTGACGAGCAGACGGCTAGGATCAAGGCCGAACTCCTTGGTCAGCAGCCCCCAGGCGCTCTCGATGGCGTGGTCCTTGAAGTAGTCGCCGAACGAGAAATTGCCCAGCATTTCAAAGAAGGTGTGGTGACGCGCGGTATAGCCGACGTTGTCCAGGTCGTTGTGCTTGCCGCCGGCGCGAACGCACTTCTGCGACGAGGTCGCGCGCTTGTAGGGCGGGGTCGCGGCGCCGGTGAAATAGTCCTTGAACGGCACCATGCCCGCGTTGACGAACAGCAGGGTCGGGTCGTTCTGCGGCACCAGCGGAGCCGACTGCACCTTCTCGTGGCCGTCGGCCGCGAAGTAGTCGAGGAAGGTGGAGCGGATCTGTTTCAGGCTGGTCATGGCGTATCGCTCTAAGGAGTTCGGGCGCGCAGGGAGAATGTCGGAACCGGCGTCATATAGGGATTTTGCGCCGAGCGCATCACTGGCGCGTGATCGCGTGACAGGATCGGACGTCGGCGTTGCTTTTTCCTCCCCATTTCATGGGGAGGGGGACCACGAAGTGGTGGAGGGGGCGGCTCTGCCGTCTGACGATTTGAGCGCATTCGGCAAGGACGGCGTCGTCCCCTCCGTCACGTCGGCTGCGCCGCCGCGCTACCTCCCCATGAAATGGGGAGGAAAGGTATGGCTAGTCGTGCAGCCGCCGGGGCGCGACGATGACCCCGTCCGCGTCGGCGTAGAGCCAGTCGCCCGGCGTGAAGATGACGCCGCCGAAGGCCGTGGGGATGTCGATTTCGCCGATGGCGTCGCGGTCGGCGCGCAGGGGGATGGTCCCCACGGCCTTGACGCCGATCCCCATGCTGTCGATGACGGCGCTGTCGCGGATGGCGCCGTGGACGATGATCCCGGCCCAGCCGTTGTCGATGGCCAGTTTCGCCAGGTTGTCGCCGACCAGGGCGCGTTTCAGCGACCCGCCGCCGTTGACCACCAGAACCGCGCCCTGACCGGGCCGCTCCAGCGCCTGACGGACCAGGGCGTTGTCATCGAGGACGCTGAGGGTGCGGATCGGCCCGTGGAAGGCTGTGACCTGGCCGAAGCTGCGGAATGGGATGTGGCAGACTTTCACCACATCGGGATGGGCGTCGCACAGGTCGGCGGTGGCGAAGGTCATGAAAGGCTCCGGTTCTTCACGGCCGAGTTTGCCCGGTGGGGCGAGCCGAGAATAGCCGGGGCGATGAGAAAAGAGGGGCGGCGCGCTCCGATTTCTTTTCCGTCATTCCGGGGCGCGAAGCGAACCCGGAACCCAGGCGGCTGATATTTCGCCGACCATGCCATGGAGGCTGACGTCTGGGCCCCGGATCGTCCCTTCGGGCCGTCCGGGGTGACGGCAAAAGAGCGAGGCTCGAACAACCCACAAAAAGAGGCCCGCCCGATGCGGATCGGGCGGGCCTGCTCCGTCCGGCCCGAGCCCCGCGGGGTCGTTCGGCGGGTCGCGGGGGACGGCGGACGGAGAAGCTGGCGGAAGGGCTGGATCAGCCCCTCCAGTTTCACCCTTCCAGATCTTGACCTTCGTCAGGTTCCGGCGTGCCCAGGAGCTCGTCGGCGATCTTGTTGGTCGAGGCGCGCACGGCGGCCTCGATCGAGGCGGCCATGTCCGGGTTCTGTTTCAGGAACTCGCGCACGTTCTCGCGGCCCTGACCGATGCGGGTCGAGTCATAGCTGAACCAGCTGCCGGCCTTGTCGATGACCCCGGCCTTGACCCCCAGGTCGATGATCTCGCCCAGCTTGGAGATGCCTTCGCCGTACATGATGTCGAAGATGACCTCGCGGAACGGCGGGGCGACCTTGTTCTTGACCACCTTGACGCGGGTGGTGTTGCCGACGACCTCGTCGCGGTTCTTGATCGCGCCGGTGCGGCGGATGTCGAGGCGGACGGAGGCGTAGAACTTCAGCGCATTGCCGCCGGTCGTCGTTTCCGGCGAGCCGTACATGACGCCGATCTTGTGACGGATCTGGTTGATGAACAGGACGATGCAGTTCGACTTGGAGATCGAGGCCGTCAGCTTGCGCAGGGCCTGGCTCATCAGACGGGCTTGCAGGCCCGGCAGGCTGTCGCCCATTTCGCCTTCGATTTCGGCGCGCGGCGTCAGGGCTGCGACCGAGTCGACCACCACGATGTCCACGGCGCCCGAGCGCACCAGGGTGTCGACGATCTCCAGCGCCTGTTCGCCCGTGTCAGGCTGCGACACCAGCAGGTCGTCCAGGTTGACGCCCAGCTTCTGGGCGTAGCCGGGATCCAGAGCGTGTTCGGCGTCGACGAAGGCGGCGACGCCGCCGGCTTTCTGGATTTCGGCCACCGTGTGCAGGGCCAGGGTGGTCTTGCCCGAGGATTCAGGGCCGAACACCTCGATGACGCGGCCGCGCGGTAAACCGCCGATGCCGAGCGCCATGTCCAGGCCGAGCGAGCCAGTGGACACCGAGGGGATCACATCGGCGACCCCGCCCTTGCCCAGTTTCATTACAGAGCCCTTGCCGAAGGCGCGATCAATCTGCGCGATCGCCGCCTCAAGAGCGCGTTGCTTTTCGCCGTCTTCTTTACCCACGAGCTTCAATGCCGCCTGTGCCATTGGTTTTCTCTCCCTTGCCATGATTCCATTCTGGGCTTTGGGAGAGACCCGCCAGGACCCGCTCCCTCTGTGAGACGGACTATGTGCATGGTTTGTTCTGGTTCACAAGATGTTCTCATTTGCGCAATGAGAACAAATAGCGACCTACGACCGTTTTTGACGTTTCCTGCGTCTGTTCCAGAAGGGCTCGGCGTCGTGAAAACGCCGGCTGGCCTTGATGGCGGCGGTCAGAAGGGCGGCCTCGTCGCGCTCGCGCCGCCCGATGACGCGGCCGGCGGCGAAGGCGAGCGCGGCATCGTCCAGATGGGCTTCGCCGGGGATTCGGTCGCGGGCCACGGCCAGATCATTGAGCGCGCCCAGCGTGTCCTGCATCTGTTCCAGCGCCTGGAGGTAGCGGGCGCGGCGGCGACGGGCCGGAAACAGGTCGGCGAAGAACTCGGCGGCGTAGCGCAGGCGCTTGGCGCGGATGCGCAGGTGGTGGCGCGTGTCGGCGTCCTGATCGGCCAGGCTCCGGGCGCGCTTTTCCACCTGATGGTGCAGGTTGTCGAGCGCCTCGGCGGCGAACCGCGCCACGGGGTCGTCGGGCAGGGGCGCCGTCTCGATCCAGGCGGTCGTCTCCAGCATCAGCAGGCCGTAGCGCGGCGACTGTAAGGCGCTAAGGGCGCGGTCGTAGGCCTCGCCGCGCGCGGTCAGCAGGCGTCGCCCCAGCGGCGCCAAGCCGGGCGAGGGGGCGTCCTGCGCCGTCGGGTGGAAGACGTCGCGGATGAAGACGTCCAGATCGCGGGCGCCGTCGGTCTCGCCCGCCAGCCATTTCAGCTCGGTCTCGATGCGTTGGCGCTCAGGCTCGACCAGGAGGGGCTTGAAGACGCCGATGGCGGCGCGCAGTCGGCGCAGGCCCACGCGCAGCTGATGCACGGCCTCAGGGCGGCGCACGACCCGCAGCAGTTCGGCGTTGGCCGAGACCTGGGCCAGGCAGGCCATGGCGATGGTGCGGAAAGCGTCGCTGGTCGTGGCTTCGGACGACAGGGGCGTGGGCGCGGCGCGGCGGGGGCTGCGACTGCTCCCCTCGGCCAGGCGCCAGCCGCGTTCGGACTTGCTCTCGAACACCGGGACGATGGTCAGATCGCGCGCCAGACGGCGGGCCAGGGTGAAGAGGACGGCGGGGTCGCCGCGCTTCAGTTCCAGCTCCAACTCGTAGATGGGCTCGCGGCGGTCGCCCCCCTCCGGGTCTGGGGCTGACAGGTCGCCCGCGTCGAAGGCGGCTTCGATCAGGGCGCCGTTCAGCTCGACCATGCGGATGCGCCGCACCACCGTGGTGGCGAAGCGAGGCGACAGGTCGGCGCGGCGGCCCTTCAGCAGCCTGTGCGCGGGGGTGGCTTTCAGCGCGGCGAGGTCCAGGGCCTCGGAGGCGACGCGGACCTCCCACTCGTCGCGGGCGGTCTGGCCGGGGGCGGTCTGGCGTTTCAGCGTCTGGACGAAGCCGCCGGGCGTGGTCCGCACCCTCAGGCTGAATCCGGCCGCGCGCAGCACGCCGTCGGGGGTGTCGAAATAGACCGAGCGCAGGGACTGGCTGGTCTGCTCGCCTCGCAGCGCCGGGTGCCCCGACAGGCGCACGACCGCGCCCGGGCCGAGCCGGAACTTCAGTTCAGTTTCGGTTGCGCACGCGGCCATGAGCCTAATCTACGCCTCTCGCCGTCATCCCGGAAGCGGCGCAGCTGTGGGGCGCGCGCCGAGCACGCCCTTACTTTCGTCATCCTCCGGCGAGCGGAGCGAGATCGGGGGACCCAGCGGCGCCGAAGGCGATCTTTGCGGCAAGCGTGGAGCGTGGGATGTCGCCCTGACGGGCGCCGCTGGGTCCCCCGGTCGGCGCCGCTGCGCGGCTTGCCGGAGGATGACGAAAGAGGAAGGGGTTTAGCCCCGCGCCACCTGGAAGCCCGCGAACGATTGGCTGACGGGCATCAGTTCCAGCGCATTGATGTTCAGGTGCGGGGGCAGGGTCGCGACCCAGAACAGGGTTTCGGCGATGTCCCCACCGGTCATCGGCTTCGCGCCGTCATAGAGGGCGTCCGACGCCGCCTGGTCGCCGCTCGTGCGGACCAGGGTGAACTCGGTCTCGGTCATGCCGGGCTCGATGGAGGTGACGCGCACCCCGGTCCCGTGCAGGTCGGCGCGCAGGCCCAGCGAGAACTGGCGCACAAAGGCCTTGGTGCCGCCATAGGCGTTGCCGCCCTTGTAAGGATAGGTCGCGGCCACCGAGCTGATGTTCAGAATGGCGCCCTTGCGCGCGATCAGGCGCGGCAGCAGGCGCCGCGTGATCGTGACCAGTCCGGTGATGTTGGTGTCGATCATCTGACGCCACTGGTCCAGATCGGCGTCCTGGGCGGCGGCGGTGCCCAGCGCCAGCCCGGCGTTGTTGATCAGGACGTCGATGTCGCCAAAGCCCTCGGGCAGGGCGTCCAGGGCCGCGTCGATGGCGGCCTCGTCACGGATGTCGAAGACGAGGGGGTGGACCACGTCGGCGCCCAGCTCACTCACCAGTTCGTCCAGACGCTCGGCGCGACGGCCGGTGGCGATGATCTTCCAGCCGGCGGAGGCGAAGCGGCGCGCGGCAGCCTGGCCGATGCCCGCCGTGGCGCCGGTGATGAGGACGGTTCCGCTCATGGTCTGCTCCTGTTCGCTGTCGGGGCTGTCTAGCGCCGCTGCGGCCAGGGCTCAAACGACGAAACGGCCGACGCCCCCTTTCAGGAACGCCGGCCGCTTGCTCCGGGGAGAGCGGGGGTGGTCGTCAGGCGGCCCGGTTCTTCACCAGGTCGTCGACGACCGAAGGGTCAGCCAGGGTCGAGGTGTCGCCCAGCGCCCCCAGTTCGTTCTCGGCGATCTTTCTCAAAATACGCCGCATGATCTTGCCGGATCGGGTCTTGGGCAGGCCCGGCGCCCACTGGATCACGTCGGGGGCGGCGATGGGGCCGATCTCGTTGCGGACGTGGGCGACCAGCTCCTTGCGCAGGGCCTCGGTGGCCTCCACGCCGCGCACCAGGGTCACATAGGCGTAGATGCCCTGGCCCTTGATGTCGTGAGGGAAGCCGACGACCGCCGCCTCGGCCACGATGTCGTGCAGGACCAGGGCGCTCTCGACCTCGGCCGTGCCCATGCGGTGGCCCGAGACGTTGATGACGTCATCGACCCGGCCGGTGATCCAGTAGTAGCCGTCGGCGTCGCGGCGGCAGCCGTCGCCGGTGAAATACTTGCCCGGATAGGTCGAGAAATAGGTCTCGAAGAAGCGCTGGTGATCGCCATAGACCGTGCGCATCTGGCCGGGCCAGCTGTCGGTGATGACCAGGTTGCCCTCGGTCACGCCCTCCAGAACCCCGCCTTCGGCGTCCACGATCTCCAGTTCGACGCCGGGGAGGGGCTTGGTCGCCGAGCCGGGCTTGAGGTCCGTCGCGCCCGGCAGGGGGGAGACCAGAACGCCGCCGGTCTCGGTCTGCCACCAGGTGTCGACGATGGGCAGACGGCTGTCGCCGACGACCTCGTGATACCAGCGCCAGGCCTCGGGATTGATCGGCTCGCCGACCGAGCCCAGCAGGCGCAAGCTCTTGCGGCTGGTCGCCTTCACCGGCGCATCGCCGTCGCGCATCAGCGAGCGCAGGGCGGTGGGGGCGGTGTAGAAGATCTCGACCTGATGCTTGTCGATGACCTCCCAGAAGCGGCTGACGCTTGGATAGTTGGGCACGCCCTCGAACATCAGGGTCGTGGCTCCATTGGCCAGGGGGCCGTAGATTCCATATGAGTGCCCCGTCACCCAGCCCACGTCGGCGGTGCACCAGAAGACCTCGCCGGGACGATAGTCGAAGACCAGTTCGTGGGTGTAGCTGGCCCAGAACAGATAGCCGCCGGTGGTGTGCAGCACGCCCTTGGGTTTGCCGGTCGAACCCGAGGTGTAGAGGATGAACAGGGGGTCTTCCGCCTGCATCGGCTCGGGATGGCAGTGGGCGGTGACTTTCGCCGCCTCGGTCTCATAGTCCCGGTCGCGACCTTCGACGAAGCCCACGTCCGCGCCGGTGTGGCGGATCAGCAGGACGCCGTCGACGCCCGCGACCTTTTCCAGCGCCTTGTCGACATTGGCCTTCAGCGGGACCTTCTTGCCGCCGCGGCAGCCCTCGTCGGCGGTGATGACGAAGGTGGAGCCGCAGTCCTCGATGCGCCCGGCGATGCTGTCGGGCGAGAAGCCGCCGAAGATGACCGAGTGGACCGCGCCGATCCGCGCGCAGGCCAGCATGGCGTAGGCGGCCTCGGGGATCATGGGCAGATAGATGGTGACGCGGTCGCCTTTGCGGACGCCGTTGGCCTTGAGCACATTGGCCATGCGGCACACACGGTCATGAAGTTGGCCGTAGGTGACGTGCTCGCTGTCGGTCGGCTCGTCGCCTTCCCAGATGATGGCCGTGTCGTCAGCCCGGTGGGGCAGGTGGCGGTCGATGCAGTTGGCCGAGACGTTCAGCACCCCGTCCTCGAACCAGCGGATGCGGAAGTCGGCCTTGTTGAACGAGACGTCCTTGATCTTGGACGGGAAGGTCATCCACTCGAGGCGCCTGGCCTGTTCGCTCCAATAGGCGTCCGGCGTGTCGCGCGCAGCGATCCGGGCCGCTTCATAGCCGGCGCGGTCCATGTGGGCGCGGGCGGCCAGGTCGGCGGGGACGGGATAGATTTCCGGTTCAGTGGACACGCGCGCTTTCCTCCCAGTTTCTTGTTTTTAGAAGCCGTACTTGGCGAACAGGATCAGACGGGTCATGTCCCCGTCCAGCCCAGATTCCAGCTTGCGATCAGCGAACATCAGTTCGGCGCCGATATCAAACGCGGTCACGGGCGACCAGATCAGGTTGGCGTGCAGGCTCTGGGCCGAGCGGTTGGCGCTCGCTCCGGTCAGCAGGACGTCGTTGTCCACCCTCTGGGCCGACCAGATCAGGCTGGAGCGCCAGCCCGGCGTCCAGACGTGGCGATAGGCGGCGAACCCGGCGATCACGCCGATGGCGTCCAACTGGCCCGAGGCGTCCAGCACCGCGTCGTTGGAGAAGTTGAGGCCCAGATAGCGGCCCACGCCTTCGCCGCCTGACAGCATGAAGCGCAGGTCGTCTTGCGCCCCCACCTTGAGCTTGGCCGAGGCCGACAGGCCCCAGCCCGTCGCCGTGTCGTCGATGCTGGTCGCCGGGTTCTGATACTTCAGCTGACGCAGCAGGCCTGCGAACTGGACGTCGCCCCAGGGGCGGCTGATCGCATAGCGGGCCGTCAGGTCGGGCAGGCTGTTGTCGTCGGCGATGATGCGGGCGCCGCCGCCGAAGGGGGTGACGGTGGTCTCGGGGTTCTCGACCGCGATCGAGAAGGGGCCGCGTGTGTAACGGACCTGGGCCTGGCGCGCGAAGACCGTGCCCTCGGCGGCGCCGACGAAATCAGCGGACTCGGGCAGGACGGCGGTGTTCTGGAAGTTGGTCCACTCCTGACCGATCAGCCAGTTGTCGATGGTGACGAAGGCGCGGCGCAGGGCGGGGGTTGAGGCGCTGGTGATGCGCTGGTCGCCGGTTCCGGGCAGGCTCTGGAAGTCCATCTCCAGCCGCGTGCCGACCTTGTGGCCGCCGACCAGACCGTCGGTGGTCAGCCAGAAACGGGTCTGGCGGGCGTTGAAGTCCGTGGCCGTGTCCTCGTCCGCGCCGCCGACCGGGATGGAGCCGGGCAGGTGGTATTCGCGCAGGGCGTCGCCGTTGGCCGGGTCGCCGCCGGAATAGTTCGAGGCCATGGCGTCGACCTTGATGAAGCCGCCGAACTTGACCGTGTGATCGCCAATGCGGAAGCCTTCCTCGCGCGGGGCGGCGGGGGCCGAAACCGGCGTGGCGGCAGGACGAGCCTCCAGACGGATGATGTCCTGCGCCATGGCCTGCGACTGGGTCGTCTGCTGGGTTCGCGCGGCGGCGACCTCGGATTTCAGACTGTTCAGTTCGGCTTCGAGCAGGGCGATGCGCGCTTCGAGGGCCGCATTGGCGTCCTGGGCCAGGACGGCGCCGGGCGCAAACAGAAGCGCAGCCGCAGCCGCGCCGCCGAGCAGGCGGTATCTTCCCATGTCATTTCCTCCCGGGTGCGTCTGATGCGAACCTCGAGACCGCAGCATTCCGCGCGGGGGCGGTATGCGGCCATTAGCCATTGGTCTAGTTTCGACCAAAGTCGAGGCGCGGCATGGTGTCGTCACAGCGCGGCCTCGACCCGAAAAAGAACCGCGTGCGGGAAGGATTTTCATGGATCGCATCGTCGTCGCCGACGACCACCCTCTGTTTCGGGCGGCGTTGAGATCGGCCGTCGAAAAGGCCGCACCCGGCGCCGTGATTGCGGAATGCGCCAGTCTGGCCGAGGTTCAGGCGGCCTTGGCGGAAGCGCCGACCGATCTTCTGCTGCTGGACCTGAAGCTGTCGGACAGCGAGGGCATGGCGGGCCTCAGCCGCATCCGCGCCGACCACCCCGCCGTCCCGGTGGCCGTGGTCTCGGCCAGCGAGGAGCCGCCGACCGTGAGGCGGGCGCTCGCGCTCGGCGCCGCCGGCTTCATCCCCAAGTCCGCCGCCCTGCCGATCATGGTCGAGGCCATCGCCGCCATCCTGTCCGGCGACGGCTGGGCCCCCGACGTCGGCGCGCCCGGTCCTGATGAAGGCGATCTGGAAGCCCGCATCGCCAGCCTGACCCCGTCGCAATTACGCATTCTCGAAGGCCTGAGAGCCGGGCGGCTGAACAAGCAGATCGCCTTCGACCTCGGCGTCACCGAGGCCACCATCAAGGCCCACCTGACCAGCGTCTTCCGCAAACTGGGGGTGCATAACCGCACGCAGGCGGTGATTTTGGCCCAGTCGATCGACCTGTAACGCCGCCTCTTTCCTCCCCATTTCATGGGGAGGGGGACCACGTAGTGGTGGAGGGGGCGACGCGACGTCAGCTGTTCTGGCTCCTGACCGGACAGGGCACCGCCGCCCCCTCCGTCTCGTCCGCTGCGCGTCCGATCCACCTCCCCATCGCTGCGCGACAGGGAGGAAAAATCAACGCGACAGAAACGCCTTCAGCGCCGCCGGCTTGACCGGCTTGGGCAGCAGGGTCGCGCCCGCCGCCGTGGCCGTTTCCTTCAGTCCCTCGCGTGTGTCGGCGGTGACGAGGCCTATGCGGCGCAGGCCGCGCGCCCTCAGGGCGTCCACCACCGTCAGCCCGTCCGCCCCGTCGCCCAGGTGCAGGTCGACCAGGGCCGCGTCGAACGGCCCCTTGGCCGCGATCCCTTCGGCCACCGACCGCGCCGTGGTCGTCTGCGCCCCCCAGCGGCTCAGCAGGGCGGTCAGGGCGTCGAGGATGGCCGGTTCATTGTCCACGCACAGCACCCGCAACCCCGCCAGCGGCAGGCGGGCGTCGCTCTCGGCGAGGGGGGCGATCACGACCTGGGCGGCGGCGCGCGGCGCGCTGACGCGGAAGGTCGTGCCGCGTCCGACGCGGGACGCCATCGACAGCGGGTGGCGCAGCAGGTCCGACAGCTTCTGCACAATGGCCAGGCCGAGTCCGGCTCCCGGATCATCGACGGGGGCGCCGGGCAGGCGCACGAACTCGCCGAAGACGCTTTCGCGGTCGGCGTCCGGGATGCCGCGCCCGGTGTCGCACACCAGCATCTGCACCGTCTCGCCGTCGCGCCGCGCCCCGACCAGAACCCGGCCCCGGTCGGTGTAGCGGATGGCGTTGCCGACCAGGTTCTGAAGCATGGAGCGCAGCAGGTCGTGGTCGGAGGCGACCCACAGGCCCGACGGCACCACCGTCAAGCGCAGGCCCTTGGCGCGGGCCATGGGGGCGAACTCGCGGCGCAGTTCGGCGAACAGGGCGTCCAGCGACAAGGGAGCGACCGCGGGCTGGACCCCGCCCGCCTCCAGCTTGGACAGGTTCTGCAGGGCCGTCAGCAGGCGGTGGGCGCTGTCGATCGAGCGGTCGGCGTTGGTCGCCAGTCCGCGCCCCGGCGACCCCGGCGCCAGCGACGGCTCCTCTTTCAGCGCGGCGATGAACAGGCGCGCGGCGTGCAGGGGCTGCAACAGGTCGTGGCTGGCGGCGGCGAGGAAGCGGGTCTTGGAGGCGGTGGCGTCCTCGGCCAGACGCCGGGCTTCTTCGAGCCGTTCGGTGCGGTCGGCGACGCGGGCCTCCAGCCGTTCATTGGCCTCCTCCAGCTCGCGGGCGGCGCGGCGCAGGGCGGTGATGTCGGTATAGCTGGTGGCGTAGCCCCCGCCGGGGATGGGGGCGCCCGAGGAGCGCAGGATGCGCCCGTCCGGCTGCTCGCGCTCATGGTCGTGCGGGATGCGGCGCGACAGGGCCTCCAGCCGCCGCTCGATCCAGGCCTCGATGTCGCCAGGGTCGGTCTCCCCGCGCTCGGCGTTCAGACGATAGACGGCGGCGATGGGCAGGCCGATGTGGACGAAGCCGGCGGGCAGGCCGAACATCTCGACATAGCGCCGGTTCCAGGCGGTCAGGCGCAGGTCCTCGTCCACCACGCTGACGCCCTGGTCGATGTTGTCCAGGGTGGTCTGCAGCAGGTCGCGGTTGAACTGGACCGCCTGCGAGGCCTCGTCCAGCATCCGCACCACGTCCTCGGGCGCGCGGCCCCCGGCGGCCAGGGCGGCGGCGATGACGCGGCGGGCCGAGGCGGCCCCGATGGCGCCCGCCAGCATCCGTTCGGCGGCGCGGGCCAGGCCGGCGTCGGCGGGGTCGGCGTCGCGTAGGCGTATCTCGGTCTCGCGCGCCCAGGCGGCGAAGGCGCGCTCGGCCCGCTCGTCGCCGATGAAGCGGGCCGCCAAGGCCTTCAGATCGCCGACCGAGGCCCCGGCCAGGCCGCCGCGCCCCTCCATCCAGTCCGGCCCCAGCCGGTCGACAAAGGCGCGGGCCTGGACCCGGTCGATCAGGCGCGGCGCGCCCAGCTTGGACACGGCGATGAAGACCCCGAGGTTGAGCGCCAGGCTGAGGAAGACCCCCGCCGCAAACGGGTCTTCCAGCCCGATCATGGCCGGCACGTTCAGGCCGAAACCGGGCGCCAGCTGCGGCGCCGCCAGCATGACCAGCCAGACCGTCATCCCGACCGCCAGCCCCGCCAGCGCCCCGCGCGAGCGCCCGCCGCGCCACAGCACCGCGCCGAACAGGGCCGGGGCCAGCTGGGCCAGGGCCGCAAACGACACCAGCCCCATGGCCGCCAGCCCGCTGGATCGGTCCATGGCCTGATAATAGACCCAGGCCATCAGCAGCAGGGCCACGATGGCCACGCGGCGGATGTTCAGGATGGCGCGGGCCATGTCGCCCGCGCGCTCGCCGCGTCGGCGCCGTTCGGCGGCCAATAACGGCAAGACCAGATTGTTGGACACCATGGCCGACAGGGCCACGGCCTCGACGATGACCATGGCCGTCGCCGCCGAGAAGCCGCCGACGAAGACGATGGCCGTCAGGGCCGGCTGGCCGCTGTTCAGCGGCAGGGCCAGGACCAGCAGGTCGGGATTGACGTGGGGCGCGAACAGGCCGCCCGCCGCCACCAGGGGCAGGACCGCCAGACTGGTCAGCAGCAGATAGAGGGGAAAGATCCAGCGCGCGCGCTTGACCTGGGCCGGGTCGCCGCCCTCGACAAAGGCGACGTGAAACTGGCGCGGCAGGCAGAAGATGGCCAGGGTCGCCACCAGGACGATGGCCCAGAAGCGCCCGTCCAGATCGGGCCAGCGCGCCAGATCGCCCAGGCTGGCGGTGACATCCGCTGAGGCCGGGGCGTGGCGCAGCAGCACCAGGGCGAAGATCGCCACGGCCAGCAGGGCGGCCAGCTTGACGATGGACTCGATGCCGATGGCCTGGATCAGGCCGCGATTGTGCTCGGTCAGGTCGGGACGACGGGCGCCGAACAGGATGGCGAACCCGGCCAGCACCCCGGCCATGACCAGAACCGTCAGGCTCTCGGAGCCCGCCACCGGCGTCCCGGCGGTGATCATCTCGCCCGCCATCGACAGGGATTTCAGCTGCAGGGCGATGTAGGGCAGGGACCCCAGGATGGCGACGACAGCCACTGCGGCCCCGAGCGCCGGGCTCTTGCCGTAGCGCGAGGAGATAAAGTCGGCCATCGAGCCGACGTTCTCGCGCCGGGCCGCCGCCGCGATCCGCTTCCACAGCGGGAACAGCACCGTCACCCCCAGGGCCGGGCCGATATAGATGGGCAGGTATTCCCACGCCGACCGGGCCGCCGTCCCCACCGCCCCGTAATAGGTCCAGGAGGTGCAATAGATGGCCAGCGACAGGGCATAGAGCGACGGCCCCAAGGCTCCGCCGCGCGTCTTGATCGACGGGCGTTCGTACCACCAGGCGACCGCGAACAGGGTCGCCATATAGGCGGCCACCAGGGCCAGGGTCGCGAGGCTGAACATGACCGGCATGTGGGACGCAGCGGGGCTTCAGGACAAGGGAGAAAAGGGATCACAGCACCCTCTTCCGTCATCCCGGAAGCGGCGCAGCCGCTATCCGGGACCGCAAGAAGCCCTGCCCGTGGTGTTCTGGGCGGTCCCGGCTCTCCGCCCTCGCCTTCGCGAAGGCTGCGGCCGGGATGACGGGCCGATAAAAAAAGGGCGGCTCGACCGAAGCCGAACCGCCCGCAGGTTGGCGAACCTTATGGATCAGGCGTTCAGATCGACGTCCTTGCCTTCCTTGACGAAGAGGAAGCCCAGCACGACCGTCGCGACCGCCACCACGATCGGATACCAGAGGCCGTAGTAGATATTGCCTGTGGCCGCGACCATGGCGAAGGCCGTGGTCGGCAGGAAGCCGCCGAACCAGCCGTTGCCGATGTGATAGGGCAGGGACATCGAGGTGTAGCGGATATTGGTCGGGAACATCTCGACCAGGGCCGCCGCGATCGGCCCGTAGACCATGGTCACGTAGAAGCCGAGGATAAAGAGGATCAGCACCACCATCGGCTTGTTGACCAAGGCGCTGTCGGCCTTGGCGGGATAGCCGGCGGTGGTCAGGGCCTCGCCCAGACCCGCATCCCAGGTCTTCTTCTGGGCGGCGAAGTCAGCGGTGGTCATGGCGTCGCCGCGGAAGCTGGGGATGACCGACTGATCGCCGATGCGGACCTCGGCCACCGTGCCTGCGGGCGCGGCGACATTGGTGTAGGTCACGCCGGCCTTGGCCAGATAGGACTTGGCCACGTCGCAGGAGTGGTTGAACACCGTCTTGCCCACGGGGTCGAACTGCAGGTGGCAGTCGGCGGGATCGGCATAGACCGTGACGGGAGCCGAGGCGGCGGCGGCGGCCAGACGCGGGTTGGCGGCTTCCGTCAGGGCGTTGAACAGCGGGAAGTAGGTGATCGCCGCCAGCAGGCAGCCGGCCAGGATGATCGGCTTGCGTCCCACCTTGTCCGACAGCCAGCCCCAGAAGATGAAGAAGGGCGAGGCCAGCAGCAGGGCGACGGCCAGCAGGACGTAGACCAGGGTGGCGTCGACCCGCAGCACCCGTTCCAGGAAGAACAGGGCGTAGAACTGACCCGTGTACCAGATGACCGCCTGACCGGCCGTCAGACCGACGAGGGCGATCAGCACCAGCTTCAGGTTCGGCCACTTCATGAAGCTGTCCTTCAGCGGGGTCTTGGAGCCCTTGCCTTCGGCCTTCATGCGCTTGAACGAGGGGCTCTCGGCCAGCTTCAGACGGATCCACAGCGACACGCCCAGCAACAGGATCGAGACCAGGAAGGGAATGCGCCAGCCCCATGCGGCGAAGGCTTCTTCGCCGACGGCGTAGCGGACGCCCAGAATGACGAACAGGCTGAGCACCAGGCCCGCCGTCGCCGTGATCTGGATGAAGGAGGTGTAGAAGCCGCGCTTGCCGTGCGGGGCGTGCTCGGCGACGTAGGTGGCGGCGCCGCCGTATTCACCGCCCAGCGCTAGGCCCTGGATCAGGCGCATCAGCACCAGGATGATCGGCGCGGCGATGCCGATGGCCGCATAGGGCGGCAACAGACCGACCACGAAGGTCGACAGGCCCATCAGCAGCATGGTGACGAGGAAGGTGTTCTTGCGTCCCCACAGGTCGCCCAGCCGCCCGAAGACGATGGCGCCGAAAGGACGGACCGCAAAGCCGGCGGCGAAGGCCATCAGGGCGAAGATATAGCCGGTGGTCTCGTTCACGCCCGAGAAGAACTGGGTGGTGATGATCGCGGCCAGCGAGCCGTAGAGATAGAAGTCGTACCATTCGATGACGGTGCCGACGGACGACGCCAGAATCACGAGCCGGTCGTTCTTGTCGACCGTGTGTTCCACGCCCTCCGCCGCATCCATGGTGCGGTCGGTCATGGGCAGTCCCTTCCTGTAGGGTCGCGTTTCGCGACCGTTTCCTCGCGATCCTGTTGCCGGATCGTCGAGGGTGAGACTGACAGCAGGGCGACGGATTTGCAGAGAGCGACTTTGGTCGAACGGCGGCGCCTGTCGCGCGGGCGAGGCGCAAATATCGCCTCGGGCGCCGTTTCACGGTTGTCGCAGCGGGCGACTGGGACCAAATGAAGGTTTGACGTCGCCGTTTGGCGGCCCGGCGCGAGAGGACATCAATGGCCCGTAAGCCCAACTATAGTTTCGAACGGCAAGAGCGCGAGCGCGCCGACGCCAAGAAGGCGGAAGCCAAGGCTGCTGCGAAAGCCGCCAAGAAGGCCGCCAAGGCCGGCGGCGAAGCCGAAGACGACACGGAACCGTCCGAGGACTGACGTCCGGCGGTGCGGCGGGCCTTACAGGCCCATGCAGACGTATTTCAGCTCGAGGTAGTCCTCGATGCCGTGGCGCGAGCCTTCGCGACCCAGGCCGGATTGCTTGATCCCGCCAAAGGGCGCGACCTCGGTGGAGATCAGGCCGGTGTTCACGCCGATCATGCCGGTCTCCATCGCCTCGGCCACGCGCCAGATGCGGCCCATGTCGCGCGCGTAGAAGTATCCGGCCAGACCGAAGTCGGTGTCGTTGGCCAGGGCGATCCCTTCTTCTTCCGTCTCGAAACGGACGACGCCCGAGACGGGACCGAAGGTCTCCTCGCGGCACATCTTCATGTCCTGGGTCACGCCGGACAGAACCGTCGGCTGGAAGAAGGTCATGCCCTGGGCGTGACGCGCCCCGCCGGTCAGCAGGGTCGCCCCCTTGGCCAGGGCGTCGGCGACGTGGTCCTCGACCTTCTTCACGGCCTTCTCGTCGATCAGGGGACCGATCTGCACGCCCTCGTCCAGGCCGTTTCCGACCTTCAGAGCCTGGGTGGCCTGGGTCAGCTTGGCGACGAATTCGTCGTGGACGGCGGCCTGGACGTAGAAGCGGTTGGTGCAGACGCAGGTCTGGCCCGCGTTGCGGTATTTCGAGGCCACGGCCCCCGCCACGGCGGCGTCCACGTCGGCGTCGTCGAAGACCAGGAAGGGGGCGTTGCCGCCCAGCTCCAGGCTCATCTTCTTGATGGTTTCGGACGACTGCTTCATCAGCAGGCGGCCGATCTCGGTCGAGCCGGTGAAGCTGATCTTGCGCACCGTCGGGTTGGACGTCAGCTCGCCGCCAATGGCCGAGGCCGAGCCGGTGACGACGTTGAACAGGCCGGGCGGCAGACCCGCTTCCTCCGCCAGAACCGCCAGGGCCAGGGCCGACAGCGGGGTCTGGCTGGCCGGCTTCAGCACCACGGCGCAGCCGGCGGCCAGGGCCGGGCCGACCTTGCGGGTAATCATGGCGGCGGGGAAGTTCCACGGCGTGATCGCCCCCACCACCCCGACCGGCTGGCGCAGGGTCATCAGCCGCTTGCCCGCATCGTGGCTGGGGATGACGTCGCCATAGGTGCGCTTGCCCTCCTCGGCGAACCATTCGATGAAGCTGGCGGCGTAGGCGATCTCGCCCCTGGCCTCGGTCAGGCTCTTGCCCTGCTCGCGGGTCATCAGGCGGCCCAGGGCCTCCTGTTCCGACATCATCAGATCGAACCAGCGGCGAAGGACGCGCGCCCGTTCGCCCGCCGTCTTCGTCGCCCAGGGCTTCATCGCGGCCTCGGCGGCGGCGACGGCGCGGCGGGTCTCGGCGGCGCCCATGTCCGGCGCGACGGCCAGAACCTCGCCCGTCGCCGGGTCCGTCACCTCGAAGGTCGCGCCGTCGTCGGCCCCTACCCAGGCCCCGTCGATGAAGGCGAGGTTGCGGATCAGGCGGTCGTCAGCGGGAGAGGGCATGGGCAGGCTCCGTTCAGGTCGCGGCGATAACGCTCCGAAGCGCGTCTGGCTGCAAGCCTTATGGGATCAGCCGAGGATCAGCCCCATGCGGACCAGGGCCGACAGGCTGTCGGCCTCCATCTTGGTCATGACCTTGGCGCGGAAGACCTCGACGGTGCGCGGGCTGATGTCCAGCTCCAGCGCGATGGCCTTGTTGGAATGGCCGTGGATCAGGGCGTCGAAGACCTGACGCTCGCGCGGGGTCAACCGGGTCAGCCTCAGTTCGGCGGCGGCGCGGGTCGCCTGCTCATGGTCGACGTCGTTCAGCTGGCTCAGACAGCCGCGCACGGTCTCGATCAGACGACCCGGCTCGAACGGCTTTTCGATGAAGTCGATGACGCCGGCCTTCATCATCTGCACGGCCATCGGCACGTCGGCATGGCCGGTGATGACGATGACAGGCCAGGCATGACCGCGCATCTGGGCCAGGCGGCGGACCACCTCTCCGCCCTCCATGTCGGGCATCCGCACGTCGGTGATGACGCAGGCGGTGGCGTCCTCGGGCAGGTTCTTGAAGAAGTCGACCCCGCTGGCGAAACCGCGGGCGCGGATGCCCTCGCTGCGCAACAGGACCAGAAGGGAATCGCGGACGCCGGGGTCGTCGTCGATGATGAATACGGAATGGAGGCTCATGCGTTCTCGACGCTCGGTTCTCGGTTCAGGGTGAACGAGAAGGCCGCGCCCCCCAGCGCGCTTCTCGAGACTTGCAGCCGACCGCCGTGACTTTCGACGATGGTGCGGGTGACGGACAGGCCCAGGCCCATGCCGCCGGACTTGGTGGTGGTCATGGGCTGGAAGATGCGGTCGATCTGATCCTCGGCGATGCCGGGTCCATTGTCTTCGACGCTGATGCTGTAATGGGTGTCCGACAGGACGCGGCCGATGATGACGACCTCGGGCGCCGTATGGTCGCCGACGGCCTCGACCGCATTGCGGGTCAGGTTGACCATGGCCTGCTGGAACTGGATGCGTTCCGCTTGAACCCGGTCGTCACCGGCTTCCATGTCCAGGCGGATGGTCACGCCCTTGCTGGACCCGATCATCGTCAGGATGGGGCCCAGATCCTCGACCATGGAGGATGCGCGCTCGCTGTTCAGGCGACGGGCCTCAGGCGACAGGAGCTCGCGCATCCGCCGGATGATCTGGCCGGCCCGCAGCAACTGGCCCTTGGCCAGGGCCGTGGTGCGCAGGGCGCTGTCGCCCAGGGGGCCGGCCCGTTCCATGTCCATCTGGCTGGCGTGCAGATAGGTGGCGGCGGCGCTGAGCGGCTGGTTCAGTTCATGGGCCAGGGTGGCGGCCATCTCGCCCAGCGAGTTCAGGCGCCAGACCTTGTTCAGCTGGGCGTGCAGTTCGCGCGCCTGGGCGTCGGCGGCGTGCCAGCGGCTGAGGTCGGTCAGGCACAGGGCGATCAGTTCGCCGCCCGTTGATCCCGGCACGATTCCGTACTGGATGCTGAGAGGGAAGGTCGCTCCGTCCGGGCGCAGGCCGGTCCAGTGGCCGTCCTTGGCCTCCAGCGGACCGCCGGGCGCGCCGGAGCCGACGATGGCGTTGATGTCGAAGCCGGGGGCCAGCTCGATGAAGGGGCGTCCGCGCGCGGCCTTCTCGGTCAGGGCGAACAGGTCGGCGGCGGCGGGGTTCAGGCGCCGGATGTCGCCGTTGGCCTCCAGCGTCACCACCGGCACCGAGGCCAGGGCGGTGTTGAGCATGGCGTCCTTGGCCGCCAACTGCCGGGTCAGGTCGCGGGTCCGGCTGTCCAGCGCCCTGAACCCCCAGCAAATCTCGGCGATCAGCCATGTGACGCCGGCGAACAGCGCGGCGTTGGTCAGGGCGTCCGCCAGGCTTTCGCGGGGCAGAAGGATCATGTTGACGGCGATGGACAGGGCGATGGCCAGGGCCGTGGCCGGGCGGCGCGCCAGCAGGGCCGTGACCACGACGGCAGGCACCAAGGGCAGGTAATAGAACTGGCCCAGGCCCTCCAGCAGGCTTCTGAAACCCATGGCCCCGCCCACGGCGACGACCGCCAGCAGCACGCCGCTCCAGCGTCGGCGCGATATCGCGGTCGCAAAAGACAGGATGCTTTGCATCGCCGATGGGATGGGAGAACTCCTCACGCTTCTGGGTCGCCGGACGATGAAGCTGTGGAAGCGAAATCTACAGAATCTTGCCGAGAGGCGCCTTCTATACACTGGTCGAGTATTGCGCAAATCCGGGGTTAACCATGACCTTCTGCGGTCACGCTTAAAACTTAATTGATATCGCGGTTCTGTATATAGGCAAAAAAATGGCCATTACTGTAAAGATGGTTTTCGGCTGTTAACGATGAAGTTTCTGTGGATTTCAGCGTCAACGAAGCCTTAACCACGCCGACTGGCGTCCTAGCAAAACTGACGGTGTGCGGAGTTCTACGTAGTCTCTGATTTACAAAAATCTACGCTTGTTCGGTCAGATAGACCTCATAGTCACTGAGGTAGAAATGCTCGAACAGCGTAGCCCAGGGCGCCAGAACGGCGCCGCCATTGTCCCGCTCATCGCCGGCCTCGCCGTGGCGCTGGGCGCCGGCGCCGCACAGGCGCACTCCATTGCAGCCACTGACTTCAGCGCCCAGGTGGGCGTCGCCAGCGAATATGTCGGCAAAGGCCTGGGCAAGAGCGCCGGGGACCCCAGCGTCAACGGCTCGGTCGAGGTCTCCAGCGGCGACTTCTACGCCAGCGTCTTCGCCTCCACCGCCAAGTTGTCGCAAGGCTCGGACGCCGAGATCGTCAGCGTCATCGGTTGGCGCCCCGAGGCGGCCGGCGCCAAGTTCGATCTGTCGGTGGTGAACCGCGACCTGCCGGGCACCCGCGCCGGTGTCGACGCCAACTACTGGGAATATCAGGCCGACGCCTCGCGCAAGCTGGGCCCGGTCAACACCCGCCTTCGCGTCAACTATACGCCCGACGGTTTCGCCGCGACCAGGGAGGCCTGGTGGGTCGAGCTCCAGGGCACGGTTTCGGTCGGACCGAAGACCAAGGCCTCGGTCGCCATCGCCGACCGCACCGCTGACGGCGGCGCCGAATACGCCGCCTGGAATGTCGGCGTGAAGCACAAGCTGACCGAGAAACTGGCTCTGGATGTCCGCTGGTACGACACCGACAGCCACGCCCTGGGCGAGAACTACGACGGCCGCCTGGTGGGCGCGCTGACGTTCGCGCTCTGAGCCGACTGAACAGAAATCTGGGGGGGAATAGACCATGGGCATGTTGAGCGATCTGAAGATCGAAAGAAAACTGATGGCGGCCTTTGCGGTCGTCATCGCCGCCATCGCCGTCATGGGCGTGACGGTCTTCGTGCAGGTGAACGCCATGGAGACGGCGCGGATGGACCGCGCCCGCGCCTCGGCGGTGCAGCGCGAGGCCGAGACCGCGCAATTCTACCTGGCGCGTCAGGAAAGCAGCTATCGCGGCTTCCTGCTCTCGCGCGACGCCTACTATCTGGAGCGCCTGACCGCGCACCGCGAGAACTTCAACAAGAGCCTGGACCGGATCGCCCAGCTGGATTCGACCAGCGGCGATGAAGTCCGCGCGGCGCGCGTCGCCGCCGACGAATGGGCCAAGAACGTCGTCGAAGCCGGACGCGCTCTGGCCGCCAATCCGGCGACCTATGCCGAGGCCGTGGCCATGGTGGGTCGCGAAGGCTCGGCGGATAAATACATCAGCCCGGCCGAGGACGCCCTGGGTTCGCTTATCGCTGAGAAGACCGAACAGGGCCGCGTCTTCGGCGATGTTCAGGTTCAGGTGGCCAAGTCGGCGCGCATGGTGCTGATCGCCGGCGTCATCGTCGCCCTCATCATCGCCGCCGCCATGGCCTTCCTGCTGACCAACCTGCTCGGCAAGCCCCTGCTGGCCATGACGTCGGCCATGCGTCGCCTGGCCGGCGGCGACACCTCGATCATTGTCCCCGCCATGGGCCGCAAGGACGAGGTCGGCCAGATGGCCTCGGCCGTGACGGCCTTCAAGGACGCCGCCATCGCCAACGCCCGTCTGGAAGCCGATGCCGTGGCCCAGCGCGCCGCCGCCGAGGAAGAGCGGGCCCGCGTCGAGGCCGAGAAGGCCCGGTCCGCCGAGGAAGACCGCGTCGCCATCACGGCTCTGGGCGAAGGCCTGAACGCCATGGCCCAGGGCGATCTGACCCACCGCATGATGGTTCAGGTCGCGCCCAAGGCCGAGCAGTTGAAGGCCAACTTCAACGCCGCCATTTCACAGCTGGAGCAGGCTGTGTCGGTGGTGGTCTCCAACGTCGCCGCCATCCGCTCCGGCGCCGGCGAGATCAGTCAGGCGTCTGACGACCTGTCGCGCCGCACCGAGCAGCAGGCGGCTTCGCTGGAAGAAACCGCCGCCGCCCTGGACGAGATCACCGCCACGGTGAACAAGACCGCCGACGGCGCCCGTCAGGCCTCGGGCGTGGTGCAGCAGGCCCGCGGCGACGCCGAGACCAGCGGCAATGTGGTGCGCGACGCCGTCGCCGCCATGAACGCCATCGAGCGCTCCTCGACCGAGATCGGCAACATCATCGGCGTCATCGACGAGATCGCCTTCCAGACCAATCTGCTGGCGCTGAACGCCGGCGTCGAGGCCGCGCGTGCGGGTGATGCGGGTCGCGGTTTCGCCGTCGTGGCCTCGGAAGTCCGGGCCCTGGCCCAGCGTTCGGCGGAAGCGGCCAAAGAGATCAAGACCCTGATCTCGGCCTCTGGCCAGCAGGTCGGCGCCGGCGTCACCCTGGTCGGTCAGACGGGCGAGGCCCTGCAACGCATCGTCAGCCGCGTGGCAGAGATCGACGGCCTGGTCTCGGAAATCTCGGCCTCGGCCCAGGAGCAGGCCACCGGCCTGCAACAGGTCAACACCGCCGTGAACCAGATGGATCAGGTGACGCAGCAGAACGCGGCGATGGTCGAGCAGTCGACCGCCGCCAGCCACTCCCTGGCCCAGGAAGCCGATATCCTGGCCTCGTCGGTCGCCCGCTTCCGCACGGGTCAGGTCGCCGCTCCGGTCGCCACGCACAGGTCGGCGCCCGCCGCCGCCCCGGCCCGCGCCGCACAGCCGGTGGCCCAGACCGTCGCCGCCCTCAAGACCGTCGGTCGCGGCGGCGCCGCCCTCAAGACCCAGCCCGTCGAAGACGGTTGGGAGGAGTTCTGATGTCGAGCCTGATCACTCTTCCGGCCGTGCTTGATCTGCGCGCCGCCGAGCCCTTGAAGGCGCAGATCCTGGCCGTGCGCGGTCAGGAAGCCTTGCTGGACGTCTCGGCGGTCGAGAGGCTCGGCGGCCTCTGCCTTCAGGTCCTGCTGTCGGCGATCGCCACATGGCGCGCCGATGGTCAGGCCTTGACCTTCATCAATGTTTCCGAGGCCTTCGCCTCGCAATGGAGCGCTTTCGGCGCCTCCGCCGCGGACCTCGCTCCGCAAGGACAACTCGCGTGACCAAGACCATCCTGACCGTCGATGATTCCCGCACCATGCGGGACATGCTGATGCTGGCGCTCAAGGGCGCCGGTTATCGGGTGGTTCAGGCCGAGGACGGCGTCCACGGTCTGGAGGTGCTGCGGGCCGAAAACCCCGACATCGTCATCACCGACATCAACATGCCCCGCATGGATGGCTTCGGCTTCATCGAGGGCATGCGCGCCGACCCGGACCACAAGGCCACGCCGGTCCTGGTCCTGACCACCGAGAGCGACGCCGCCAAGAAGCAACGCGCCCGCGAGGCCGGGGCCACCGGCTGGATCGTCAAACCCTTCGACCCGGCCAAGCTGGTCGACGCCGTCCGTCGCGTCGCGGCCTGAGGACACCAGACTTATGAGCGACGATCCGTTCGAGGCCATCAAGGTCACATTCTTCCAGGAGTGCAGCGAACTGCTGGGCGACCTGGAAACCAACCTGCTGGCGCTGGAGACCGGCGAGGGCGACATCGAGACGATCAACGCCGTCTTCCGCGCCGTCCACTCGGTCAAGGGCGGGGCAGGGGCCTTCGGTCTGGAAGACCTGGTCCGCTTCGCCCACGTCTTCGAGACCCTGATGGACGAGCTGCGCTCAGGCCGTAAGGAATGCGACGACGTCACGGTCAAGACCCTGCTGCGCGCCTCCGACGTCCTGGCCGACCACATCGCCGCCGCCCAGGGGACCGGCGCGCCGGTCGACGCCGCGCGTTCGGCCGGTCTGGTGGCTGAGCTGGAAGTCCTGACCCACGGTCAGGCCACGCCCGCCGTCGCTGCCGCGCCCGTCGTCGCCGACGAGGATGATTTCGGCTTCAAGCCCCTGACGCTGGACCTGGCCGATTTCGGCGCCCCCGCCGAACTGCCGTCGCTGGATCTGCCCGCCCTCGACCTGCCTTCGCTCGATCTGCCGGACCTGGCCGCGCCCTCGGCCGCCGCCCTGACCGCGGGCTGGCGCATCGTCTTCCGTCCGCATCCGCGCCTCTACGCCAGCGCCAACGATGTCAGCCTGCTGCTGCGCGAACTGACCCGTTTGGGCCAGACTTCGGTCGAGCTGGACGCCAGCGGCCTGCCGTCGCTGGAAGCGCTGGACGCCGAAGACGCCCATCTGATCTGGACCATCGTCCTGACCGGCGACGTCACCGAAGCCGCCGTCCGCGACGTCTTCGACTTCGTCGAGATGGACTGCGACCTGAGCATCACGGCCCTGGACGGAGGATCGCCCTCGGCCGAAACCGCCCTGCCGCCGCTGCCGGTGCTGGACGCCGCGCCTGCCGAGCCCGCGTTCGACCTGGCCGCCCTGCTGGCCCAGGCCAAGGCGCCGGTCGAAGCCGCGCCCGTCGCCGCGCCTGCGCCGGTCGCCGCCGCGCCCAAGCCGGTCGCGCCCGCCGCTCCGGCTCCTGCCGCCCCATCCCCCGTCGCCTCGGCCCCGGCCGCTGCGCCCTCAGCCCCCGCCGCCGTCGCTCCGGTGACGATCCGCGTCGATCTCGACCGCGTCGATCGCTTGATCAATGTGGTCGGCGAGCTGGTCATCCAGCAGGCCATGCTGGCCCAGCGCGTCATGGAGAGCGGCCTGGCCCGGTCGTCCGACATCGCCCTGGGTCTGGAAGACCTCGAACTGCTGACGCGCGACATTCAGGACAGCGTCATGGCCATCCGCGCCCAGCCGGTGAAGTCGGTGTTCCAGCGCATGCCGCGCCTGGTGCGCGAAGTCGCCGAGATGACGGGCAAGCGCGTGCGTCTGGTCACGTCGGGCGAAGACACCGAGGTCGACAAGACCGTGGTCGAACGCCTGGCCGAGCCGATCACCCACATGCTGCGCAACGCCATCGACCACGGGCTGGAAAGCCCGGAGGAGCGCGAAGCCGCCGGCAAGCCCGCCGAGGGCACGGTCCGTCTGGCCGCCCTGCACCGCTCGGGCCGGATCGTCATCGAGATCGCCGACGACGGCAAGGGCATCAACCGCCCCCGCGTGCGCGGCATCGCCGTGGATCGCGGCCTGATCGCCGAGGACGCCGTCCTGACCGACGACGAGGTCGACAATCTGATCTTCCTGCCCGGCTTCTCGACCGCCGAGACCATCACCGACGTCTCGGGCCGCGGCGTCGGCATGGACGTGGTGCGTCGTTCGATCCAGGCCCTGGGCGGGCGCATCTCGATCAGTTCCAACCCAGGCAAGGGCTCGACCTTCACCCTCAGCCTGCCGCTGACCCTGGCCGTGCTGGACGGCATGGTGGTGTCCGCCGCCGGCCAGACCCTGGTGGCCCCCCTGTCGGCCATCGTCGAGAGCCTGACGCCGCGCATCGAGGACGTCCACTACGTCGGCGGCCATGACGCCGTCATCCGCTTCCGCGAGGAGTTCGTCCCCATGGTGGACGTGGGCCGCGTCATGGGCTTCCGCGACGACGCCACGACACTTACGGGCGGGGTGGTCATGATCGTGGAGACCGAGGCCGGCTCGCGCGCCGCCCTGCTGGTCGACGCCATCAACGGCCAGCGCCAGGTCGTGATCAAGAGCCTGGAAACCCACTACCGCCAGGTCGACGGCGTCTCCGCCGCGACCATTCTGGGCGACGGCAGCGTCGCCCTGATCCTCGATATCGACGCCCTGGTCATCGCCGGGCACCGCAAATCCAACCGCCCCGAACTGAAGATGGCGAGCTGAACACCATGACCGAAGTCACCTCCAACGTCGCCGGCGCCGACCGGGAACTGATCGCCTTCCGCATCGGCGAGCAGGAATTCTGCGTCGACATCATGAACGTCCGCGAGATCCGCGGCTGGACCCCGGCGACGCCCCTGCCGCGCTCGCCCTCCTACATGAAGGGCGTGATCAACCTGCGCGGCATCGTCCTGCCGATCATCGACCTGGGCGCCCGCTTCGGCCTGGCCACGGCGGAGCCGACCGCTCGCCACGTCATCATGGTGGCCCATATCGGCAGCCGTCTGGTCGGCCTGCTGGTCGACGCCGTGTCCGACATCGTGCAGCTGACGGACTCGACCATCCAGCCGACGCCCGACGTCGCCAGCGACCACGTCAAGACCTTCGTCCAGGGCATCTTCGCCGTCGAGGGCGGCCGCATGATCAGCCTGATCGACCTCAACCACGTCCTGCCGGCTGAAAGCGAAGCCGAAGCCGCATGACGACCGCCACTGGGCGCACGTCCCTGGTCGAAGGCGAGTTCGTCTTCACGGCCGAGGACTTCCGCCACATCGCCCAGACCCTGCACGCCCACGCCGGCATCGCCCTGAGCGAGGGCAAGGCAGCCCTGGTCTATTCCCGCCTGGCCAAGCGCCTGCGCGTGCTGGGTCTGCGCAGCTTCCGCGACTACTGCGCCCTGATCGAGGGCGTGGAGGGCGTCGACGAGCGTCAGGCCATGACCGCGGCCCTGACCACCAACGTCACCCGCTTCTATCGCGAGCCGCACCACTTCGATCACCTGCGCGATCAGGTCATGCCGGAACTGGCGGCGCGGGCGCGGGCCGGCGGGCGCGTGCGCCTGTGGTCGGCGGCCTGTTCCAACGGCCAGGAGCCCTATTCCATGGCCCTGACCGTGCTCGACGTCCTGCCGGAAGCCGCCGATCTGGACGTGCGCATCCTGGCCACCGACATCGACCCCAACATGGTCGCCGAGGGCGCGGCGGGGATCTATTCCGACGAACTGCTGTCGCCGGTGCCGGCGTCTGGCCGCAAGCATTTCACCCCGGTCCCCGGTTCGCCGGGTCAGTTCAGCGCCGACGCGACCCTGCGTCGCCTGGTGTCCTTCCGCGAGCTGAACCTGATCGGCGACTGGCCGATGAAGGGCAGGTTCGACGTCATCTTCTGCCGCAACGTGGTCATCTATTTCGACGACGCGACCCAGGAGATGGTCTGGAGCCGCTTCACCCCGCTGATGGCCCCCGGCGCCGTTCTCTACATCGGTCACTCGGAACGCGTCAGCGGCCCGGCGACGGCTCAGCTGCAGACCTGCGGCCTGACCGCCTACAAGCTGGGAGGCCGGGCATGAGCCAGAATCCCGTCCGCGTCCTGATCGTCGACGACAGCGCCACCATGCGCAGCCTGATCAGCGCCGTCCTGCGCCGCGACCCCGAGATCGCCGTGGTCGGCACGGCGGCCGATCCGCTGGAGGCCCGCGCCGCCATCAAGGAGCTGAACCCCGACGTCATCACCCTGGACGTCGAGATGCCCAATATGAACGGGCTGGAATTCCTCGAAAAGATCATGCGGCTGCGGCCCATGCCGGTGGTCATGGTCTCGACCCTGACCCAGGCGGGCACCGACGTCACCCTGGCGGCGCTGGAGATCGGCGCGGTCGATGCGGTGGCCAAGCCCGCGCCCGGCGTTTCGGCCCAGGAGGCCTTCGGCGACCTGGCCGAAAAGGTGAAGATCGCCGCCCGCTCGCGTGTTCGCCCGCTGGAAACGCGCGAGGCCAAGGCGGTGGACGGCGCCTATCGCGCCGACCCCAACCACATCCTGGCCATCGGCGCCTCGACCGGCGGGGTCGAGGCTCTGCTGAACATCCTGTCGGCCTTCCCGGCCAACTGCCCGGCGACGGTGGTGACGCAGCACATGCCCGCCACCTTCACCAAGAGCTTCGCCGCCCGTCTGGACAAGATGTCGGGCGCCACCGTCACCGAGGCCGTGGACGGCGCGCCGCTGAAGGCGGGCCACGTCTATATCGCCCCCGGCGGCGAGGCCCATCTTGAGGTCGCCAACGGCCGCTGCCGTCTGGTCGTGGCCGATACGGTCAACGGCCACCGCCCGTCCGTGGACGTCCTGTTCAACGCGGTCGCCCGCCAGGGCCGCCCGATGACCGGAGTCATCCTGACCGGGATGGGCAAGGACGGGGCCAAGGGCCTGCTGGCCATGCGTCGGGCCGGGGCTCGCACCCTGGGCCAGGACGAGCAGTCCTGCGTCGTCTACGGCATGCCGCGCGCCGCCTTCGAGCTGGGCGCCGTCGAGCGCCAGCTGTCTCTCCCCCGTCTCGCCCCCGCCATCCTCGACCTGTGCGCCGCCGGCGCCCACGCCTCCAAGCCTGTTGCGTAAGGACTGCCTATGCCTGCCGCCTCCGCCCTCAATGTTCTGGTTGTCGACGACCAGCTGACCATGCGCTCCCTGATCCGCAACAGCCTGCAACAGATCGGCGTGCGCGAAATCTCCGAAGCCGCCGACGGCGAGCTGGGTCTGCGCGCCGCCATCACCAAGCCGGTGCACCTGATCATTTCCGACTTCAACATGCCGAACCTCGACGGCCTCGGCCTGCTGCGCGCCATCCGCGCCCACCCGCCGACCTCCAAGACCGCCTTCATCATGCTGACCGGCCGCGCCGACCGTGAACTGGTGCAGCGCGCCGTGCAGTTCGGCGTGAACAACTATCTGGTCAAACCCTTCACCACCGCCCAGCTGAAAGAGAAGCTGGAAGGCGTCTTCGGCCCGCTGACGTGAACGCCGCACGCGATCAGCAGACGACCGAAAGGCGCGTCCATGTCGGCCAGGGCGAGCATCTTGTGACGTCCGATCGCGACGTCGTGCTCTCCACTGTGCTCGGCAGCTGCGTCGCCATGTGCCTGCGCGATCCCGTGGCCGGGGTCGGCGGCATGAACCACTTCCTGCTGCCCGAAGGCGCAGGGGCGGGGACCGACGCGGGGCGTCGCTACGGCGCCTACGCCATGGAGCTGCTGATCAACGACGTGCTGAAGGCGGGCGGTCGTCGCGACCGTCTGGAGGCCAAGCTGTTCGGCGGCGGCCGCATGTTCGACTCGCTCAAGGATGTCGGCGCCTCCAACGCCGACTTCGCCGAACGCTTTCTGGCCGACGAAGGCATACCCGTCGTCGGCGCCAGCCTCCGGGGCGCCGGGGGGCGTCGACTGCATTACTGGCCGGTGACGGGCCGGGCGCTGCAACGCGCGGTCACGGACGCGGTCGCCCCGCGCCCGACGCCGCCGCGCCTGCCGCCGGTCGAGTCCGGCGCGCTGGAGCTTTTCTGATGAGCCACCCCAATACCAAGGGCCTGCTGGCCGCCGTCTCGGCCGAACTGGCCGACATCCGCGCCGGGATCGACGAGGCCGGCGATCTGGTGTCCGAACTGGTCAAGGGCGCGCCGCCGGAGCAACGCCTGACCTACCTGACGCGGATGCAGGCCTTTGACGTCCTGAGCCAGCGGGTCGACGCCCTGTCGGGGCTGGCCGGCGCCCTGGCCGCCGATCAGCCGATGGATACGGCCCTGGCCGCCCTGCCTCTGGCCGAGATGGCCGACCGCCTGCGCGAACTGTCGTTCCGGGGCAGACCCCTGTCTGAAACCGCCCCCGCCGCCGTCTCCGGCGACCTGCTGCTGTTCGACTGATCCGATGAGCGCGACCGACCGCGTCAATCTGGAGCAATCCACCGTCCTGCTGATCGACGACAATCCGCAGGCGCTGGATATGCTCAGCTCGGTCTTTCACGGCTTCGGCGTCAAGGAGCAGATCAAGTGCGCCTCGGCGGTCGAGGCGGTGCGGATCATCCAGAACCGCGCCGTCGATCTGATCGTCATCGACTGTTCCGACCCGGCGATGGACAGCTACGCCTTCGCCCGCTGGTTGCGGCGCGAGACCCCGGCGCCGCTGCGCTTCATTCCCGTCATCCTGCTGACCGGCCATGCTTCGCAATCCAAGGTGCGCGAGGGGCGCGACTGCGGCGTCAGCTTCGTCATCACCAAACCCCTGACCCCGGCGGTGCTGCTGAAGCGGATCGTCTGGCTGGCGGGCGACGAGCGCGAGTTCGTCGAGAGCGAGAACTACGTCGGACCCGACCGCCGCGTCCGCAACTTCGGCCCGCCGCTGGGCATTCCCGGCCGTCGTCAGGGCGACCTGTCGACCCACGTCGGCGCCGCCGTCGAGGCCAATATGGACCAGTCCGACATCGATATGTTGCTTAAACCCCAGAGGGTCGCGCTATGACCGAAGCTCGCACCCTGAAGATCAAGACCACCCTAGCCCGCCAGATGGCCCAGCCGGGCGGTCGCACCGTCGCCGACATTGAGCGCCGCGCCAACGAGCGTCTGGACCGCCACCGCGACGACGTCATGATCACGGTCGCCGGAACCATCACCGAGCTGGAACTGGTCGCCGCCGCCGCCGCTCCGGGCAGCGAGCCCCAGGTCTATCAACTGGCCTCGTCGCTGCTGGACACGGCGGGCTTCTTCGACACCGGCCCCTTGTATGACGCCGGTTACAGCCTGTGCGACGTGGCCGACCGGATGCAGACCAACAACGCCTGGAGCTGGCCCTCGGTCGGCGTCCACGTCCAGGCCATGCGCCTGATCCTGACGGCGGGCTGCAAGACCGACGCGACCAGCGACGCCCTGCTGGCCGGCCTGCGGTCGGTGGCGGCGAAGACGCGCACCTAAGCCCTTCTCCCCTTGTGGAACCGTTGCATTATTCGCGGATCGTGATTCCCTGTCTCTGACGGGGAGATTGC